>PYJE01000183.1 GCA_003635305.1 Candidatus Poribacteria bacterium | reverse complement strand
AACAATCCACTTCGCGCCGCCGAGTTCAGCGAGCTGCGCTTCGTCGGAACTGCTCATTGGGACCGGATCGATGAGGATGTTTCCTTCCTGCCGCACCCACAGATGTCCGTTAAAGTCGATCTGTCGTTCTTCGCTGAAGACCGACCAGGTGTATATGTCTTCAAAAATCAAGCGTTTCATGTGTGTTATACCAAATTCATTTAATCAGTAGTTCAAGAGCGTCCGATCTTGAGCCGTTTGGCCTGTCGGTGGCAAGCAACCCGAACTACAAAGGTTAATTGCGTATCAGTGATTCTCGGCATTTTGTCGATGAGCGCGCTTCCAACGCGCGCCTACCGGTGTGGGTTTCAGGGTTGCTCTTCTTTTGAAGCGAACCCGTAAACCTCAATTTCGTGGGCATAGGCTCTGCCGAGTTGGATTGGCCGCACCATCGCATTGTGACGTTCGGAAAATCTTCGTGCGCCTTGCTTGTCGTCAGCGGTGCCGCTGATATAGACGCGGAGTGCCTCCGTGACGACACTCGCCCGCATCTCAATTGCCGGCCCTCGGTTATTCTGAACCTGCAGAATTGCGCGCCACTGTCCATTACCTTGGAGTTTCTGATAGACCATGGCATCCCGAATGTTCGTGCCGCGGATAACGATGCGGTGGATGGGCTTCCGAGTCGGCAGCGTGATGTGAATCCACCTGCCATCGGCATACCCCCTAGTTTTCGCATCGCCATCTATCATCGCCGGATCTGTGCAGGTTACGCCTTCCGTGATGGCATAGTTTGTCCATTCCTGCGGTTCAATGAGGGCACGGAGGGCCTGGGATTGGCACCCAGAAAATAGGATAATCGCGCAGAGTGATAAGAAAATGATAAGGTAATGTCGCATCGGTTCCTCCTCTTTCCAGCGAATGTAGTTCCAGGGAGCGTTAGCGAGGGACAGGCCCTCGCGCTACGGGTTCTGAATGGCCAAATAGGTCTTCGCGCTATGAGCCAGGAGGCGTTTTTTGTTTCGCATACGCCTGCACTAAGTCGCCTTTGCGGAAGCCGGGGACAGCGGTGGCGCACTCCTGTGCTAAGCGTTCATAATTGATGCACATGAGCCGCGCCAAGACGTTCGGATTTTTCGCCTTCAGCAATATCCATTGCTTATTCCGTTCGCACCGCTTTTCATCGGTTTCCTTGCGGGAGTAGTCCTGCCACCCTTGGCACGGCACGGCGAAATCGAAGGCATTTCGGAAGACCTTCCGTGCTGCAGCCGTGTTGTTATACTGCCACATCTGGAAATCCGGGTGCGAAGTGGGCAACGGTTGATGGAGCCGCATGTCTGGATACGCGTTCGCTTCACCCCGGGTCCAGATTTGGAATTCGGTATTCACCGCGTAAGGTTTGCCGTTGCCTAGTTGGAACGCTTCCCTCGGCAGTGCCAATTTGCTGATGAACCGCATGCTGGAGTCAAGCTGCTTATGCACCGTCCACTTTCGGAAATTCACCGGCACGATGAAGGCGACGGTGTCCGCCAAATAGGCGGCGTGATTGAAGAACGCTATCGCCAATTTCCCGCGTTTGCCAAACGGCGGGTTGCCGATGATGGCAGTCTCATTAGGTGCAGTTTGTATGCGCGCGTCTCCATATCCGCTCATATCTCTCTGCGCAGTTTGTAAGAGAGGATTTCTATATCCGGCCGATACTTTAAAAAAATCTTGTGCGATTACGCCTTCGCATTTGGGTTCAATGTCCATTCCCAATCTGCGTTGTGGCGGCAAGAGGTTGTAAAACGCGCCGGTGCCAGCCGAGGGTTCTATAAAAAATAGGGCTTCAACTGCGAAGATGTCAGTGAAATGCTTCCAACAGGCAGCAGCGATTTCTTTTTTGGTGTAAAACTGATCTAACGCATTTTGCATGGTAATTAAAGTATAGCAAAGTTTGCGAGGGAATGTCAAGAGTTTTTCACTGCAAGCATTTTTCGCTATTGCTTTAAAATTGCGTCTGTGGTATCATCAACGCAAATCATCATGGCAGAACCTACGCGGAACGCCTTCGGTAGACGCGGTTTCAAACCGTGCCTACCGACGATTCACGTAAATTTTGTGTTGATAGGAGAAACCGAATGTATAAAAGCGCGATTCTGGGATGCAGGGGACGTGCAAGAGGACACGCCCGCGCCTACGAACACGTCAAAGGCGGAAAACTCACAGCGATTTGTGATATGAATGAAGAGTTGCTCAACGGCTTCGGTGATGAGTTCGGAATAGATGCCCGATACACCGATCTTGACGAAATGCTCACAAAGGAGAAACCAGATCTGTTGCATATCGTGACAGCACCGGTGCTCCGCGGAACGAACGAACGCATCCGATACCCACTGATGAATCAGGCATCCGAACACGGGGTGCCGGCGGCTATCGTCGAAAAACCGATTGCAGTGGAGAGTGAGGATTGGCGGCAGATTGCTGAGCTTTCGCAACGGACAAAAACGAAGTTCGTCGTTAATACGCAGCTCAATTTCCACCCGCAAAACCTTGCGTTGAAACGGGATGTGGCAGAGGGAAAAATCGGGGCGATTAAGTTTATTGAGGCAAGCGCACGCAATCCGCCCGTAGATCAGGCACCGCATGTGTTGCAATTGGTGTCGTCTTACATTGACAACTCGCGCCCGGTGAGAGTGCATGGACAGATTTCGGGTGCCGGCCAGTTGGATAGCGCGCAGCCATCGCCGGCGAATGCGACAGCGTTGGTGACTTACGCGAACGGCGTGCAAGCCTCCGTCGCTTTCGGGCCCGAAATGGCACCCCGCGTGTTGCCTGAGACTGGCAATAATCGGCATAAGCGGGTCTGTGTGTTCGGACAACACGGGTTTGTTCACTGGAGGTTTGAGAGTTGGGAACGGAGTACCCCCGAAGGCGGTTATGAAGGCGGAGCCCTGAGTTACGGCGCGCAGGATGTCATCGCGCAAGGCGGCCTCACCGATGCAGTATTTGAGTGGCTAGACGATGAAAGCAAGGTGCATCCGACGCACCTGCCGCAGTCGCTGGCGGAATTCAATCTGCTGTTGGGGATCTATTATAGCGGGTTGACGAATACCGTGGTTGAGTTGCCGTTCAATCCGCCAGATGGAATGATGGCGATGTTCCGGGAACGGTTGTAAGTATCGGGCAGATGGAGCGGATATGAACGACATCTGTCCTTACCACAACCGGCGCGCCTTATCGTAGGGCGAAGGCCTGTCCCTCGTCGTGTTCCAAGCACGGAGACAGGCCCCCCGTCCTACGTGCCAAAGCGGTATCAGCACAAAAAATGCCCTACTTGTTTTCTGAAACTTCATTTGTGAATAGTGATGTCATTTACATGGACAACCATGCGACAACGCCGATTGCGCCAGAGGTGCTAACGGCGATGATGCCTTATTTAACGACACATTTCGGGAATGCCGCTAGCACGCATCCGTTTGGCATAGCGGCGAAGGATGCAGTGGAGAAGGCGCGCGCGCAAGTCGCGACACTGCTCGGCTGTTCCCCCGGAGAGATTATTTTTACGAGTGGCGCGACAGAATCGGATAACCTTGCTATCAGGGGAGTTGCAACCGCTCAAGCAGAGAAAAATCATATTATCACAAGCACGGCGGAGCATCACGCCGTGTTGGATACGTGTCACGCTCTGGCGGCGGAGGGGTTTGAGACGACGTATCTGCCAGTGGATACATACGGAATGATCGATCTGGACGATGTGGCGGCGGCGATTACACCGAAGACCGCGCTCATCAGCCTCATGTATGCGAATAACGAAGTCGGAACGATAAACCCAATTGCCGAAATTGCCGACATCGCGCAAAAGCACGGCGTAGTGTTTCACTCGGATGCGGTGCAGGGAATTGGGAAACTCCCATCGAATATGGAGACGTTGGGAGTGGATTTGGCATCGCTGACAGCGCATAAGATGTATGGACCGAAAGGGGTTGGCGCGCTCTATGTTCGCGCAGGCGGATATGAACGACATCCGCGCATACAATTACAACCGCTTTTTTATGGCGGCGGACAGGAGATGGGAGTTCGGCCCGGCACATTGAATGTGGCGGGGATTGTCGGTTTGGGAGCAGCGTGTGAATTGTATCAAGACCGGGAGAAGAGAAATCAGGACCGGGAGATCTCTCCTACTGGGGTGTTGCGGGATAGGCTGCATGAGGAACTGCGGACGCGGTTGACGGATATTCATCTCAACGGACATCCTGAAAAGCGGCTGCCCGGCAATTTGAATCTCTGTTTTGAAGGTGTCCAAAGCCATGCGCTGTTGGCGGGGCTGAAGCAGGTGGCGGTGTCAACAGGTTCGGCGTGCGATTCGGAATCGGTCAAACCCTCGCATGTGTTGACAGCGATGGGCGTGCCTCATGAACTCGCGGTAACAGCAGTGCGTTTCGGTTTGGGACGTTATAACACGGCGGAAGAGGTGGATGTTGTGGTTGAGGAAGTCGTGGCGACTGTGAATCGGTTGCGAGAATTGTCCAGAGGAATGTAAAAAAACATGCTCACAACTAAACAACTCATCGCTTGTGGATTCGGGGAAGAGGAAGCGAAGGCAGTGAACGCGCTTTTGGCCGAAAAGGGGGCGGCGGCATGTTGGGCCGAAGTCTCGCGCAATATCTTGTCGCCGAAGCATCCGTTCGCGCTGCATCAACTGCTTTATGAGACGGTATATGCAGCCTGGGATGCCGAAACGCAAGGGCCACCACCGGCTTGGTTTCCATCTGAAACGGATATCGCGCAAGCCAACATTACACAGTTGATGGAGAAGTTGGGAATAGAAACCTATCGCGCATTTCATGCGTGGAGTGTGGACAACCGCGCCGCGTTTTGGGAGATGATGATTGAGACGTTGGGGGTTCATCTTCCTTCCCTTAAGGTGGAGATTGCGGGTAGAAACCTGAATATCACAAGCGGCCGCTATAACATCGTTGAGAGTTGTTTCAGCGCGCCTGACGATGCTGTTGCGATTATCACGCGAAGCGAAACAGATCCGACGCTGAAAATAATTACTTATCGCGAATTGGAATGTCTCACGAACCGCGTTGCGAATGGACTCGTAGCACTCGGCATGGAGCCGGGGGATGCCGTGGCGGTTGATATGCCCATGCATGCAGAATCTGTCGCGATTTATCTGGGAATTGTGAAGGCGGGGTGCGCAGTAGTGTCCATCGCCGATAGTTTTGCACCGAGAGAGATTGCGACGCGGCTCCGCATCGGCAAGGCGAAGGCGATTTTTACGCAGGATGCTATTTATCGCCGTGGAAAACGGCTGCCGCTATATGAGAAGGTTGTTGCGGCGAATGCCCCAAAGGCGATTGTAATGTCGGCGACAAAAGCACGGTTAGCGGGTAGGGAAGATCTGACATGGGAGGATTTTCTGAGCGACCGCGGGACGTTTACGGCGGTGCCGTGTCATCCAGAAGCGCATACGAATCTCCTCTTTTCGTCCGGAACGACAGGAGAACCGAAGGCGATTCCGTGGACGCATACCACGCCGATTAAGTGCGCCGCAGATGCTTTCCTCCATCACGATATTCATCCCGGCGATGTCCTCGCCTGGCCGACGAACCTTGGATGGATGATGGGACCTTGGCTTATCTATGCAAGTCTAATCAATCGGGGCACTATAGCACTATATGACGGCGTGCCGACCGGACGCGATTTCGGCATTTTCGTGCAGGATGCGAAGGTGAACCTCCTCGGTGTGGTGCCGACGCTCGTGCGCGCATGGAAAAATAGTGGGTGCATGCAGGGACTGAATTGGGACGCGATTCGCGCATTTAGTTCGACCGGGGAGTGTTCTAATCCCATGGAGATGCTGTTTTTGATGTCGCTGGCAGAGTACCGGCCCGTGATTGAATACTGCGGTGGGACAGAAATCGGCGGCGCGTATATCACAGGAACGCGCGTGCAACCGGCCGCGCCTTCAACATTTACCACTCCCGCACTCGGTTTGGATTTTGTGCTTTGCGATGAAGAAGGGCAGCTTGCGGATAACGGCGAGGTTTTTATTCTGCCGCCATCGCTAGGGTTATCAAGTAACTTGGTGAACGCGGAACATGACGCAGTCTACTTTTCGGGAACGCCGCAGCCGGATTTGCGCCGGCACGGGGATGCACTGGAACGGTTGGCAAACGGGTATTATCGCATCCATGGGCGCGTTGACGATACGATGAATCTGAGCGGGATTAAGGTGAGCTCGGCGGAAATTGAGGAAGTGCTGAACGGCGTTGATGGAATTCGGGAAACCGCGGCGGTGGCGGTATCGCCGAAAGATGGAGGGCCGAGTCAGTTGGTGATATATGTTGTGCCGGTCTGCGCGATTTCCGTGCCAGAAATTCGCGAAACTTTGCAGACAGCATTGCGTCAGCGTCTGAATCCGTTGTTTCGGATTGATGAGGTTGTAGTGGTGGAGGCACTACCGCGCACTGCATCGAATAAGGTGATGCGTCGATTACTGCGTGAACAAAAAACCCCTAATAACCCGTAGGGCGAGGGCCTGTCCTTTAATAAACCGTAGGGCGAGGGCCTGTCCCTCGCCATTTCTGTTGCACAAGACATGCGCAATTTCTGGTCTGCGCAGTTTCAAACCGCGCCTACGGGATTTGTTTTGCGGCTGTTTTCTTTAGCTGCTCGCCAGAGTGCGAGAAAGGAGATTTTTGATGAAAACTAGTTTTCGCGTGTTCGCGTTAATGCTGGTTGCGTTGTTCTCTGTCGCCTTCATCGGCTGCGGCGGAGACGATGAAGATGAAGCGGTGGATGAACTCACCGGAAGGTATACGGCTACTGAGATGATTGTTGAAGAAGGAGGGTCTTCGGTTGTTATCCGTCCTCCGGACCTCTTTGGACAACTTACCCTCGGTAGCAAAGGCGGCCCCTGGTCTTTAACTCTTTTGTACCGCGAGTCTTATCGGGTTAACCAATCCGGCACCACTTGGAGTGCCAATGGCACAGATTTATGGCTGGCTGAAGAACCTATCCCCTACACATGGCATGGAACGTATCTCATCTTTTCTTTTACCGAAGATGAATCGACGCTTCGTTTGAAGTGGCAGAAAACTTAACGCCACGTTCACCCGTAAATCGAGGGAGGCAGAGTTTCTCAAACCGCGGCCCCTTTTCACCGTAGGGCGAGGGCCTGTCCCTCGCCGTGCGTCGATTATATCAAAAAACGCCCTGGCCTCCGCGCCGCGGGCGTTTTCTCTTTCGGGTAGACGCACGAAAATGGAACGAAGATGGGCGATAAAGAAATTTCTTGACATTTTTCGGGAGGGATGGTATCCTTTTAATAATAGAACTGAAGCAGAACGAACCCGATAGGCGCAGTTTGAAACGGAACGCCTTCTTTGAGGAGACGGATGCGCAGTTCATAGAACGAACCCGATAGGCGCAGTTTGAAACCGCGCCTACCGACGGAGAATTGAGGAGAAGGATATGGTAGAAAAACAGTTTAAGGTGCGGGCGGCGCATTGTGATTATCGGGCGACAGAAGAAGAGATTTATCAAACGCTGCGCCGAGTTACCGATCCGCTCACACGCGCTTGGAAACCCATTGAAACCGCCAAAAAGGTTGTCATCAAACTGAATATGATGAAGCCGCACGAGCGGATTATCTATTACGAAGGCCGACGACGGGAATTGGTGGACGATGCGGTGTGCCGCGCGGTGTTTCGGCTGCTAAAGGAGCACACGAACGCGCAAATTGTCGCTACAGATACGAATCCGTATACGCACGGGCATCGGATGCCACCCGGTTTCAACTACGAACATCACCTCAAGGAATTCGGGGTGGATTTTGTGGACTCGAATCTGCCGCCATTCAAGGTTTACGATGTCCCCGGCGGCGGTTCAATGTTCGATCGCTACACGCTGAGTGCCTGTTTTGACGATGCAGATGCTGTCGTCTCTGTGGCCAAGATGAAAAATCATGCGTTCATGGGCATTACCTTATGCACCAAGAATCTGTTCGGCTTGCCGCCGATGTTGCTGCCGGAAGGCAGAACGCGCAGTTATTATCACCACCTGATCCGCCTGTCTTATGTGCTGCCAGATCTGGCGTTGATAACGAAGCCTTGCCTCAACATCATCGACGCGCTAACGGGGCAGTGGGGACGCGAATGGGGCGGCGAAGGAAGAATCTGTAACGCGCTCGTCGCAGGAGACCATCCGATAGCAACCGATACCGTCGGAATGCATTTGATGGGGCACGATCCGAAATCCGATTGGCCGACACCGCCCTTTAAACGCGATCGGAACCATATCCTCATCGCCGCGCAACGCGGGTATGGGACAGTAGAATTGGACGAAATCGATTGGACGAGTGAAGTCACCGCACCGTTGGCGGAATTTGACTCGGTGGAGACGGATAGCCAGGAAACAGTCGCAAATTGGCGGCGGACGACGTGTGAGCAGGGACTGGTTTATCTGGAGAACCAGAAATCGCTAATCGACAGGTATCGCGGGAATTTCATCTATTTGCAGGGCGGCGAGGTAGTCTGGAGCGGCCCGGATCCGGCGCATCTAGGAAGTCGTCGGCAGCTGAGCGGCGCGAAGAAAGATAGCGCGCTGTGGTTAAAACTAGTCGATCCGGAAGAGCATGAGGGTGAACGGTTTGGCGCGTATGAGGAATGTTTGAAGGATTTCGCGGCGTAGTTCGCGGGCGGAAACCATAAAAATCCGCCTTTGCAGGAGGGAAGCGAGATGGGTATCACAGAAGCGCAGAAGCGGGAATTGGATGAGCAGGGGTGCATCGTCATTCCTGATGTGCTTTCTTCGGCGGAGATTGAGATGTATCGTGCCGATTTGCTGCGACTCGCGGCAGCGGAGCGGCAGGACGGCTCAGCACTTCGGCATACCAATGGGTATGGGCAGCACGTTCGCTGGTTGGCAAATAAAGGCGAGATTTACGAGCGAATCGTTGCTCGTCCGAAGGTGATGCCGTTTTTTGAATACCTGCTCGGCGAGGATTACACGTTAAGCACGCTTACCTCCAATATCATTGAGCCGGGCGCGCCGGATGGAGGTTACCACGTGGATAGCGTGCTTGGCACGATGCCTGAGCCGCTGCCGAGTTTTCCAGTGGTGGCGAATAGTCTCTGGCTGTTGGACGATTTCACGCCGGAAAATGGCGGCACGCGCTATGTCCCGGGCATTCATCGGCAAGGGGTGAAACCGCCGCCTGGGACGACGCATCATCCCAATGAGGTTCGGCTGTCCGCGCCGAAGGGTTCGGTATTCCTGTTTAACGGTGCAGTCTGGCATTCTGCAGGTGCGAATAAGACAGACCGGGCGCGGATCGCACTAATCTGTTTCTGTTGCCGTTCGTTTATCAAGCCGATGTTTGATTTCGTGCAGTATTTGAAGCCTGAGGTGGTTGCACGGGCTACGCCGGTGATGCATCGGATTTATGGGTTTGATTCGCAGCCCAAGCCGCCAGATCTGCCCGCGGTTTGACATTTCTTCAAAGTTGTGGCAAACTACTTGACGAACGCGGCATGGCGAGGGACAGGCCCTCGCACTACGGAAAGGGCAGACGTTCTTGTCAGCGTAACGTAGCGCGGGGGCCTGTCGCCCGCGAGCATTGAATCGAACAGAGAAATTTCCGAATAGAGAGCAGACTGCAATGTCAATATTTGATGGATACACCACCGATGAATTTTATGATGAGATGTTTGCACCGGATGGAAGTCCGCGGCCCGCTGCGCAGATATTGATGGAGCGCATCGAACGGCTGCCGGCTGGAGAGCTGCTGCGTCGGCAGATTGCGGCGGAGCGCGCGCTGTTGCAACTGGGGATTACGTTCAATGTCTATGCCGATGAACAAGGCGTTGAAAAGATTTTTCCCTTCGATCTCATGCCGCGCATCATCGATGCAAGCGAGTGGGAGTGGATCGAACGCGGGCTGAAGCAGCGCATCCATGCCCTGAACCTGTTCATTGATGACGTATATCATGAACAGAAGATTCTGAAGGACGGGGTAGTGCCGGCGGAAGTGGTGCTCTCGTCTAATCGGTATCTTGAACCGTGCATTGGTTTGGATCCGCCGCGCGGCATTTGGTGCCATATCACAGGAACTGACTTGGTGCGCGACCGCGATGGACAATATTATGTATTAGAGGATAACCTCGGGTGTCCATCCGGGGTTTCCTACGTGTTGGAGAATCGGAATCTGATGAAGCGGACGTTCCCGCAATTGTTCGGGATGTCGCAGATTGAGCCGGTCGAGGATTATCCGAGCCGGCTCCTCGACATGCTCCAATACCTGGCCAACGATAAGGTGAAAGTGCCGAAGATTGCGGTGCTGACACCGGGTGTCTATAACTCCGCCTATTTTGAACATTCGTTCCTCGCGCAGCAGATGGGCGTGGCGTTGGTGGAGGGCCGCGATCTGGTGGTGCAGGATGGGTTCGTGCACATGCGGACGACGAAGGGATTTGAACGCATCGATGTCCTCTATCGCCGAATTAACGACGATTTCTTGGATCCGAACTTGTTCCGCTCGGAATCGATGCTCGGCGTGCCGGGGTTGATGGAGGCTTATCAAGCAGGCCGGCTCGCTTTGGTGAACGCGCCTGGCACTTGCGTCGCCGATGATAAGGTGGTGTGCGCCTTCGTGCCGAAAATTATCAAATACTACCTCGGCGAAGAGATTATCGTCCCCAATGTGCCGACTTATATGTGCTGGGAAGACTCAGACCGGAAGTATGTGTTGGAGCATCTGGACGAACTCGTTGTGAAAGCGGCGAACGAGTCCGGCGGCTATGGAATGCTGATTGGACCGCACTCCACAAGGGCCGAACAACAGGAGTTCGCGCAGCGCATTCAGGCGAATCCGCGGAACTATATCGCACAGCCGACGCTTGCACTTTCACGGGTGCCTGTGCTAATCGATGACGATGCACAGTGGCGGTTTGAGGGACGACACGTTGACTTGCGTCCCTTTATCTTGTATGGTGAGGAGATTTATGTCCTTCCCGGTGGGTTGACACGAGTCGCGCTGAAGAAGGGTTCGTTGGTGGTGAATTCGTCGCAGGGCGGCGGGAGTAAGGATACGTGGGTGTTGTCAAACGCGTCATAGATAAGCCGGTGGAGAGAGACATCCCCGTTTACAGTGAGCACGGCGAGGGACAAGTTTCCCTCGCCTTACGAGGAAGGGAAAGGGACTATGTTGAGTCGCGTGGCAGAATCGATTTATTGGATGAGCCGCTATATTGAACGTGCAGAGAACGTCGCCAGGTTTGTTGATGTGAATCTGCATCTGATGCTGGATTTGCCGGTGGGGATACAGACGCAGTGGAACCCGCTGGTGGCGACAACGGGCGACGACGAAGTGTTCGCTGAACAGTACGGCGAGGCATCACAGGAGACAGTGATTCGGTTTCTGACATTTGACAAAAAGAACCCGAATTCAATCATCTCCTGTTTACGGGCAGCGCGGGAGAATGCACGCTCTATCCGAGAGAATATCTCATCGGAAATGTGGGAGCAGCTCAACGTGGCCTATTTGACGGTGACAGAAGCGACAGAAGAGTGGGCAATGACAGAGCCGCACGAGTTCTTCGGCGAAATTAAACGGGCCTCGCAACTGTTTATGGGGTTAACCGATAACAGCATGTCTCACAGCGAAGGGTGGCATTTCTGTCGGTTAGGCAGATTGATTGAGCGTGCGGACAAGACTTCGCGCATCGTCGATGTGAAATACTTTATTCTGCTGCCCTCGTTGTGGCATGTGGATACACCGTTTGACGATATTCAGTGGGGCGCGCTGTTGCATTCTGCAAGTGCATTTGAGATGTACCGGCGGAC
The DNA here is from genome assembly GCA_003635305.1 of Candidatus Poribacteria bacterium. GTDB lineage: Bacteria > Poribacteria > WGA-4E > WGA-4E > WGA-3G > AGPOR5. Next base: position 24,780 of record PYJE01000183.1, on the reverse strand, counting down.
GCACGGATTAATCGCGCCGACGCAGGTAGTAGCGTTTTTGTTGCTGGACCGGGAGTTTCCGCGCTCAGTGCTTTATTGCCTGTCAAAGGCGGAGGAGTCACTCCACGCGATTTCTGGCACGCCCTTGGAGACGTTCTCTAATTCGGCCGAGCAGCGGCTCGGACAATTGCGTTCGGAGTTTGCTTATGCACAGGTGAAGCAGTTGCTCTCAACCGGTTTGCATGAATTTTTGGACGCGTTTCAGACGAAGTTGAATCTGGTTGGAGCCGATGTGCATGAAACGTTTTTTGCGCTGCGTCCGGTGGATGAAGGAGGAACGGAAAACGAGCAGCTACAGAAATTTCCCCGCACTCAAAGGATGGCGAGGGACAGGCCCCCCTCGCTCCTAAGGTAGATTTGGGGTACCGTCAGGCAGGCAACCGTCCGCCGAGGGCTTGCGAACGAACGGAATTGGACGAAAAAGAGATATGCAACGTTCAAATAACACACACTACACCGTCATTGACGAAAATTATCGGTTAACCGAATCGCGCACGGGCGATGCCTCGGAAGACGAGATGTTCGATGGCATCGGGCAAGTCCACGCGCATTGGCAAGCCTTTATCGCGGCATTGCAAACCCTCGGGCTTGAGGAAATGGAGACGCGGCATCAAGAGTTGCGGCGGCTGTTGCGCGAGAACGGAGTCACCTATGTCGTGCATGGCGAGGAACAGGGGCATCGGCCGTGGGAACTGGATCCGATTCCGTTGATATTCTCATCGGCAGAATGGGAGAAGATTGCGACAGGGTTGACGCAGCGCGCCGAGTTGCTGAATCGCGTGCTGATGGATGTGTATGGGGAACGTCGGCTTATCAAGGAGGGAGTGCTGCCGCCGGAGGTTGTGTACGCGCACGCGGGATTTTTGCGGGAATGTGACGGTATCGCCGCCGAGAAAACTGGTGGTATCGCTACCCGGAAGTTGCTTCTACTGTATGCAGCCGATTTGGCACGAGGGTCAGATGGACAGATGTGGGTGCTGAGCGACCGGACGCAGGCTCCCTCCGGCGCGGGATATGCACTGGAGAACCGCACTGCCCTAGCGCGGGTAATGCCGAATCTGTTCGGGGATATCGGAGTGCATCGGCTCTCGTTCTTTTTTCGTGCGATGCAGAACGAATTGGAGGAAATGGCACCGCACGGGAAGGCAAACCCACATGTGGTGGTGCTAACCCCCGGCCCGTTGAACGAAACCTATTTTGAGCATGCATATCTGGCGAGTTATCTCGGCTATACGCTGGTGCAAGGCGGTGATTTGAGGGTGTGGGATGGGCGCGTCTGGTTGAAATCGCTAGATAGGTTGCTTCCCGTCGATATTATCTTGCGGCGAGTCGACGATGTCTTCTGCGATGCGCTGGAATTGCGGCAGGACTCGCGACTCGGCGTTGCAGGGTTGATGGAGGCGATTCGGCTAGGGAATGTCGTCGTCGTGAACGCGCCAGGAACTAGCGTTTTGGAGAACCCCGGCCTGATGCCGTTTTTGCCAAGCATCGCGAAGTGGTTTGGCATTACCGCTGATAGCTCACTGCTGTTGCCATCAGTAGCGACGTGGTGGTGCGGGCAGCGAGAGGAGCGCGTGTATGTGCTGGAGAACCTTGAACGCCTCGTTATCAAAACGATTCACCGGAAACCGATGGCTGCCTATCCCCTGTTTGGCGCAGAGATGAGCAAGGCGGAGTTGGAAACACTGCGCAAGCAAATCTGCGCGGAACCACATCTTTACGTCGGACAGGAGCAGGTGCATTTCTCCACAACGCCTTCGTTGATTGATGGCAAGTTGGAGCCGCGGCACGCGACGCTGCGCAGCTTCTTGTTCGCACAGCAAGAGGGATATGTGGTGATGCCGGGGGGACTAACGCGGAGTGCAGCGAAGAAAGGCGCGCTAATCGTCTCTAGCCGCGCCGGTGGCGTGAGTAAGGATACATGGGTGCTAGCAGATGAACCCGAACCGCATGTCAGTTTATGGCGGCAGCCGAAGAATGGGCTACGTCCGTTGGCGTATGATAACGTCGGAAATTCGCGCGGGTTGTCAAGCCGCGCGGCGGAAAATCTGTTTTGGGTAGGACGTTATGCAGAACGCGCGGAAGGACAGGCGCGATTGCTACGGATTATTTTGGATACGCTGCAGACAAGTCCGTTAGCAGAGGATGCACGGGATGGCTCTGAATTGACATATCTGCACAATCTGTTTCGCTCGGTTACCGGGTTTTCGGGGACAGCCGCGCCTACGGAGAAGCGCAACGCCACGTTATCCGATGAGTTGTTTTCTCTCACGTTGGATACACAAAATAGCAGTAGCCTCGTCTCAACGCTTCAGTCAATGGTAAGCGCGGCGTATGCTGTGCGAGACCGCTGGTCTACCGATACTTGGCGCGTGATGAATAACATTGAAAATTTATGCACCGCGCTTGAAAGAGAACTTACAGCATCGCAATCGGGCGGACACGCCCGCGGACAAGGCACAGCGTTGGAAGCGCACACCCTGCAGGATATCCAGACAGAATTGGATAGGTTGATGATTTTTCTGGCTGCACTGACAGGTTTAAACGCGGAAAGCATGACGCAGACGATAGGATGGCTGAGTCTAGATATGGGGCGGCGGATTGAACGCGCACTCCTGCTCATTCGGCTGTGCCGTTCTAGCATTGTCGGCGCGTATGACGATTGGCTCGAAAATCGGCTGCTGGAGGCGATTTTGGCCGCCGCGGAGAGTCTGATTACGTATCGAGGAAGGTATCGCGCCGAACTGCACTTCCCAACGGTGTTGGAGTTGCTGCTGCTTGACCGGGGCAATCCGCGTTCCTTACTCTATCAATTGAAACGGCTCCAGCAGCATATTTGCTCGCTGCCGCGGGAGAAACTGGGGTACCGACTCAGCGAAGAAGAGCAGCTAATTTTGGAGGCGTTGACGCAACTGCAACTATCAAATACGAGGCACCTTGCGGAACGTTCCGGGCAACTGCGGCAGGGATTAGAGAAGTTGTTGGCGCGGTTAGCACAGCTGCTGCATGAACTTTCGGAGACGTTGACGCGAACCTATTTTAGTCACGTGCAGGGGCCGCAACAGTTGGTAACGGTGAATTAGAGAATTGTAGAGAACTTGAAGGACCGGGCGGTTTCGTTTCAATTGGAGTTCGCGAGAGACAGCCCCCTCGCACTACCGAATTGGCCAATTTGGTTGACGAAGATAATGCATTATCAAATTACGCATAAGACGCACTACACCTACAGCAACACGGCGAATTTATCCTATAACGAGGCGCGGTTGACACCGAGGGACTTTGCGAGGCATCCGTATAAACATTACACGCCGAGTGGGGTTTTGTCGGCGTGGGGGCATTTGCAGCAGGTTCACGGCAGTCGGTTTGTCGTTGAGCCGCAGCCGACAAGTTATCGCGAGCGTGAGGATTTCTTCGGGAATACCGTCTGTTATTTTGCGATTCAGCGGCCGCATCAAACACTTACCGTCACGGTAACGAGTCAGGTGGAGGTGAAGCGGCATAGCACGGCGGCGAGAGAGAGCTCTGAAAGCGAGGCATGGGAGGCGGTTCGGGAGCAGCTTCAAACGTCACTGCATCCAGAAATTTTGGAGACGCGGCAGTATGTGTTGGATTCGCCCATGATTCCGACGCGGTTGCCAGAACTTCGCGAGTATGCAACGCCATCGTTTGCACATGGGAGAACTTTGCAAGAGGCAGTCCGCGATCTAACCGCACGGCTCCATACCGATTTTACCTACGACCCGGGATGGACGACGGTTGCGACACCGCTGGCGGAGGTGTTGGCACACCGTCGGGGTGTCTGCCAAGATTTCGCGCATTTGGGGATTGGATGTCTCCGGGCGATGGGGTTAGCCGCGCGATATGTGAGTGGGTATATTGAGACGATGCCGCCGCTTGGACAGGAGCGGTTAGCGGGTGCAGATGCGTCGCATGCATGGTTTTCGGTGTATGTGCCAGATGTGGCGCGCGTTCCACACACGCCAACGGAAAATTATTTACAAAGCCGCCCTTCCGGAAACTCTTTGGAACGCACGTCTACGGCAAGTTGCGGCGAGTGGTTAGACTTCGATCCGACGAATAATCAGGAGCCAGGGGAGCAGCATATCACGGTGGCGTGGGGACGCGATTATTCGGATGTGACGTTGCTAAAGGGGGTTGTTTTTGGGAGTGGGACGCATGAATTATCGGTTTCCGTGGATTGTCGGCGGGAGACTTGTTAAGTTTCGCCCGGGGATGTCCCACAATCGGACGGTGCCATCTTCAGCCGCGCATGCTATCTCTCGCAAACGCCGCCACATCCGTGAGGCTGCTGATGAAGAGCAACACGTCAAAATGCAGGCGCGGCGAAGGACTTATCCCTCGCTGCACCGCACATCTGCCAAAAACCGTTCCTACGGCGTAAGAGCGTTGAAAACTAACGCATCACGGTTCCCCGCGCGCAACGAAAACCGTAGTACGTGTGCGTGAACGTTGGCGTAGAGCCGTTGCGATTGGTGACACGCAGAGCCCGTGCGTCGACGAACCACGAACCACCGCGTAACACGCGATAGGAGTCGTTTGGGATACTTGTGAAGTTCTCAAGTATCGACTGGATAGTCTCATCGCCAGCGATGGGATTCCGACTGTTCTCATAGACAGCATAGAAATCGGCATCGTATTTATCAAGGCACCATTCCCACACGTTGCCCGCCATGTCGTACAACCCATACCCATTCGCCGCATACTGCCCAACGGGTGTCGTACCGCTGACATTGCGATTGTAGTTTGCATCGTCGGAGGTGATGGTATCTCCCCAGGGATACTTCTTCCCCGCAAGCCCGCCGCGCGCCGCATATTCCCACTCCGCCTCCGTCGGCAGCCGCTTGCCTGCCCATTCCGCATACGCCATCGCCGCATACCAACTCACCCAAACCACCGGATGGTCTGCTGTTCCAGCGGGATAGTTATTGCCACTCCAGTGCAAAAGGTAATCCCCATCGTGGAACCTGTCCTCAATGTTGTCCGTTTGCCACTGTGGATTCGCATCGACAAACGCCTTAAACTGCGCGTTCGTCACCTCGTATTCATCCATGTAGAACGCATCCAAATGGACAGTATGCACCGGCTGTTCGTTTTCGTATGCCTCCGCGTCGGTGTTGCCCATCTGAAATGTGCCAGCAGGAATCAGCACCATCCCCTCCGGCTGCCCAACAGGCAGCGGCGGCGTATCACCACCACCTGCAACCATCGGCGCAACCATTTCCTGCCCCCTATCACAGCCACCCAGTGCCAGCACCAGCGCGAAAAAACAAACAGCGAAAGTTCCTAAATCTTTCAACATGAAAATACTCCTTTTTTTAGTTGAACGGGAAGCGATACGCATCCCGCTCTGTAGATAATAGCGTTAACTATACCACCATTATTTTTAAAATAACAATAAAAAACTTGACAAAAACCTGTCCCTCGCCATGTAGGCAGTCTGCGTCTGCCCTGGCCCTGTGACATAGCGCGGAAGCCTGTCTCTCGCGAGAGACTTAGGCATTCCAAAAATAGAGCGTTCCATCGTGGTTGGCACTCATGAGTTGGCCTTCTTGGGTGAAGGCTAAGGCGCGGATAGCACTTTTCTGTGCGGGGAGTTTGGACACCGCGATGTTGGCACGTTCGGGCGCGGCATCAGAACCTCTCGGTTCGGATAGCGAGGGGAGGTGCCACATCCGAAGCCGCCGGTCTTTCCCACCGGAGGCGAGGTTTGTGCCATCAGGTGAGAATGCCACGGCATGCACCGAATCAGCATGCGAAATGAGTGTGGCAAGGAGTTCATAACTTTCCGTATCCCATAGCCGAACGGTGGTATCGGAGCTGCTGCTGGCGAGGCGTTTGCCGTCAGCGGAAAATGCCAAGGCCAAGACAAGCCCATCATGTGCGGCGAGAGTTTGGAGACGATAGCCGGTATCCAGGTTCCACACTCGAATTTTTCCATCGGTGCCACCGCTGGCGAGTATGCTCCCCGCGGCGAACGCAAGGGAGCGAACGCGGCCGGGGGATTCCGTAAACGTGGGCAAAACTTCGTCCCACGCAGGAATCGGCATTCCATCGGGGGTTACTGCGCTGGCATCAATCATCGCGGCGTGTCCGGCGAGAAGCGAGATTTCGCGGGCGGTGTCAGTGTCCCAAAGCCACAGCGTGTTATCTTCACATCCGCTGGCTAGGCTTCGGTTATCCTGTGCGAAGGCGAGGGCACGGATGCGCGCGGTGTGTCCGGGAAGCATGGCGAATTGCGTGCCGGTGTCCAAACGGTAAATCCAGATGCGTCTCTCGCCACCGGCGGCGATTTTGGTGCCATCGGGCGAAAAGGCGAGCGCGGTGACTTGGCTCTGGCTGAGGCGGGATTGAAGCCCCGCTGGGAGTTGTGAATGTGTGCAGTTCATCTAAAATATCGCTCCTATCCTCTGAGTATAACGACTAAAGATTCCAATCCAAAACGACTCCGGTGTAGACATTCGGTTCGTTGAGGAGGCCGTCGTAGGCGCGCTTGATTTGTTCGGGTTCGAGACGGTGCGAGATGAGCGGTTCAACGTGCAACTGCCCGCGCGCCATCCAGTCAAAAATAGTCTGCTGCTTGCTCCACTGCGAAGTGCGGTTACCAATATCCGGATACATCGGAACGCACCATTCCAACGCACCACGGATAGTAATCCACCGCAAGTGGGTGTCGGAAAGCAACTCAGTCAGGTTCCCGTGGACAGCGACGCGAGGGGAACCGAGGATAATAAGTTGTCCGTGACTGGCGGTGGCGCGGAGTGCTTGCATCACAACGCCGCTATGCCCGACAGCATCGACGGTAATGTGGCCGAGTTCGCCGTTGGTGAGTTCCTGCAGTTGCCCTTGCGCTTCGTCAGGGGTGCCGCCGACGGTGTGTTCTATGCCGCACCGTTGCGCGAGAGCACGTCTTTCTTCAACCAAATCTACGCCGATAACGCGGCATCCGTGTAGCCGGAACATTTGCGCGGCGAGGTTGCCGACGAGCCCCATTCCAAAGACGATGACGGTGGCATTCGTCGGGATTTCGGCGACGACGATGGCTGTCATCGCAACGCCTGCCATGCGCGATGCGGCGACAACGGCAGGTTCTACCGCGTGCGTAACGGGTGCGATAAGCCTGTCTTGAGAGTAACGGATAGTGGAGGCGTGTCGTCCATAGGTAAAGACGCGCGCACCGGGTTGGGTTCGCGTTACGCCCGCGCCGACTTCGCGCACGATGCCGACGTTGGCGTAGCCGGAACGCCACGGATAGGCACACCACGCGCCTTTCTGGAAGACTTTCGGCTCTCTACCGGTGTAGTTGGCAAGTTCAGTGCCGCTGCTGATGAAGGTGTATTCGGTGTCGATGAGCACTTCGTTGGCAGACAGTGCAGGCGCAGTGAGTTCGGCAGTTTGCAGTTCCACCTGATTTTGCCCGGTGACGACGACTTCTCGGATTGTCATGATGCGTTTCCTTCTCCTAGTTCTTTCTTTTTAATCTCGCGGATGAGTACCTGCATCCGTTTATATCTGACAAGGCCGACGAAAAAGGTGGCGATGCCGAGTAAGATGAAAATCACGCCGATCGCTTCGACAATAGGCGAACTAAAGATTTTCAGATGCACGAAGGAGAGTCCTGCGACGAAAAGCGTGAGTGCTGTTCGGATGTAAGCGAGGAACGTCCGTTCGTTTGCGAGAATTGTCCGGTCTGCGGCGAGATAGTCTCGCAGAATAAGCCGGTCTTCGAGCCCTTGATACGGTGCTGGTTTGTCTTGCATCGGCACGGTTCTTCCTTTGTGAAAGTGGGTTGATGATGAATGATTATAGCATATTTTAGGTTTAATTGCAGAGAAAAAACGCGGACGCAGAGACATTTAAATCGATTTTCGCGTTTTCTTGACATCAATTGGGTTTCTGTGTTAAACTATCCTCCATAGTTTTATAGCGGAAGGAAGTTTCTTCCTACCGATGATTCCACAGAAAAACAATGGAGTAACCACTTTCGATGAATATCAAGCAACAACTCGATGCCAAAATCGCAGATTACAACTTACTCAACCACCCGTTCTATCAAGCGTGGAGTGCTGGCGAGCTGCCCGTCGCATCCTTGCAGCACTATGCGCGTGAATACGGTGCCTTCATCGCCACCCTACCTCAGGGATGGGAGACGCTGAACGATGCCGAAACCGCCGAAGAGGAGACAGAACACATCGATATGTGGGCTGACTTCGCCGACGGACTGGACACCGCCGTCGCCGAAGCACAGATTCCACAAGTGAAAGCGTTGCTGCAGACAGCAGACGCACTCTTTGCTGAACCGGCAACGGCGTTGGGCGCGCTCTACGCGTTTGAGGCGCAGCAACCCGCCACAGCGCAATCCAAACTCGCCGGGTTGAAGCAGTTCTATCGGCTTCCCGAAAAAGTGGAGCCGTATTTTGAGACGCATTCGCACAACGAGCACGAAGCGGAAAAACTGCTGGCGCGCATCGGCGCGCTGCCATCGGACGCGCAAACCACCGTCGTGCAGGCGTGCGAACAAATGAGCGGTGCCTTGTGGAACGCACTCACCGGCATTCACCATGAAGACTGCGCATGATACGGTGACAGCGTATTTTGACGCGCTCGTCGCCAGAGATGCTGAAAACCTCATCGAGCTCATGCATCCCGTTTCGCACTACGTGAAAATCGGAACGGATGCCGGGGAGATTCTCACAGGCGGCTCGGAAATTGCAGCGTATTATGAGAACCATGTCGCCAGCACCGAGGATTTCAGCATCACCTTTCTCAACCTTGATGTGCAAGTGCGGAACGAGGCGGCGTGGTTCTATACGCGACAAATCTGGCGGCTCCGGTGGCAAGGAAACCCAATCGAAGAGTTTGTCATGCGGATGACAGGGGTTTTGGAAAGGGTTGATGGGGCATGGAAATTTGTCCAAATCCATGCTTCGACCGGGGTATTGACGACGTAGATTGCGCGCGTGCAAAAAACTTGCTATTTGGACGCGCACTGTGCTATAATTAGAGATATAAGACTGACGCAAAACCAGCACCGCCTACCTTGTTTGTAACCGCGCGGACAGGCAGCGACTCGTGGCATTTGCGTCAACTATGGGAAAGGAAGGGTATCAACAAAAATGACTCCTGAAAAGAACAATCTTAAGGTTCCAGGCAAGCGCACGCGGACAGAAGAACCGCGTATTCGTGTCAGGAAACCTGATTATACGCTGGCAGCTCTTTTAGCGCAGCTGCCCAAATCGGAAGACGCTGAGCAAACCGCAGTTGATGTGGCGTGTGCAGGGCAACCGGTGCGCGAGATTCCGGAAGAGACGTATTTCTTTCGTGCAGAGGAACTGAAGCAGTCCCCGGATGCGGAACAGGTTAAAGCACCCTCTCCTGCTAAACGGACTCGAACGGAGGAACCGCGCATCCGTGTCAGGAAGCCGGATTACACGCTCAAAGACCTCTTGGCACAAATCACAGAGGAAAACCGGCACGAAGAGATTGACTTCGGGCCGCCGGTGGGCAAAGAGGTATGGTAGGAACAACCGATTACTTTCCGTGGCGAGGCGATGTGGTATGGATTGACTTGAACCCTCACAAAGGGTCTGAGCAGGCCGGCCATCGTCCCGCCCTTGTCCTATCGCAAAGCGAATACAACCGAGACGCGAAGCTGGCAGTCATCTGTCCAATCACGACGCGAGTCAAAGGCTACCCTTTTGAGGTGCCTATCCCTACCGGATTGCCTATAGTTGGGGTTATTCTCGCAGACCAGGTCCGGTGCATAGCGTGGCCGGAACGGGAAGCCATATTTATCTGCGAAATGCCCGATGAAACGATGGAAGAGGTGTTACAAAAACTTGGAACCCTCTTGGAAATTACGGGTGAACTCTAGCACGTGGGGGAGCATGAACAACGGTTCAAACCAGCATATCCTCAATATCACACGGCTGAAGGAAACCCGCATCGCGCTAATTGACAGCGATGACCCGGCGGCATTTCAGAAACTCCTCCGAGAGTATTGGCTCTGGCATTTCAACGATGCACTCCGCGACGCAGCACGGCTCTTGTTAACTACCGAACTCGGCTGGGAAAAGATGCCGCAAACCTTGATACCGCCTGTCGGCGGACTCATCTCACCGATGGGATACGCGCTGGCGCATTCGGATAAACAGGTACGCGATGCCGCACTGCAAGTGCTGGATGCAACCGTTCGTATTCCCGCAGGCACCGCGCTTATCGGCGAGGACTGCGCGCCGCTTGAAGTTGACGCTTATGAGATGAGCGTCTATCCTGTCACGAACGCGCAATATCAGCGGTTTGTGGTGGACACGGGCCGCGAACCGCCACAGAATTGGACAGGGGGAACCTACCCCGAAAATCAGGGAGATCATCCTGTCGTCTGGGTTACCTGCGAAGATGCCGAGGCGTATGCCACTTACGTCGGAGGCAGATTACCAACCTTTCCCGAATGGCAATACGCCGCACGAGGTGCCGACGATAGGCTCTTTCCCTGGGGAGATGAGATTGATAAACCGCGATGCAATACCGCTGAACTCGGTGCAGATGACACCACCCCGGTCGGCACTTTTCTCGGCGGTGTGAGCTCCTTCGGTTGCTACGATATGGTGGGAAATGTGTGGGAGTGGACCTGCACGCCTTATGACGATGCCGGCAATTTCCGCGTTGCGTGCGGCGGCGCATGGTATTACAATCACGACTACAGCACCTGCACGAGTTACGATTTTTTTAGCAAAGGGTATGCCGAATTCGTCATCGGATGCCGCATCGCGCGCGATATAAACAGGCAGTAATATGGATAAGCCGAATGAGAACCGCAACCTAACTCCAAGCGATGCGACAAGCGTCTCCGAAAGCCGGAAACGGGCAGACCACGTTCAACGCGGGCGCGTCGATATTCACACGTATCAAACTGTCGCGAAGCACTTAAAGCAGGGTGCAGCGGCGTTAAAAGCGCGGCAGTATCCGGAAGCGATTGCGGCATTTGAGACGGTGTTGCAACACAACCGCGAATCTGCAGAGGCGCATTTCCATCTCGGCTTAGCGCGTTTTATGCTCGGTGATTATGAGCAGGCACTTGATGCCTACAAAAAGGCGATTGCGTGTGAACCGAAGGAAGCAGCGGCGCATCTCAATCTCGCCGCTACCTATCGCCTGCTGAAACGCTACGATGAGGCGATTGAGGTTTATCAGCGCGCCATCCATTTTATTCCGCATCATGCCGAGCTGCATTCCGAACTCGGTGCCGTTTACACGTTCCAAGGCAAGCGTCGCGAAGCAGTGGCTGCCTATAAAACTGCCTTGCGGCTCAAACTCAAATAGGACAGACGCAAAAACGCGCTTTCAAACCGCGCCTACCGGTGGGAAGTGCTTGAATTGCGTCCATCCCGCGAGATACAAAAATGTTTGTTTCAGACGAAGACCTGATCATGCAAAGCGGGAAGGGTGATATGAGCGCGTTTGAATTGTTGGTGCGGCGGCATCAGGAGCCGCTGATTAACTACATTCATCGGCTTATTAACGACTATCACCGTGCGGAAGACCTGGCGCAGGAGACGTTTCTCCGCGTCTTCCAAAACGCGAGCCGCTATCAACCAACGGCTTCCTTCAAAAGTTGGATGTATACCATCGCTACCAACTTGTCCCGAAACGAGGTGCGAAATCGGGCGCGGCGGAATACCTACTTTTTTGAAGATTTGGTGGAAGACGGCGCGGATATCCACGAAACAAGCATGATGCAGGATACGCGCTATCAGCCAGACGCGCTGGCGGAGAAAGAGGAACGGCGGCAGATTGTCCGAAAGGCACTGGCGCAGCTTCCAGAGAATCAACGGCTAGCGTTAACGCTTGTCACATACCAAGATTTGCGCTATGAAGAAGTGGCCGACATTCTCGGCATCTCCGAAGGCGCGGTGAAAGCGTTAGTGCACCGCGCGCGACAGCGCATGAAAAAACTGCTCATCAAGGCAGGATTGGGGGAAAACGTCAATGAAAAATGATGCAAGGCTCGACAACGTCAAGACAGCCTGGAAAGACAACGTTATCAGCCTGGGAGTCGCTGAACAAAGCAAGCCGACATACAAACATCGGGAATGGGAAATCCCGCCGACAAGGCACTGCGAAGAACTTCACACGCACTTTTCAGCCTACATTGACAAGGAGCTGCCGGCGTGGAAACGGCTACTCGTCCGGCAGCATCTGAAACGGTGCCCGAATTGCGCGTTTCACGTGCGGCGGTTGGAGCAAATGGATAAGTTTCTCCGCGCGGAGGAGTCTCTTCCATCATCCGATGATTTCGTGGCTAGTGTCGTGACGCGCGCCTCGAAAATGTATCAGCATCAACGGGAACACCGTTCACCATTGTTTGCTATCGGGAAGCGTCTTGCGCGGTGCGTTGAGACTTCGCTCGGATGGGCGCGGCAAAACATCCCCGCGCACAGCCCGCCGGGGTTAGCCGGCACGTTCGCGCTCTGCTTTACCATTTTCACGATGGTAGGTGTGACGCTTTACGCGCCGCCCGGCGATAGGTTTGCCGGCACCGCACAAGCGGAACTTGATACCGCTGAAAAACTAATCTCTTTTGAGGTAATTCGGGACGAGCAACCGAAACGTTCGTTGAAAATGCCTCAATTCCGATAGAACTCATAGGAAGAACTACTTCCCGTAACGCGAGTGCCTGCTCCTCGCGAATGTGCAAGAGAAACCACCATGAAGTCTGCAACACGTCGCGCCTTGTTCATCTCACTAAGTCTCCATTTATTTTTGTTGGTGACAGCATTCTACGTCCTGATGCAAAATCAGCCGCTGTCGCCGGTAAAGGGGAGCATCGAGGCGGCGTTGATACCCGTGGCCAAACCACTTCAACCGAAGGTGCCGCTGAAAAAGCACGCGCCCGCTTTTCGCGAGCCGCTGCGAGATACAGCGGCTGTCTCCATCGCGAAGGTGGAATCCATTGCACCGGAGGTAGGATTTCAACCGAGTCTCGTGTCAACACGCCCGGTGGATACCACGCAGCCGCGCCTGAGTCAGGTGCTTGTCTCACCGGAAGTAACGCCGGATGTCAGCACTGCTTCACGTGCGCTGTGGAACGTTGCGCGTGAGCTGCCGACGACTGAGGCAACTGGCGTGACAGGCGGCAGCAGCTACGGGACGAAACGGAGCGGCGTGTTACGCGTGCCGAAAAGTTCTTCCACGATGCTTAACGTCACGGCGCAGACAGCCCACGAAGAAGTCTTCGCCTCCAAAGATAACCCGAAAAACCCGCCGGTTGTCAATCAGACGCAATTTCGTCAGTTAATGAAAGGGCTCGCGCAGGAAATCGTGGCAACGAGCGACGGCAGACCGGTTGATGTCGTTTTTCTCATCGATGCAAGCGGCAGCATGGGCGATAATATCAAGGCTGTTGCGGAACATTTGATGGCGATGATTGATGTCTACACCGCCGCCAAAATCGATTACGCGCTCGGTTTGACGCAATTCTGGATGCACCAAGACTTGGAGCGAAACATCATTAAAGTGTTTCAGTTGACGAAGAGTCTCGCCGAATACAAACGCACCATCCGCGGGATAACCCCGCAACAAGATGAAAACGCGCTGGATGCCATCGTGCAGACGGTGAAGGAACTCCGATTTCGGGCTACTTCCAAACGGCATTTTATTCTCGTCACCGACGAAACGTTCACGAGTCTAAAAAAACGGACGGTAGACGATGCCATCGCATACTGCCGCGAGTTTGGCATCGCGGTGAATGTGCTTGGGCTCCGCGACGACGAACATCAGAAATTAGCAGCAGAGACAAGCGGCAAGTGGCACCGCATTCCGCAAGACGCGCCGAAGCCGCGGGGAATACCGAAGCCGCATTCGCCCGGGGCCGTTCGTTCTAAAATGCAGACGCTGCGCAACGCACAATGGGCAAACATCGGGAAAATCGGCGGCGCGTTGACAAAGCACGCCGCCGAACAAGGTGGGCAGACACCACTTGACGTTATCCTTTTTATTGATGCCAGCAAGAGCATGGAGGACAAACTGCCACACTTTTTGCAGCAGCTTGAACTCCTCGTTCAAGATTGGGATAACGCGCTGATTGACTACCAAATCGGCGTAGTGCGGTTCCGGACGCGCGCCTCTGTCAATATGGTGAACGTTTTCAATCCGCCGCAGACGCTGGGGCAAGTGCGGAAAATCGCTGAATTGCCGTGCCAAGAGAATGAAATGTTGCTAGATGCAGTGGAAGAAGGATTGCGGCGGATGCAACGCCGCCCGAACGCGCAGTTGCATCTCATCCTGATTACCGATGAACCTGCCGAGGGCAAATACTCGGCGGCAGCGACAATTCAACTCTTGCAGCAAATGCATGCGCGTGTCAGCGTCATCGGCACTTTTGACGATTTCCAACAGCAGGTAGCGGCGAAGACAGGCGGTGTGTGGGTGCCCATTCCGGAAGGACATACCACAAATAATTTGTATTGGTAGCGGCCGGAGAGACAGTCCGTTCCGATAATCATCATAAATGGGTAACCTGCGAAATCAGTCCTTATCAGCATGAATCAACAACATCGAAAACGTAGTCATCGACAACGTCGATGACAGGTTTACGGAGAAAGGCGTATTTGCATCAGAAACCCTTATCAAACGCATTGCGAAAAAGGAAAATATGAAGATAGCTGTCCTCGTTTCAGGGAGCGGAACTAACCTGCAAACCCTGATTGAGCAACTCCATCAAGAACCAAACAGCGGCATCGACATCGCTGTTGTTATCAGCGACCGGACGGGGGCTTATGCTCTCACGCGCGCGGAACATGTTGGCATCCCAACGCGCGTTGTCAAACCCCAGAATTTTAAGAACCGTGTCGATTTTGATGCTGCAATTTCACGAGAGATTGAGCGGGCACGCGCGGAATTGATAGTCCTCGCGGGGTTTATGAGACTGTTTCAACCGCCATTTGTCCGCAAATATCGGAATCGTATCCTCAACGTGCATCCAACGCTGCTGCCCGCTTTTCCGGGCGCGCATCCTGTCGCCGATACGTTGGCGTATGGGGTGAAAGTCACCGGGGTTACTGTGCATTTCGTCGATGAAGGAGTCGATTCCGGCCCGATTATCGCACAGACAGCGGTGCCCGTGTTTGATACGGACGATGAAGCAAGCCTGCATGCGCGCATCCAAATTGAAGAACATCAACTCTATCCGCAGGTGATTCAGTGGTACGCGCAGGGAAAATTGAGAATTGAGGGGCGAAAAGTTATTGTGACAGCCACCTAAAAACATGTTAGCCATTTCAACACTCTGGAACGCTTTAAAACAACCCGATGGCGCGGCACTGTTTGACGAACTGAAGGCACTCGGTTTTGAGACGATTGAACTCAGCCAACACCTGACGCATGAGCAGGTTGAGCAGCTCAAGCCGCTTCTCCGCGAAAAGCCGCCTTGTTCTATCCATAATTTCTGTCCGAGTCCAAACCTATCGCAGCCACCCACACCAGGGAATCGCGCGCCGGGAAGCAGGCGGCACGAGCTGGTTCACCTCGCCAGTCTTAACACCGATGAACGAAAGGAAGCAATCCGTCGGACTGTGCGAACGATGGAACTCGCCGTTGAATTGGAAGTGCCGATAGTCGTGCTACACCTCGGCGAAGTGGATACCTACGACAGAAGTTATCTGCTGGAAGCCCTTTACGATTATGGTGAACGCGAGTTTGAGGCGTTCAGCAAAAAGGTAACCGAGGCGACAGAATGGCGAAAGCGGAAGCAGGCGAAGCATCGCGACGCTGTCTTCCGAAGCCTAGACGAATTGAATGAACGCGCCTTGCGGATGCACCTCCACATTGCCATTGAAAATCGCCCGCGCTATTATCAAATTCCGAATTTTGACGAAGTGGGACTGTTTTTTCAGGAGTTCTACGGCAGTCCGATGCGCTATTGGCACGATGTGGCACACGCCGCGATGCAGGAATGCCTCGGTTTGTGCCGCGCAGCATCCTGGCTGGAGGCATACGCGGCGCATCTTATCGGCGTGAATCTGCACGACTTGCAAGGGATTGAGGCGTATCATCTGCCCGGCACGGGAGACTTAGATTGGGATGAAGTGTTCGCACAAGTGCCGGCAGATGTCGTGAAAGTGTTGGAGATTCAACACGGCGAAGCGCGAGCGGTGCGGGAAGCGCGCGAATTCTGCCAAACCTATCTGTCCTAACGCATGAAAACCTACTTTTTTAGCCGAACTGAACGCCGCATTTTAAAATCCGTGTGCGCGGAGATGGTAGGTGTTGCACGCGACGCGACGTTAGATGAACCGCTTGAAGCAATTGACGCGTTCGTCTTGCAGCTGCCGAAGGCGTTGCAGGTGCAGCTCCGTTGCGGCCTGTTTCTGTTTGAGTGGAGTCCGCTTCTTTTTATTTTAAAGCCGTGCCGTTTCACGCGTCTCTCTTCTCTCGATGCGGCGCGCTATATTGAAACGTGGGCGGCGAGCCGTTTCGGCGCGCGCCGCCTACTTTTCCGAGGATTGCGGGATATGGCGTTTCTGGGGTATTATGCAAACAGAACGATTACGTTTTAATGAGAATCAACGCAACGACTGCTATACCCGCACGGACTAGCGATGCGCGGCTCAGTTGTTTTTGGCATGCTTGAGAAACAGTCCGAATCTGGAGAGCAGGACGATGTTAAGTGCCAAGAAGAACATGAGCGGATGGCTGGCATGAAGCGCACTACATCGGCAGCGCAACCTTCGTTTTTTCCCGCGCCGATTGATAGGTTGCTAATACTACCTCAACCGCGTGCCTGCCGCCTCTGCCATCGATGAGCGGTGGTTTGTCATCGCGGATGCAGTCGACAAAATGCGTCAACTCGCCAACGACACCGCGCGGACCGGAACGGGCTGGAACGATTTTCTCCCAGCCGGAGTTTCCTAGTTTCTTGAGATAGGCGATATCTTCCCGCATATCTAAACGGAGAGAGCCCTTTGAACCGTCAATAATAGTCTCGTTCGTGCCGCGCGCGCCGAGGAAGCCACCCCATCGCAGAATCCCCACCGCACCCGAATCGTAACGGATGAGAGAGACGGTGTAGTCCTCCCAATCGTCATGCCCGGAGAAGCTGCCTACCTCCGCTGCGACGGTGAGCGCAGTGCCGCCGAACCAGTTAATCAAATCTGACTTGTGGATGCCGTTCTCTAGCAAGCCGCCGACGGTGCCATACCAACTAGCGGGCCGAGTGCGCGGCGCATTGTAAGGCCCCGTGTAATCTGTCTCAATATAGACGATGTCGCCGATTTCGCCTGCATCGATGAGGTGTTTGCCGAGGACGTGGACAGGATAGAAGCGTAGCACTTGTCCCACCATCAGATGCGTGCCTGCCGCGTCTGCCGCGTCAATCATCGCGTCGGCTTCGGCGAGCGTCAAGGAGAGCGGTTTCTCGCAGAACGCATGCACACCCGCCCGCGCCGCGGCGATGACTACTTCTGTATGCGCTACAGGCGGCGTTGCAACGACGACACCGTCGACAATCTCTAGCAATTCCTGATAGTCGCGGAACGCGCGAATCTCGTATTTCTCCGCGATGGCTTGCGCCGCTTCCAACCGTAAGTCAGCGACACCGACAAATTCACAATTCTCAACGTTCGGGAGTGAGTTGCAATGTGAGCTGCCCATCCCCCCAACACCGATGACACCTATCCGAATCATGTTGAATTCTCCTTTATTTCATCCAATGCGCGCGGTTTGAAACCGTGTCTACCGGGAGGTTTCAGCACGCTATCCATTCGTTTCCGATTTTCGCGCTTTCATCAGCCAGAGGACAATTGAAATTGCAACTACAAGCGCGATACCCCACATCATCAAATTGACATGCACCGATGCCTTTTCGCCGAGATAAGAATAGACGAGGGTTGCTGGCAACTGCCCAATCCCGGTGGCTATCCAAAATCCGATGAACCTGATGCGCGTCAATCCCGCTGCGTAACTAACCGCATCGAACGAGATGACTGGGACTAAACGCGCAATGAGAATGGCATAGGTGCCGTATTTTTCAAAAAACCGGTCTGCCTTCTCAGCGGCGCGTTGTCCGAGCATCCTTTCGACGCGGCTGGGCCCGAGAATGCGGGAAATATAGAAGGCGATAGCGGCACCGAGCATGGAGCTGCTCCACGACAAAAGTGTGCCTCCCCAAAAGCCGAATATTGCGCCGTTCGCGAACGTAATGACGAACGCCGGTAGCGGTGCGATGACGCTCTGGAAAACCATCAGCATCGCCGATATGGCAGGCCCCCAGGCACCAAAACTTTCAATATACGCGCGCGCTGTCTCCATGCTCTGAAAAGCGGCCCTCATCCGTATCAGATACCCCCAGAAGGTTCTGTGGTTGAAAGCAAGCCAGAACAGCACGGCGGCCACCGCGAGAAGTATCAAAAGGTTACGTAAAAAGTTGGGACTTTCGCGCAGTTTTTTTAACATGCTTTATCAGGGCGCGCGTTACCGAACACGACAACCGCGCGCTATCGATTTCGTTTGGCACAGGCTTCGTTAATCCATTCTTGCCATGCGTTCCCCAATAAGTCGCATGGCATTCGTCAGTTGTCCCCGACGTTGCGGCGGTTTGCCTCGCGCAGCATTAATATACGCGTGAGGAACTAGGCGTTCCTCAAACTGGTTATAGAGTGTTAAGGTGGTATCCGCATCCGTTTCATAGACAGGCGGCGGGAGGCCGAGTTTCTCCATTTCTTCCCGCATTTTCCGCGTGCCTTCACTCAAGGCCCGTACTAGGGGTTCCCCTCGTTCATCCTTCATCAGGCGCATCCATGCAACAATTCTCGAATTACGCAAGACAGAGGGGAGTTGGGTGTCTGCAAGACTGAAACGCCGTGGGACATCCTGAGGAATGCTCCCAGGATTTTTCACCACCAAGCCATCTTTATAGGCAATATAGTGGATTGGGGTGGTGGCCCCATAGTCTCTGTGAATAGCGGCATTGACAACTGCCTCATCTAGCACGAATAGCGGATATTCCGGGTCTTCGATAAATCCCCCATTATCACTCCGCCTGATGATAGTCCGGAAAAGGGCTGAATCTCTGAAAAACGTCCGCAGTTTCCGAATGAGGGTGGGTAGAGGCCCATCAAAGTCTTTATCGTAGGTTGTCGCCCCTCGGTTTTGCCACTCTTCGACAGGAACTTCAAAACGCAGCACTCTAACGAATGCACTCGGTAGCCGCCGCCGCGGATAGTCGGCGAAAAAGAGGTAGCCCGCGTTCGTAAACGCGTAGCCGCCCTCATGTGTCATGATGGCTCCGATATTCAGGAGAAATTCCTCTGTGCTATAATCAAACTGTGCGGCTTTCTCGGCGAGGAAAGCGGCCTTAAACTCCTCAACCACGTCTTTATCCAAGTCTTCCGCACGGTAGGGACAGCAGTAGAACATTTCAAAATCAATTAACCCTTTATCCCGTTGTAGCCTATTGCGTAAAAACGGCCGCAGCGGGAGACTCTGCGCTCCCACCCGGCTCCACGCGCGCGGGAAATCTGCGCGCGTTTCGCAGATGGCATCTTGTGTCCAATGCGTGTAGAAGAGATGTAATCGCTTCCCCTCCAAAACCGGCGCATCCACAACCTGCATCTCCGTTGCATGATTGTCCAAATCATGCAACGCCTGCAGGAGCCCGTTCATCGTTTGTTCGTCAACGTGCTGCGTGCCGGTAAGCGTGCCATCGTCGGCGATGCCGAGCACCAAAAGGCCGCCTGCCCGGTTGCTATTCGCGAACGCAGAGATGCATCGCCGAATACTCTCTTTTAACGTGTTAATCTGGTTCCGAGTCTCAACTCGGACTTCTTTCCGGTCGAAATACTGCCCCTCAAAATCATCGGATTGTAGGAAATCCAGATGGGACAATGCATCGTCAAATACCTCTCTCGGGTCAGCCATTTGAGAATCCCCCATGTTACCGCGAACGGGTAAACATTGCCCAAAATCGTAGCTAACAACATTCCACACCCGCGATGTAGAAAAGTTCCAAGTTAAATTGAATCGGCTTTTGCCTGTTGGATCAGCGCACGGTTCATCCTGTCGCGCAGGGCTCGCAGGTTTTCATCGTCCCATTGGTAGAAACCTTCTTGGGATTTCACACCGAGTTTGCCTGCCTCCACCATCTCTCGGAGCAGTGGATTGATTTCGGTGGAACTGTTCAACTCACGATAGAGTTCTTCAAAAGCGGCAAGCACCAGATCCCAGCCGGCGAGCTCAAAGACTTCAAACGGACCGGCGACGCTCAGCCGCCTCCCGAAGCTATTCCGCACGACAATATCTACGGTTTCCGCGCTCGCAATGCCTTGCTCCACGATGAAAATCGCCTCCCGAATTAAGGCGGCTTGCAAACGAGGCCCGACGAAACCGAGAGATTCTCTCTCCAAAATCGCTGGCGTTTTGCCCACGCGCGACAAGAGTGCAGCTGTCACCGAAACCGTCTCATCGGACGTTTTGGGACTCCGAATCAGTTCCACTAACGGAATCAGATACGGCGGATTAAAATAGTGCGTGTTAAGAATCTTATCTTGCCGTTTCGCCTGCGCGCCGATTTGACTCGGCATGAGGGCTGTCGTGTTGCTCGCCAAAATTGTGTGCGGCTGGCACATTGCGTCCAGTTCCGCGAAAATCTGCTGTTTTAACGGCAAATTCTCGGTAACCGCCTCTACGACAAAATCGGCGTTTTCGGTTACCACCGCTAAGTCGGTGGTAGTCTGAATGCGCTGCAGCGTTGGCGCGATTTTCTCCGCTGTGATAATCCCATTTTCGGCGAGCAGGTGCAAATTTTTCTCAATTTGCGCCCGCGCTGTCGCAAGTTTTTCGTCGGTTATGTCGTGCAGATGCACGGTATAGCCAGCGGTTGCGAATTCCTGCGCGATGCCGTGCCCCATGAGCCCGGCACCGATAACCGCTATGTGTAAAATTTCGTCAAGATTCATGTTTCGTTTCCTATTTGCTTCTACTCGGCTGCCAGCGCGGTTGAAAACCGCGCCTACCGATGAGGCTGCCGGACTTCGTAAGTCCACCTATCTCCTCCGTTCTGGAGCAATCACGATGGTAAATTCGCCGCGAGGCGCGGTGTTCTGGAATTTTCCTAGCATTTCACTGACGCAGCCGCGGCTAATCTCCTCGAACCGCTTCGTCAATTCGCGTGCGATGACGATGTCCCGTTCACCCATCACTTCCAAAAGATCTTCCAGAAAACGGACAAGTCGATGCGGTGATTCAAACAGGACTAACGTTCTTTTTTCGGTTTTGAGTTCAGTTAATTGCCGTTTCCGTTTTCCCGCTTTTGGCGAGAGGAAGCCTTCAAAGGCAAAGTTATGTAACGGCAAGCCGGAAACCGCCGCCGCGGTAATCACCGCCGATGCACCCGGAATCGGCACGATGGGAATACCTTCGGCGATGCACCCTTGCAAGAGTGGGTAACCCGGGTCGGAAATAGTCGGCGTGCCCGCATCCGAAACGAGCGCGATTGTTTCGCCATCTTTCAAGCGTGCCAACAGTTTATCGCGCTTCGTCTGCTGGTTCCCTTCAAAATAACTGGTTATCGGTGTCTGAATCTCGTAATGCGTGAGCAAACGGCGTGTCTTGCGCGTATCCTCCGCGGCGATGAGGTTAACTTCCTTGAGGATACGCAGGGCGCGCAGCGTGATGTCCTCTAAATTCCCGAGCGGTGTGCTGACGAGATAAAGCGTCCCAATTGAATTATCGTGCATTTTGTGCTAAAATCGTTTATCCATTAAAAAGAAAGGGGAGCCAACAAGCATACCAAGTCCAGAATTGCACGCCTTGGCAACGTCAAGACTACTTGATAAGACAGATGTCTCTAAAACGAAGCAGCCGAACAACCGCTAGGAACGACAAAAATATGAAAACCGCGTCTCTTTTTACGGTGGCAGTGTGCCTCTTATGGCTGATAGTTCCCGCGCACGGTGCAGAGAAATTGCCGTTTGAATCGGCGCGCCCCCTCTACGTCGGCGCGCGGGCATTGGGAAGAGGCAACGCCTTCACCGCCGTTGCAGACGATGCCACCGCCGGGTTTTGGAACCCCGCCGGGCTCATTCAGTGGCAAGGCGTGAAACTCTTCGGTGTCAATAAATTCCATGACAGGCGCGATTACCGCTTCGATCCGAAGGGCATCGGCTACAGTTACCGAGGCTATGGCCTCTTCTGGGGCAACAAAATCGCCCTCGGTGTTGACAGCGGTGTTCCTGATTTTAACTACTACGGCGTTGCGTGTCAACTCGGTTCTTACACCGCTATCGGCGCGAGCCTCAAATTCAAGCGGCGGCATCCATCGGACGTGTATCAGTTTTTCGGCTACGAGACGGCTTATGACATCGGCGTGCTAGTGAAACCGCGCGCAGACTTCAAACTCGGATGTCTCTTGCAGAACCTTGAGGGATATGGCCTTCACTGGATAACACTCGGCGCAGCGTACCGCTACGCTGACGATACACTGTCGGAAGTCGGGGTTTTTCACCCCGCACGTTTTGAACTTTCAATGGATGTCGCGCTCTCCACCGAGGGAGAAACGCCGGAACTTTACCTCGGTGCGGCATGGCATCCGTTCCCCTATTTGCCCATTCGCCTCGGCAGTTCAAACGGCGATGTCACTGCCGGGATAGGTATCGCTTGGAAAGGCATCCGCATTGACTATGCCCGAATTTTCGAGAAGCGTTTCGTATCGGATTTCGTCTCCGCGGAACTGCGGTTTTAGTTATTCCGGCACGTTCACCCAATCCAACGCGGCCGCATGCCACTCAAACTGTTGCAGCGGACCGAATTTGAGGTTAACCGTCAAACTCTTCGGCGTTGGAGAACTGTCGAACAGGTTGAAATCGCGGACGACAACGTAGGTGTGCTGCCCATCGGAAATCGTTTGGCACGCCGCGATAAAGTCGTCTAAATTGCGAATCTGCTTGCCGTTGATATTCAGAATGACGACTTTAGAGTTACCGTTCCGTTCCTGCAAGCCAACGCGGGAGAAACTACTGCCGGCGACAGCGTGCGGCAAATAGACACCGTCTGCCTCTAGGTAGAGCATCCGCCGCAGTTGCGGGGTAATATCATGGAAAACCGCACCGCCGAACCTGACGAATCGGCGAACCTTTTTTAACTCCAAGTCTTCGACAGGAACGTCAAGGCGGAGGTTCTCGCCGTTCCGATAGATGTCCAAGTTGACCGTTTTGCCAACGTGCTGATTCAGCACAGCGTCAAACGTGTAGAGAGCATCCTTGATAAGTTGCTCGTTAATGCGATAGATAATGTCAGAAGCGCGGAGCATCGTCTCGCCCGTTGTCCGCGGGACCATCGATTCAATCTGAATCACCTTCGGTGTGCCGGCTTTGGAGGGGCCGATTTCCTTCCGTAGTGCCGCTGGAAAATTAAAGTGTTTAATCGCCTCGCCGATGGAGATAAGCTCCAGGTCTACGCCAATCTCGCCGCGTTGAATCTGCTTCTCATTGCGAATGAACTCCAGCGCATCAATGAGATAATCAACCGGCAATTCAAAACTGGAGGTATCCGTGCCGCGCGCGTGAATGGCGATTACCTCTCCTGACGTATTCCACACCGGACTGCCGCTGGAACCGCCCGTCCGGTCGAACGTCGTGTGGATATAGCTGGAATGCCTATCGCCTTTGTTGACGTTGAGGTTGGCTACCGTGCCGAATTTAATGGAATACTCCTCCTTATCGTTATTGCCGATGAGCAGAAGTTCATCGCCGAGGGCGAGTTTGTCCCAAGCACCAAGTTTGACGGCTTGGAGTTCAAAGTCAACTTCGGCAGGATTGATTTGATAGAACCCGAAGTCGTGCGTGGCATCGTAGTGGAGGATGCGCGCCTCGGTGAAACTGCCATCGTGAAAATTGATTTTGACATAGGCGGGGCTGCTGCCTGTCACATGCCGATTTGTCGCGATGATGCCGCGTTCCGCGTCAACGACGAAGCCGGTGGCGAAACTAGTGCCTTTCGTCTCTGTCTCAAAGACGACTTCGGAGGAGGTTTCAACGTTAACCACCATCGGTTTAAAGGCGGCGATCTGCTCTGTCCAGTTGTGTGCTGCGTGCGCGTAGGCAATCGGGATAAACCACACGCACAGCGCAATCAGTCTCTGTTTGAAGTTCATTGGTATCCTTTCAAGTTCCTATTTTTCATTGTTAACAGGCTTTACGCAGAACGCCTCCCGTAGGCGCGGTTTGAAAGCGCGCCTACCGGCACGTGTGGATTTTGCGTCCAGCCGATTTTAATTGAGTTTATCACGAAAAAGAGAATTTTTCAAGTTTTTTCGCGAGGAGGTTAAAATGGCTATTCATCATTTTCAACCGACACATTATCACACCACGCTCGGCGCGCACGAGCCGGTGCTGCAGATTAAGAGCGGCGATACCGTCTTCACGACAACGGTGGACAACGCCGGCTACGATGCCACAGACACGCAAGTTACGCCCGGAGGCAACCCACAGACGGGTCCGTTCTATATTGAATCGGCGGAGCCGGGGGATACGCTAGCCGTTCACTTTGACAGGATTCTTCCGAACCGTAAGATTGGGAGGACTGCCACCGTCATCGCGCCGAATGTCCTTGACCCGGGTTATGTCGCTTCCGAGATGCCCGAAGGCGGCCGCGCGGAATGGCACGTCGACGTTGAGAAGTGGACAGCGACGTTGATGTCACCGGTGACGCAGCTCGGAGAACTTACGCTGC
>PYJE01000182.1 GCA_003635305.1 Candidatus Poribacteria bacterium | reverse complement strand
CAACAGATAAGCATAGCAATCAAGCCTACCTGAAATTTTTGCATTCTCAATGCTCCTATTAAAAATAAAAGTTACTCGTTTTCACAGAGTAAAGAGCCTCAGCGAAAGGCTCTTCACCCGTTGGAGTATCTAAATGAAAAAGCATAGGGGCAAGTTTGAAACTTGCCCCTACAAATCAGCTTACTTCCTGACAAGCATCTTGCCTGTCGCCGAGAAGTCGCCGGCGGTGAGTGTGTAGAAATACACGCCGCTCGCGACGCGCTCCCCGAGTTCGTTTCGGCCATCCCAGTACGCGGCGCGGCTCTTAGTCTGGTATACACCAGCGGCCTGATGCCCTAACGCCAACGTGCGAACCAGCGCACCGTTTACCGAATAGATGGACACCGTAACATCCGTTGCTTCCGCCAACTGATACGGAATCCACGTTTCAGGGTTGAACGGATTCGGGTAGTTCAGCAGCAGCTTCGTCTTTTGCGGAACCGTTGCCTGCAGCAACAGTTCAAGATTCGCAATGCCGAGGTCAAAAATGGCTGCACCGTCGTCCTCAACCTGCGCCAGGTTGATCCACCCCTGAATTGTCTCAGGCGTGAGGTCTGCCTGTTGTCCAACGCTTGCGGACAGCGGAGCCTCTCCTACCTGATCATTCGCGTCTCTAATCTTAACGGGGTTCACACTTTCGCCCCAGTTGGGGTGTCGGGCAACAAGGATAACGTCCATTACATTGACGAATCCATCGTTGTTTACGTCAGCGCGTGGGTTAGTTGCGGCTTCACCGAGTTGCCCTGCCACCGTTACCAGATCCAGAACATCCACCATTCCATCCCGATTGACATCCTCTCGAGGATACTGGTGAGTTACCACGACAGGATTGCTGATAATATAGTAGGCTATCCTCTCATGCTTTCTTGGACGGGCAGCATCTAGGAAGAAAAGTCTGTCCGGAACAGGCTCTACAGCAGCTGGTATACTGAAAGTGGTGAAATTCGCGGAATCACTGAGTTGCACATTGTGCAGTCCCAATGTGTCTTCGGCGAATTCCAAGACTCGAAAATCGATTGACAGCAATTCGCCAGAGCCGTCAACACCTTCCACGGGATCGATGAGGACGTTCTCTCCGGTAGCATCCACAGTTCTCCCAACGCGCGCTTGCCATATACCGGTGATTTTGCCTGCACTCATAGTCCCGGACTGAAACGCGGCATTTACACCACCGGATGCCAGAAAATCACCTTCGCTGACGGCAACGGCTTCAAGCACCGCCGGATTGTAGGCAAGGTCCATCTGCCAACCGGCTAAATCTTCCACAGCTTTGATCTCGATTGAGTATGTGAAGGTATCACCGACAGCGAGAGGGCCCTCAACCGTCGGAGTCGCAACAATGCGGGTTATTTCCGGCGGCGGTGGCGGCGGTGGCGGCGGTGGCGGCGGTGGATCCGGTTCGACCTTAACCTGAAAAGCATGAACGTAGCGAGAATCGAGTGCTTCTGCTTCGATTCCAATGCGTCCTGACTCACGGAAAGTCACCGTGGTTGTTATCCGCCCGTTATCGCCGGTGGATCCGATAGCTGGACTGACTGATGCAACCGTAGGATCCGGACTTAGGACGCGATTATCCTGGCCTACAATACCAAGAACCCGAAATTCCACATCTTGGTTAGTCACCAATGCACCGCCGCGTCTGAGGGTAATGGTGAGCGTTGTCTCATCACCTATCTCATACTGCCTCTCAACCACTACGACATCATCAGCTTCCGCTGTAAACTCAATCTTCGCTTGTTGCGCAGCGGCGTTCTCTGCAAGCATCAAGACGAACCCGATGCACACAAGCGTCAGTAGTACTGAAAACGATCTCATTTTCATTATTTTCTCCTATTCGTTAGGATTAAATAAGCGAAAAGTTCTTCAACCGAAAAACCTTCCACCTTTATCAATTTGAGCACCTCATCAGCAACCCGAAGATTTTTGATGAGATACCACTAATTCCAAACCGACCGGAGTCTGTTCAGAAATCTTTTTTAAACCCCGCTGCTATTGCAACGGGCGCGAGACACGACTGAACCCACGTGGGTTTTCGTGTCCTCGATGCCTCTTCGTGAGGCAAACAGCGGGCCGATGCCCGCATTCCGTAAGCAGGCGAATTGCCTGCTGTCGGTTCGATTAAAATCTTCCAGCATCGCCGTAGAGGCAAGAGGAAACCGCACCGACGCAGCGTCAGTAAAGACAACTGCCGACAAAAAATTCGGCGCGAGAGGGTTTCTGTTTATCGGCGGGAATGAGGATACCGGAAGATACCTGCCGATGCTTCTTAATGGGCCGATGGAGAGCACAAGCAGGGAGACTGCAACTGGGGTGTCGCGTTTTGAGGAAAGAAATGAAGTGACTACCGTGCAACAGTTTTAGCACCTTGGGGGGTTTCCCAACGTGGGAATCCAAGGTGCTCACGTTGCCATCTGCACGCGGCGTGAGGAGAAAGGTCTCCGCAGAGCAAGCGGCGATGGCAGAACTGATAACCCTTAACGGGTCATAAGGTAGGGGGGGGGTCTTCGCTTGAACGTAGGGACGGCGCAACCACGGGCACGTCAAGACGCAAACCGGCTGTCCCCAGACGGATGTGGGATACCGTGAGAGGCCACGTGCTTCGGCCGCGCGTATTTTCAGATGAGGTGTCAACGGAGTGCGTTTGATTCATCATTATCGTTGTTGTCCGTTCAATAGCGTCCAGAAGATTCGGTCAGGTTAGGCCAGGCCAAGAGCAAGGCGACAATACCTGCACCAAGCCTAGACGATTTCCTAAATGATAACCGATTTCACCATTTTTGTCAAGTCTGTTATGAAATGACCAGGACGATTCAGCTCTCCACAAGTGTCATCAAAACCGAAAACTAAATGTCCCGTGAAATGACTTCTACGATGGTAACCGATTTGCAGAATGGTGTCAAGGCCGTTTTCTGAACCCCGGCGAAGCGGGCGCGTCTCAGAAAAATAGCATAGGCATCATTCAATACGTTAATTATACACGATTTTACAGAATTTGTCAAATTAAAATGCAAAAATGCGTAATTTACCAAAATGATAACCGATTTCCACATTTTTGTCAAGGCCATTTTCCGAACCCCGGCGAAGCGGGCGCGTCTCAGAAAATGGCCGATACATCATTCAACACGTTTAATTATACACGATTCTGCACAATTTGTCAAATTAAAATCGAAGAAAAATGAGAAAATTCCTCAATTCCTTGAAATTCTAACACAACGCGCGGTTGGATGTCACATTAAATTGACGATTCCACTATTAATGATACACGAATTGTCAAATTTTGTCAAATTTTTTTCTAAAAAAATAGTGCCGTTTCGGTTTTCCATCGGTATCGTTTTGGTTTTTGCCGAGACTGGGAGCCGCGAGTTAATTTCCACCCTACCGTAGCGCGGGGGACAGGCCCCCGCGAACCTTCCATCTTCTGATGCAATTAACGCATGGCGAGGGACAGGCCCTCGCACTACAGGCGCGCGGAAGGAGCCAGCATGGCGAGGGACAGACCCGTTCGGGATCAGGCGATCCCGAACTACGGTCTCTCGGAAGGAGAAAGCATCGCGAGGGACAGGCCCTCGCACTACGGTGAGATCGTGCATTCATTCAAACCGTAGCGCGAGGGCCTGTCCCTCGCGTTACGTTCAATTAGGTGAGGGTGTTTCATATCTTGATGGCTTCCTTGTAGGAGAGACCTCCCGGTCTCGATGCTCTCTTGGTAGGAGAGCCCTCCTGGTTTTGATTTTCCCGTAGCGCGGTGGACAGGCACCCGCGTTGTCTATCGTCAAGATGCCGTCTTAGGTCCTTTAGGACCTACATGTCTATAGAAAAACGTGTCGTCCCGTTTTCAAGGTCCTTTAGGTCCTTAATAAAAAACGCGCCGCATGTCAAAAACTATTAAGGACCTAAAGGACCTTAGGGCTCTTCGCAGCACGCGGGCTATAGACATTAAGGTCCTACGGACCTAAAGAGAACAAGAGACGTTTTTTTGCGTAGCGCGAACGTTCGATCGGGCAAGGCGAGGGACAGGCCCGCGCACTACGTCTTCAGCGGAGATGTCTTCAAAAAAATTGTTGCCCTACATCGTGAAATATGCTATAATGAGAAAAAATGCAACACATCGGAGAATATCTCATGGATTATACACTCCAAAACTGTCAAAAACTCGTTGACGACTGGATTCACGACATCGGCATCCGCTATTTTTCGGAATTAACCAACACGGCGATTCTGATGGAGGAAGTCGGTGAACTCGCACGGCTCATGGCGCGCCACTACGGTGACCAGAGTTTCAAAGAAAACGAACGCAACCGCGACCTTGGGGAGGAAATGGCGGACATCTTCTTCGTGCTCATCTGCTTGGCGAACCAAACCGGCGTAGATCTTGAGGCGGCTTTCAAGAAGTCAATCGAGAAGAAGACGCAACGCGACACCGAACGCCACCAAAACAACGTGAAATTGCAAGAACCGTAGGAGAGACCTCGGGTCTCGATGCAACACAGGAGAGCCCTTCGGAGATCGCGGAGGACAGGCCCCCGCGCTACGGTGACTCGACGCAACAACAGGAGGAGAGACCTTTCACCGTAGCGCGAGGGCCTGTCCCTCGCCAGGCCGGACTCGATGCAACAACAGTAGGAGAGACCTCCTGGTCTCGATGCACCGCAAGAGAACTCTCCCGGGCTCAATATTCACAACGGAGACTCACAATGACTTTCCACAAAATCCACATCCCTTTTCTACTTTGCCTGCTCGTCATGCTAGCGGGATGCGCGATGCGTTCTGCACCGAAGCCGATAGTCGATCCGCTGGTTGAACGAAATCAGCGGTGGCGCGCGCACGTGGAAGAAGGCAACGCGGAACTCCGCCGTGGAAATCTACGCGATGCACTTGTTGCATACCAGGCCGCTGTCGCTATTCGGCCGGATGCAGGCGGCCCGCGGCTGAAAATCGCCGAGCTCTACTTCCAACTTGAGGAGTATGAAAACGCGCGGGCCGCGTTTGTAGCGTTTCTGGTACTGGAGCCGAAAAACGTCAACGCGCTGAACTACGCGGGCTACATCTCCGAAAAACTGAGCGATTATCAGGCTGCTGCCGGGCACTACGAGAAAGTTCTCACCGTATCCAAAGATAACCTCTACGCGCTGAATCACCTCGGTCTGGCTTACAAACAGTTGGGAAGGCTTGATGAAGCGGTTACGGTTTTGCGCGAGGCACTGTCGCTTGATGCGAAATGCGAACGTCCCGAAAGCGAAAATTTGCATAATTACCTGGGACTCATCTATCTTGAGCAAGGCAAAGTCGGTGAGGCAATCGCGGAATGGCGCGAATCAATTCGGCTGTTTCCGAAAGAGGTTTGGGCGCGTCAGCAATTAGCCGCGCTCTACGAAGACCGGGGACGTTACTACGAGGCACAACTCCAATATCAGGAACTTTTAGAGGTTGCGCCGGACAATCTGCTTGCGGTGACGCGGCTACAAGCTCTTGCGCGCTTACAAGGCGCGCCTACCAGGGGGGGAGTGAATGTGCCGCCTACCGGGGAGGGAGTGAATGTGCCGCCCGTGGGGCAGGGAGTGAATGTGCCGCCCGTGGATTTGCTACAAGTGGACGCGGATCTGCGTATTGCTAAAGCTCCTGATGCCGACGCTTATCCGGATGCAGACGCGCTGATCCTCTTCAATCACTTCAGTCACGATGTTTTGCCGACAGGCCAATCTCGCTACACCACGCATCAAGCCGTCAAACTGCTGACTGAACGCGGTATCGAAAAATACGATGATATTGCCATCCCCTTTCAGCCGCGAGCGCAGAACATCACGGTGAACATCGCGCGCACTATCGCCGCCGATGGCACGGTGTATCAACCGCCACAGGAAGCGTTCAACGACGTAACGCCGCCCGGACTGTTATCCCAAAATCTTTATTCGGATACGATGTGGCGCGTTATCTCAATGGTAGGGCTCACGCCGGGAGTTTGTATTGAATATCAGGTGACGTTGGAAGATAAACCCGAGAACGCTGTCGGCGGCGAGACGTGGATTACCGGCGGGTTCAACTTTCAGTCAACGGAGGTAACCCTGGAGACGAACTACGCGCTTCGCATTCCCAGCGCGTGGCATCTCCAATGGAAAACGGAGAATTTCAGTAGGAGAGACCTCCCAGTCTCGACACATCAGGAGAAACCCCAGGTCTCAACTCGCTATGACGAAAACGGCAACGTTATCTATGTGTGGCATTACGGCGAAACGCCGGCACTCGCCGTTGAAGAGGGAATGCCGCACGTCAATGACATCGCGCCGCGGTTGCACTATTCCTCTATCCCCTCGTGGAAAGATGTCTATCACTGGTACCAACAACTCGCCGCGGACAGATACACGCCGGATTCACAGATTGAGGCGAGAGTCCATCAACTCACAAAGGATTTGACGACAAAAGCGGATAAGATTCGCGCGATTTACCATTTCGTCGCCTCACGCATCCGTTATGTCGGCATTGAACTGGGACAAAGCGCGTATCAACCATCTCCCGCAACAGAAGTGCTTCAAAAGCAATACGGCGATTGCAAGGACAAAACGACGCTGCTCATCGCGATGCTGGAACTTGCCGGCATCCGCGCCTATCCCGTGCTGATTAACCCTTCGCCTTATGAACGGACAGATACAGAACTGCCATCGCTGAACCAGTTTCGCCACATGCTGGCGGCAATTCCGTGCCACGATGGCATAGCGCGCTTACAAGGCGCGCCTATCGGGGTTGATGAAGCAGGGGGTTATATCTGGCTCGATGCAACTTCGTCAACCTGCAGCTACGGCAATTTGCCCTACAGCGACCAGGGGCGAAAAGGGTTTCTGATAGGTGAATCGCAAGGCGAGTTTGTGGACATCCCTATTTTCCCGGCAGAAACCAACCGACTCGTTAGCACAACAGAATTGTGGCTCAGCGAAGAAGGCTCCGTGCAAGGGAAAATTCACATTCAGACGCGCGGGCAATACGCAATCAACGCGCGCTGGACATACCAACAGGTGCCGCCAAGCCAATTGCAGACAACTTTAGCAACGGAACTCAGCCAACAATTTCCGGGAATTGCGGTAGAATGGAGCAACATCTCTGATTTGACGAATCTTAACGTGCCTGTGGAAATGGATCTCGGTTTTCAGGTTCAGAATTACGCCACCTTGCTCGAAAAGGAGCACCCCGGTAGGAGCGACCGCTATGGTAGGCGCGGTTTCAAACCGCGCCTACGGGGCGAGAAGGAGAACCTCGGTAGGAGCAACCGGCCGGGCGTGGATGTCGCGACGGCAATGCTCCTGCCGATGCCGATTGATGAGTTCGCCGAATATGCAGCCCTCGTCGCCGCACCACAGCGTGCCTATTCCCTCGACTTCGGATATCCAACGCAACTTGAAAAAGAAATCCAGATCCACCTGCCGGAAGGTTGGACCGCCGTGCTCCCTGCCGACATCCAACACACGACAGATTTCGCAGAATTGTCGCGGCAGTATAGACAAGCTGAAAGCACAGTCACTTATCGGTTAACGTTTACCTTAAAAGAACGTATCATCCCAGCGGCGGCGTATGCATCGGCGAAGCGGTTTTTTACGCAACTCGCGAGCGAAGATGGAAGTCGTTTGTTGTTACAGTCAAAGCCCGCGAGGGACAGGCCCCCGCGCTAGCTTTTGACATACTTCCACCCGTCAACCAAAACGGGGAGCCCGCGGATGAGGCACATTGCAACGGCGACAGAGGAAATAATCACGCATGCCAACTCCAAACCGACGACGAATTCAGGGTAGGCACCGAAATTTTTGAACGTCAATACGCCGCCGAGGTAGAGAAAAGCCAGCGTTTTGGCGATGCCATAGATGCTGCGGCTTGCACGTGAGCTCGTGAGTGCGCGAGTCCATGCGGAAGACATCATCGTTTTCTTGCCGAAGGCGGTTTTGCCATCGGCAAAAGCGGCACTCCGCAAGCCATCCGTGAAAAAGCCGCGCGCAATCACGATAGCGGGAATCCAGAACGGAATCAGCCCTACAACGGCGAAGTAAACCCAGAAGATACATTCAACAATCCGGTCGCCGACGATGTCAAATAGCGCGCCGAAATCCGATGTCTGATTCAGTTTTCGCGCAACGTAACCGTCCACCGCATCGAGGAACAGAATCACGCCTATCATCACAACGAGCAGAACGTCTAAATAGACATGCTGTCCGAAAAGCGAAATCACGATGAAAACCAGGATGAGGCGGAAAAGCGTAATCAAATTCGCAACCATGAGGGAATCCTCCGAAAAATTGTCTGTTTTTCAGGATAGACGCAGAGGCCATAACGCGCCACCGATAAGCGCGGTTGAAAACCGCGCCTACGAGAGAGGAATGCGTCCACCCTAGAGGAATGCGTCCATCCTAACGGACGCAGAGGCCATAACGCGCCACCGATAAGCGCGGTTGAAAACCGCGCCTACGGGAGAGGAATGCGTCCATCCTATTTTTAGATATATAATAACGTAAATTTTCACCGAAATCAAGGTCCATTGGAGAAATTTGCTAATGAACGAAAACCAAAAACCGAACATCGTCCTCATTCTCAATGACGACATGGGTTACTCTGACCTGGGCTGCTACGGCGGCGAGGTTCACACGCCTAACCTCGACCGGCTTGCCGCGGGCGGTTTGCGATTCACGCAGTTTTACAACACCGCACGCTGCTGTCCCTCCCGTGCCTCCATGCTCACCGGACTCCACCCGCACCAAACCGGTGTCGGCCACATGATGAGCGACGATGGATTGGAGGGATACCGCGGTGACTTGAACGACAGGTGCGTTACCATCGCGGACGCTGTCCGCACCGAAGGCTATGGCACCTATATGAGCGGTAAGTGGCATATCTCACGCCATACTGGCCCCGACGGACCGAAACATAGTTGGCCCTGTCAGCGTGGGTTCGACCGGTATTACGGCATCATCACCGGTGCCGCTAATTTCTGGAAGCCGAACACTTTAACACGGGATAACACGCGCATCCAACACGATGAACTCCCCGAAGGGTATTTCCTCACCGATGCCATCAGCGACGAAGCGGCAACCTTCATTCGGCATCACACCGAAAAGTCTGCGGACACGCCTTTCTTCACTTACGTCGCCTATACCGCACCGCATTGGCCCCTGCATGCGCACGAAGAGGACATCGCGCGATACCACGGACGCTTCGCCGCGGGTTGGGACGAACTCCGCGAAGAACGGCTAGCACGAATGCGCGAGATGAACATCTTGGATGAGGCGTGGCGGCTCACTGCCCGCGATGCGTCGCAACCGCCGTGGAGCGAGGCACAGCATAAAGAGTGGAATCAACGCCGCATGGAGGTTTACGCAGCGCAAATCACACGCATGGATGCCGGCATCGGGCGAATTATCAATACGCTTGAAGAAACAGGGCAATTGGATAACACGCTCATCCTGTTTTTAGCCGATAACGGCGGTTGCGCGGAGGAACTCGGCGGACCGGCAGCGAGACGCGAGGGAGGTTCGCTCATCAGCACGGAGACGACTTCCGACGGCAGACCTGTTTATCGCGGCAATGACCCGAGTATCATGCCGGGCCCGGAAACTACCTATCAGAGCTACGGCGTGCCATGGGCGAACCTGTCCAATACACCGTTCCGTGAATACAAGCACTGGGTGCATGAAGGCGGCATCGCTACGCCGCTCATCGCGCACTGGCCCGCAGCAATTCAATCCGCAGGGGAACTTCGCCATCAACCGGGACAACTGCCGGACATCATGGCGACGTGCCTCGACGTTTCCGGTGCAACCTATCCGTCGGAACACAACGGGAACCAGGTATTGCCGTTAGAAGGCACCAGTCTCACCCCGATTTTTGATGGGAAAGACAACGGCAAAGAGGTGCTGTATTGGGAGCACGAAGGCAATTGCGCCGTGCGCCAAGGCAAATGGAAACTCGTCTGCAAATTCCCCGGCGAGTGGGAACTCTACGACATGGAGGCGGAGCGGACCGAGGTGAACAACCTCGCCGACAAGCATCCCCAGAAACTGAAAGAGCTCATCGGGCTTTATCAAGACTGGGCTGACAGATGCTTTATCTATCCGTGGGACCAACTCCAAGCGCAGCGCAGACAGCAACGCGCGTAAATTGAACCCTGCAGGGTAAGGGCCTCGGGCGGATGCGATTGTTCAATTGAAACGGCGAGATCGGGCGATCTCGCCCTACGGGGAGCAGACTGCACCGCCCGTAGCGCGAGGGCCTGTCCCTCGCAAACCGAAACCTTCCCCGCCCGTAGCGCGAGGGCCTGTCCCTCGCAAATCGAAACCTTCCCCGCCCGTAGCGCGAGGGCCTGTCCCTCGCAAATCGGTTATTGATGCGTTAACCGCAGCATCGCGGAGGACAGCCGTCCCGTAGGCGCGGTTTCAAACCGCGCCTACCAGGGAGCGTTAACCGCAGCATGGCGGGGGACAGTCCCCGGCCCTACGTTTCAAGAAGATTGCATCAGCAAATACGAAAATATG
>PYJE01000181.1 GCA_003635305.1 Candidatus Poribacteria bacterium | reverse complement strand
GAAAGATAACGCGCCTACCGGTGGGAGATAACGCGCGCCTACCGGGGAGAGCTAACGCGCGCCGGCCGGGGATCGTGGATTTTCTCCATCTTATCCTGTGGCAGCGGAAGGCGGATGCATGTAAAGGGCCCGTTTACAAGTGGAGCAGCGAACGAGTTTCTCATACTTCTGCGCTTCCTTGAGCGTCTGCGGTTGGATGGAGATGCGACAACTGCCGCAGAACCCCTTTGAGCCGTCGGCGACGAAAGGGGGCCGCTGCCGCTCAATCCACCGATGATACTGCGCGAGGAGCTCCGGTTCAATTTCGGGGAGAATCTCCTTCCGTTTTTCGCGCTTTTCATCCCACTGCATTTTCAAATCGCGCTGTTGCTGCAGGAGAGCCGCTTTCTGTTCAGCGGTTCGCTCGTTTTCTTGGGCGGCTTCCGCCTCCCTTTCCGCCAACTCCGTCTTGAGCCGGTCTCCCTCCTCCATCAGCACCAGGATTTCGTCTTCTGTGTCCGCATCCTGTTGGTCCAGGAATTCAATTTGGCGTTCGAGGGCACTGTAAGCCTCGTTTGATGTCACCGTCCGCTGTTCCGCCTTATATTTCTCGCGTTGCACGGCGTTCATTTCGATTGCGGCGTTCTTTGAACGTTGCGCTTTCTCCACCTCGGCGAGTGCGGCGGCGGTGGCGGCGGTAGCCTCACTCGCCTTCGAGACGCTGGCATCCAACCGCTCGATTTGGCGAGGAATCTCTCGCAACTGCTTGCGGATTGACAACAAACTCATGTCGTGCTCCTGCAGATGACAGAGCGTCTTGAGTTGTTGTTTCAAAGAAGCGTCAGCATTAGACATGATGTTTCAGACTCCTTTGTAATAGGGCATTTATTCGACGAGATACGCGAAGAAAATGCCGAGTTGATATAACAAAAAAAGCGGCACCGCCATCAATATCATTGAGCCCGGGTCAGCCGGGGTAAGCAATGCGGACATGACACAGATGCCCAGCAAGGCGTAGTTCTGTTTTTCCCGAAACCCGTTTGCGTTGATAACCCCGATGCGTGAGAGGAACGCCATCACGATAGGCAGCTCAAACGCAATGCCGAATCCCAAAATAAGCCGCGTGACGAAGTTCACGTATTTTTCCAGATCCCAGCGATTGGGTAGCTCTGGGAACAGTTGCGCTGAGAAGTGCAACACAACGGGAGTTACAATGAAGTAGGCGAAGACTGCGCCTAGGGCAAAAAATGCCACGATGATGAGGAAGAGCGGCACCGCGAACCGCCGTTCTGTTCGGTTCAAAGCGGGGAAGATAAACGCCCATAGTTGATAGAGCACTATCGGCAGCGATAAGACAACCCCGGTCGTCACGCCTATCTTCAGGTATGCCATGATGCCTTCCAGCGGGCCTACCTTGAAGAGTTCGGCGTTGACGTGTGATGTCCCGGCGCGTAAAGCCAGCGCGAAGAACCCCAGCGTTGTCCCTTCTGTGCTGCCTAACGTCTCAATAGCCGTGGCAAACAGGTCATTCATGGAAGTTTCCAATGGAAACTTGATGACCTTTACAATCGGCGCGCTAAACGATAAACTCAGCACCGTGAACACGGCGATTGCTACTGCCGACACGATAATCCGCCGGCGGAGCTCCTCAAGGTGCTCCCAAAAAGTCATTGCTACATCGTCATGGGTTTCCATAATTTCTGGATGGACGCGAAGCGTCAGGACTAGCTCCCTTGGTAGGGTATTCCGGACGGTAGCGATACCCCCTGGTTACGCGTTGGACTTCGGCGTTTTATCGCGCTTGTCCGTTTCGGTTTCGTTGGCTGCCCGATTCAATTCGTCTTGGATATCGTTGCCCGCGCTTTTAAATTCCCTGATGGCTTTGCCGAGGGAACGCCCCATTTCCGGCAGCTTCTTCGGCCCGAAAACGACGAGCGCGATGACAAGGATAACAAGAATTTCTATTCCACCGATTCCCATTTTCTGTTCCTCCTTTAGATGAGATGTGGCAGATTGCCTAGTATCAGTAGTATATCATGAAATCGATTTTATGCCAAATTAATGGACGATTCCCGCGCTATAGGTAAGCGAGAAGAAAAGGTGGTTTTTCCCAACCGATGCCAATGCCCCCTCACGCTCCTCTTGACGTTTCCTCTCCAGAGGATTCACTTGCGCTCTCTGCAGTGCCTGAACAGGACTTTGGGGGCACGCGATGAGGAGAACATCTCCTAATTTCAACGAGGTAAATCCCTTGACATCAAAGTGTTCCCCGGTAATTGCCATCACGCGCTCAGCAATGTCCACTTCCTGTTCTAACTCACCCGACTGTTCGGCAGCTTTCATTGCCTCGGTGAACTGTGCCGGGGTTAGAATACGCAGTTCATAGGAACCTTCCTGAAGTAACCAGTTATGGTCCTGCAGGATGTCCGCATAAAGCATTTTTGTTGCCATTTTACGCTCCTTTCCACAGAAATTCAGCAGACCGGATGTCTTCGGTTCCAATTTTCCGGATGCACTTAAATTATATCACATCGAAACCGATGTTGCAACAAAAAAGTTGAAACGTCAGCAGCATTCAGTTTTCCGTCACCGCACCCAGAAATACCCCGACTTCCGCACCCGGCGAGATCGGGCGATCTCGCCCTACAGGGCCTGCTTCACCGTAGGCGCGCTTTGTAAGCGCGCACGTTGCTCACAGGCACTCTCGCCCTACCCGACTTCCGCACCCGGCGAGATCTGGCGATCTCGCCCTACAGGGGGCCTGCTGCACCGTAGGCGCGCTTTGTAAGCGCGCACGTTGCTCACGGGCGATCTCAAACTACAGCGGCATCGATAGGGCCCCTCCCTATAAGTCAAGATCGCCTGATCTTGACCTGGTGGAAATCGGAAGAGCTCAAACTACAGCGGCCGCGAACTGAATCGTCTTCTTGAAACGCGCTATCGGCGCGGGAAAAACGTATCAATACCAGCTTCAATATCCTCAATCGGGTGGCCGTATTGCCGCCGATAGTTATCATGGATGCCCTGTTCTGTCTCGGTAAGTTCTGTCAGCGGAAAAGCGAGGGTTTCTCGGCTTCGTTTGCCCGATTCGCCCATGGCAATGTTCATCTCCTGGTCCTGCCTACCCAACAGCGCGCCGTATTCCGGCTCGGTGTCGTTAAGGATAGCATTAGCGATGCTGAGCAGTTCATCCGCCACCGCAATCTGTCCTTCGGAGAGAGGATAGTGCTTGAGCGGGTTCTCCCACGTCACCGTCTGTTCGGGAAGTTCCAACGCGATTGTCTGAATGACGTTGACTCCGTCCACGTCAATCGTGGTTCGTTTTGGCCGATGCGCGATGCCTTTCGCACCCGATTGCAGTTCTTCAGCGGGTGTCACATAGATATCCTCGCCGACGATGGTGCCTTTGCTGCCATCAATCTGTGAGATACCGGTTTGCCCGCGCCCCAAGGAACGCGCGTGGATGACGTTGGAGTATACCATCAGTGCAGTCGCGCCGTTATCAAATTCAATGAAGCCGAGGCTCCAATTCTCGCTGGTGTGGTGCCGCTTCATTCTATCAATAATCGGAATCACCGGGCTGGTTTGCACAATGCCGAGTGCAGATTTCGGCTCGCCACCAGCGCGAAGCCGCAGCATGCTCATCCCATGATAGCCGCCTTCATAAAAAATGCGGTAAATCCGGGAGACTTCGCCGATGACATCCGATGCGATAACCTTCGACAGGAACCGCTCTCGGGGGGCACGGTAGTAGTTTTCCGCCACCTCAAGTTTAACGTTATTCGCCTTGGCGCGCGCAATCATCAAATCGGCGGTTGGCAACGTGACAGCGATAGGCGTTTCACAGAGAATGTGAACACCGGCATCCGCCATAAAACACGCAATCGCATGATGCGCCACACCGGGCACGGTAATATCGACAACATCGAGCTCTTCCTGCTCAACCAGCGCGCGGACATTGGTGTAAGGTGTCGCGCCGTATTGCTTGGCATAGCGCGTCGCTGTCTCCTCGTCTATATCACAAACCGCGACGAGGTTATAGACATCTTTGAGTTTTGCGATGACCGGCAGGTGCGCGCCGCCACCGCGCCGCCCCGCACCGACTAAAGCGATATTGAGTTTTGACATGAAAAGCCTCCTGATATGGAAAATGATAGAGAGTGGGAGCCTGCCCGGTGAACGTAGCGCGGGGGCCTGTCCCCCGCTAGGCTCACGCGCGTCCGGACGATGACGAGGGACAGGCCCTCGCCCTACGGGTGAAAAGGTTGCAGCTGAACGGTGGGTTGTTGGGGTTAAGTGTCTTATCTAACCGATGCTGAAACCGATTTTACTGATTCTGAAATCGCTTTTTTGAGCGAAGTCACGAGCCCCTCTTTTTTCGAGATAAGCCCGTTAATGTTCTGTCAAAACGTTTGACATCCATTCTGTGAACATGCTATACTTGCAAGAAACGCACGCCTTCGCACAGCAGAATCAGAATCAGTCTATGCTTGCCATCATCCTGAAAGAACTCCGTTCCTATGCACGCTCCCGCAAATATCTGCGGCTCCACTTCCTGACGTTATCTGTTCTCACGCTCTTGCTGTTTGTCGCCACGGTTGAATTTTATGCACAGAGCCGCACCGGTGCCGCCGTTGATGTCGGAAAACAGACGTATACCCTTTTCATCGTCGCCCTTTTCCTGACGCAATTTTTTGTCCCGCGGCATGCCGTTGAAGCACTGCACAGCGAAGCGACGAACGGCGCGCTGCTTCGGCTCACACCGCTATCGAATTGGCACATCTTAGCAGGCAAACTGAGTGCCGTGGTCTTCTGGGAATTGTGGCGTATCTGGTTAACAGTCCCTTTGCTAGCACTCTCCAGTTATATCGGCGGTTTTGCTCTGCCACAATTGCTGAAATGCGGCGCGGTGTTAATCATGAGTTGCCTCCTGTTCGCGCAGACCGGCATCAGTTTTGCTTGCTGGCACCTGCCTATTCGTGCCAAAAGTATCAGTTATGGTGTTGTCTTGCTTATCACGTTCCTCCCGCTGATTCCTAATGCGCCCGCTATGTTGGAAGCGATGAGCCCCCTCTGCGCGCTGTTGTCTATCCTCCGTTCAGAACCGACGCAACTTTGGGTATGGCATGTTGCGCTGTCCTGTGTGTTATCTGTGCTGCTTTTCTGTGTCAGCGCGATGCGTAATGCCTAATGAAACCACCGGATCAAGTTCATATAAGTTCTGTAGATGGCGATCGCCAGATCGCCATCAGTCAATGCTTGGCACAAGTGCCAGAACTTCAACAGATAAGTTCTGTAGAGGGAGAACGCCCGAGCTCCCCCGGCCAAAAATGCTTGCACAAGTGCCAGAACTTCACACGAACGCAACCTACTGCGTCAATATGCATCAAGTTCACTTGATATAAGTCCCTTCTGTGGCCAACATCGGTTTGAATTGACATCCCTCCACGAAGATGTCAAAGAAATCCGGTGTCGTCTCCAATTCAATATGCTCAATATTTTTGACGAACGCCTCAACATCGGCGCGTTTTTCACGTGAAAGCAAAACCGCCTTTGCGCCACTGATAGCGGCGTTCCCGATTTTGATAATCCGCTCCTCTGGCACAGGTGCCAAAAACCCGATGTCAATCGCATCCTGCAGATTAACGTAGTTGGCGAATCCGCCTGCCAAAAAGAGTTTCGCGATGTCCTGAGGTGCGCAGCCGTAGTGCCGTAGCACGATGAATTGCCCACAATAGTTCGCCGCCTTCGCCTGCGCTAAGTTGCTCGCGTCTTCTCGTGAGAAAGTGATGCCGTGCGCCGGGAAAAGGGACAGCTCGCGCTGTTTCCGTTCCGCAAAAACGCCTTTCGGGCTCATCTGCCCGTGCCTCCGGAGTGCCGCAAGAAGCGAAATCAGCCCGGAACCACACAACCCTTGCGGCGGCTTTCCATCAATTGTCTCATAAGTCAACGCACCGTCGCGCCACTTCACTGACTCAATCGCGCCGGGGTAGGCCGGCATGCCGTATGTGATGCCCCCTCCCTCAAACGCCGGACCGGCGGGACAAGACGCGCAGACCATCTGGCTCGAATTCCCGACGACGACTTCGGTGTTTGTGCCGACATCAACGAGCATCACAACTTCGTCTTGCGCACTCATGTCAATTGCGACGAGATCTGCGGCGACATCGGCACCGACGTGACTCGCAATGAGCGGCAGGCTGTAAACCATCGCCTTTGGATTGGCACGGATGCCTAAACGCCGCGCCTTTTCGGTAAGCGAAGTCGTCGCGCGCACGCCATCGCGATACTCGTGCTCAATCACCGATTTATACGGCTTCTGCCCAATGCTTTGGACATCTCTCTTGAAGAAAATATCGCGCATCGTCGTGTTGCCGGCGACAACAATCTCATAAATCTCCTGTCTGACGAACTGATGTCGGCTGCACATCGCCATGATTTCGCTGTTGAGCGCAGCGATGAGCGAACGCCGCAGCTCCCCCCGAAACTGTCCATCGTAGGAGATGCGATTCATGATATCACTGCCGCCGAAGCGTTGCGGATTCTCAAATGAACTGACAGAAACCGTTTCGCCGTTCTCCAAATTGACGAGGTTGGCGACGACTGTCGTCGTGCCGATGTCCAGCGCGAGCCCGTAGAGATGCCCCCGGAACCGTTCAAGCGGTTCGGCATCGTAATAGACAATCCCATCGCGATGCGTTACCATCGGTTGCAAATTGCCGCGCGTTCCAACCTCGACAGCATCTGTCAAAATCCGCGGCGTGCGGCGCAACGGTGCAAAGGCGATGTCTGCGTCCGCATCCTGAACTACTGCTTGACAGGCGAGCCGGAAGTTATCGCGTAAGAAAGATTCCTCTGCCTTGCGAGGGGTGAGGGATTGCATGCCTGCTTTTATCTCAACGATGCATTCGTGGCACTGGCCGGTGCGCAAACAAGAAGTAGGCACTTGGACTGCCAGATCATCCGCATAATCAAAAATCGTTTTTCCGACGGCAAGGCGTTGTGTTTTCCCATCGCAGGTGATACTTCCTGCGCCGTGACTCACGTCAGGTGTCTCTATTGGTTCTATCTCCCATGCGTTCCGATAGTCCAACTTATCGTCTCCGACGCACAGCAGGCCGGTGCCTTCGGCAATTCTACGTTGATTGCGGCATCCGAACTTCGCCGTGCAGTGGGCTTCACGATTTTTGTAGGGGCACCGATACGTCGCTTGTTCATCGGCGTGGACGACGAGTTCTTCAAAAATCTGCGTTATTTTATGGAGCCGTTTTTCATACGCAACTTTGTCGTGTTTAGCCATTCTTTTGCGATGTCCGCTAAAGTGTTGGTGTAGGTGCGCGCTTAGAAAGCGCGCCCACTGAAGGTGCTAAGGTGTCGGTGTGCGCGTGGAAAGCGCGCCTACCGCAGGTGCTAAGGTGTCAGTGTAGGTGCGCGCTTAGAAAGCGCGCCTACCGCAGGTGCTCGCCTACCGCAGGTGCTAAAGTGTCATTCGTATAAAAATTCTTCGTCTTCTTCCTCAAGGAACTGCTTGGCGAGTG
This sequence comes from Candidatus Poribacteria bacterium, assembly GCA_003635305.1. Taxonomy (GTDB): domain Bacteria; phylum Poribacteria; class WGA-4E; order WGA-4E; family WGA-3G; genus AGPOR5. The sequence goes on along the minus strand of PYJE01000181.1, from coordinate 15,343 downwards.
CGACACATGCGAGCGCGTCTTTGCCGTATCCATCGGAGCCCATATCGTCAGCGAACGCTTGTGTAACAGGCGCGCCGCCCACCATAATCTTTACCTCTTCGCGCAAGTCTTCGTCAATAAACGCGTCAATCGTCTTCCCCATGTTTGGCATCGTCGTCGTCAGCAACGCCGACATGCCCAAGATAGGTGCCTGATATTGCTCCACTGCCTCAATGAACTCGTCTTCGGAGGTATCCACACCCAAATCGTGGACGACGAATCCTGCGCCGCGCAGCATCATGATGCACAAGTTTTTGCCGATATCGTGTAAATCTCCCTTGACGGTGCCCATCACCACGGTGCCGATAGGTTCGATGCCGGAATCAGAGAGGATCGGTTCGATGTGCGTCATGCCGGCTTTCATCGCGCGCGCACAAGCGAGAACCTCCGGCACGAAGATGAAATTCTCCCGGAACTTAATGCCGACGATGCCCATCCCCGCGATGAGCGCGTCGTCCATGATTTCCAGAGCCTCGGTTCCCCCTGCGAGTGCCGATGCAGTTAACTCGTCAACGGTGCCGTGGTCTCCATCAATAAGCGCGGCGGCGATATCCTGCATTGCCGGGCGCGCTCGCGCGAACATTTCAGTGAATCGCGCGATTTCATCGGGACGTTCAAGGAACTCTTCAATTTCTTCACGGATGAATTCGTTTGCGATGTCGTTAATCGTTGCCACAGGTTTTTTCTTACCTCCTGGAAAAGAGGATATCATAAATGATGAAAAATCGCAAGGTTTTTAAGATAGGGGTCGGTAGGCGCGGTTGCAAACCGCGCCTACGGGGTTTGTTCAACTTCAAACCGCGCCTACGGGGTTTAGTTCAGCGGCTGTTATGACAGAAGCTGCTGCTCCCACCACGCCACATACTCAGCATCGCTGATGTCCGGCGAGAGGCCTCGCTTTTCCATCGCCTGCCTGAAACTTGCCGCCATGTGTTCGTCCCAAGAGGTGGCAACCTCTGTCGATTCTGGCGTTTCGCCCATATCCCCGGTCTTCTCTATCCACGCGTCCAATTGCGCGCTGAGCTCCTCTCGCACAGACGCATAGCGTTCATCACCGGCGAGGTTATTGACTTCAAAAGCGTCTACCTCAATGTCATAAAGTTCTTCGGCGGGGCGCATTGGTTGCACGAACTGCTGTTGCGCTGACGACAACGCACCTTTTTCCGCTAGCAGCGGCATCAATGTCCACGCCGGATACTGCTGTTTCTTGTAGCCGTTGAATTGCATGTAGGGACGTTCGGGGTGATAATTGCGGATGTATTTGTAGCGATGCGTGCGAATGCACCGAATCCGGTCATCCGTGCCATCGCACCGGTCGCGGGCTGCGAAGATTGCGTCGCGCGCCGAAGCATTCGCGCCGAGGAAGATTTGCCCCTGCATAAAATCAGGAATATTGAGCCCCGCCAATGCTAACGTTGTCGGCGCGAAATCGACACCGCTGACGAGTCGCTCGCTGACGTTGCCAGCCTCAATCTGCCCGGGCCATCGGACAATCAGCGGAATGCGGATGCCGCCATCGTAAAGGAACTGCTTGCAGCGGATATGCGCGCGCCCGTGGTCACTCATAAAAAAGATGAGGGTGTTGTCCGCGAGCCCTTCGTCATCTAGCCGTTTGAGAATCTGTCCTACCTTCCTGTCCAGAATCTGGATGCTTTCGAGATAGAGAGCCCAATCCTTACGAATAAGCGGATAGTCTGGGTAATAAGACGGCAGTGCAACGTCATCGGGGGAGACAGGACGTTCTGAATCTGGTTTAAAGACGCGATGCGTATCGGGGATGTTAATCTGCGCGTAAAACGGCTGTCCTTCGGCGCGTTCACTCCAATCCACGCCGTCAAACGGATTTTCGCGTTGGAAGTTAAAATCGGTCTTCCCAGGGCGGTTGTAAGGCGGTCCCGGGCTATTGCACGTGAAATACCCGGCTTCTCGGAAGCAGTCGGTGATAAGTTTCATATCGGCGCGCAGCGGTTTATCGCGATTGCTCCGATGGTTATGCGCGTCGAAATGCGTCTGATACGTCCCGGTGATGAGCGCGGAGCGGCTCGGCGAGCAGACCGGACAGGTGACGAAAGCGTTGGTATACCGAGTCCCTTCGGCGGCGAGCCGGTCGATGTTCGGTGTTTGCACCGCAGGTGTGCCGTAACAGCCGAGGTCTGGCGAGAGGTCTTCGCCGTAAATCCAGAGAACGTTGGGTTGTTGAGTTGGCATGGGTTTCTCCTGAGCGGGCCTGGCGATGGCAATCCTTCCTGACACTAGCGGGCCTGGCGAAGGGTAAGCGCGGTTAAAAACCGCGCCTACCGGGTTCGTTCGGCCTGGCGCGGGACAGGACTTCGCTCTACTGTTGCGATTACCGGGTTTGTTCTGCGTCAGGCCTAGGAATTTGATATTACGCCGATGCGCCGTTGACGTTGCCGACGACATACCGTTCGCGGAAGAGCGTCTGTCGCAGGGGTGGCATCGCTTTCAACAGTTTTGGATGCGGCTTGTAGAGCCTCGCAAAACCGCTGTCCACGGGACTATACAGATTGAAAATCGCTATCCTGTCGTTGTCGGTGTTTGTCCATGTCGTCGCGCTGTGCGTGAGTGCCTCCGTGAAAAAAAGCAGTGAACCGCCTGGGCATCCGTAGGTGCTCCAGATATCCGACTCCGGGTTTTGGATATCCGTAGGTGCGGTGTAAACCGACTTATGACTGCCAGTCACGAGCAGCGTTCCTCCCTGTCCCTTTTTCACCTCGGTCAGTTCCCAAACGACGCGGGTATGCGGGCTATGTCCTTTGCCGGGGAAGGCGTTGTAGTAATGCACGTCGCCTGGAAACCGGAGCAACCCGTTGCCGTTGTGCGGCCCGAAATTGCCCATGCCGGGTGTGCGATAAAAGAGACTCGTGCTTTCAACCGAAAAGCCGTAGCATTCGTGGCTTGTCACCGCCGGGTGTGCGGTGAATTCGTTGAGTAGCGAGACGACAAGCGGCTGATCGATGAGTTTTTGAAGCGGTCCGCCGAGTGGGTTTCGTTCATGTTCGGGAATCGTGTCGGGTTCGTGGTGTAGGCGTGCGGCGAAATCGCGCATCTCCTTCAATTCGCTACCCGTGAATACCTCCGGCACGAGAAACCAGCCGTGCGTATCAAAGGCGTATCGCTGTTCCGGTGTGAGTTCAGGCACGGCGAGTCCATCAGCGTTGCGCGTCGGCAATTGGGATGCTTCCGATGGTAGGTGAAGTCCGTTAGTTTGCTGTTTTTCCATTTGAGGTTCTCTCCTCGTGCGGCAGTTAAGGCATTCTCTGTCGGCGCGGTTGGAAACCGCGCCTACCGGTAGTTAAGGCATTCTCTATTGGCGCGGTTGGAAACCGCGCCTACCGGCAGCTAAGGCACTCCCTGTCGGTGCGGTTGGAAACCGCGCCTACCTGGGATAGGCAGAGGTGCGCTGATTAAAATCGCCGTTGATAACGTTTCCACCGGCGTAAGTTTCGCGAAAAAGCGTCTGCCGTTTCGGCGGCATCGCCGCCACAAGTTGCGGATGCGGTAACCAGTTGGACCAGCGGCTTGCGACGGTGTTATACAAATTAGCGATACAGATTCGCTCAGCATCGGTGTTAACATGTCCACGCGCAATCGTCATTGATTCCGTAAAAAGGATGAGCGAACCGGGAGGGCAGGCGTATGTCTCCCACAGCGATGAATTCACATCCTGCACAGCCTCTGGCATAGGATACGCAGCTTTATGACTGCCGGTGATGAACCGAACGTCATTTGTCTCGGCTGTAACCTCGGTGAGTTCCCAGCGGGCGCGCGTCAGCCCGCTCCAACCTCGCCCGGGCACGCATCGGTAGAGATGTGAATCGCCCGGTAATCGGAACAGCCCATTTCCTGCATGCGGTGTTGCATGCTGTTCTCCCGCGCCGAAAATCAGTTCTGTTTCCTCAAGCCGAAACCCGTAGCAATCTTCGCTTGCGGCAGGTGGGTAAGCTAAGAATTCGTTCAGAAACCCGACAACAACGGGATGGTCTGCCAGTTTTTGGGTGGCTCTGCCAAGCGTGCACCGTTCGTGTTCTGGGATGCTATTGGGTTCGGTGTGCAGGCGTTCGCAAAATTCGCGCATCGCCGCCACCTCCGCATCCGATAAGACATTCGGAATCAGAAGCCAGCCGTTCCGGTCGAAGTCATATTTTTGCTTCTGTGTGGGGACAACCACCGGCAAACCGTCGGCATTGGTGCGCGTTAATTCTTCCGGTTCAACGTCAACAGCACTGCCGAGATTTTTGTTGACAATAAAGGGTTTCGTCGTCGTAAGCTCTCTGTAAGTCATCAGCGTGTGTCCTCCGTGCTAATGTTCGCGTGGGAGAGAGTTTACCACGGGCCCGAAATTTTGTCAACTAGGCCGATTCGGTATCGCGCGGAGGAATAAAAAAACGAAAAAATGTCACTTTTTTTGTAACCTTTTATACAATAGATACGTTATTAAGAAATAAATGGACTTTTTTTCGGGAAAATGTCACTTTTTTTGTAACCGTTCCGAATCTAAAGCGTTTTAAATTAATTAGGACAGATGCCGCAGCGATTTCCGTAGGCGCGCTTTGTCAGCGCGCACGCGTCGAAGAGCGCGGTTTCAAACCGCGCCTACCGGCCCGAAAAGTTAGTTAGGATTGCCGCAGCGATTTCCGTAGGCGCGCTTTGTCAGCGCGCACGCGTCGAAGAGCGCGGTTTCAAACCGCGCCTACCGGCGAGAAAAGATTGAATTGTGTAAGTCCTGTGGTAAAACTGAATTTTATCACGTAAAAAGGTAAAAAAGATGCGCAACCAGACCCAAAATCCGCTTGTTGGGCTCCCCGCGCGGGCCCTGCGCCTCTATAGCGCGTTGGAAGTGTTCAGAAGCGCGTACGCTTCCCTGAGTGAACCGATGTGGTTTCGCGCGCCGAGACGGGACGCGCGCCTCCAAGAAATCGGGTTCTCCAAATCAGACATTGATACCGCCCTCGGCGAGCTCATCCAGGCGAATTTGTTGCAAATCCGTGAGCAGCAGAATACGCGGTGGTATCGCCTTAAATAAGATGGCCCACAGCGAACTTTTTCACACCCTCCCGCGCTTCGTTTTGGCATCGGCATCGCCGCGTCGCGCCGCACTGCTATCGCAACTCGGATTGACGTTTGAGATATGTCCGAGCGATGTTGAGGAACCGTTGCTCAGCGGAACGGCGGCGGAAGTGACACAAAAATTGGCACTGCTCAAGGCAGAAACTGTCGCGCGCCAGTACACCGATGGGATAATTATCGGTGCCGATACACTCGTTTCGTTAGATGGCGAACTCCTCGGCAAACCGACAGATGACGCGGACGCTAGAGAAATGCTGATGCAACTCAGCGGCACCTGCCATGAGGTGGTAACAGGGGTGGCATTAATCGTTGCCGACTCTTCTGGTAGGTGCGGTTTGCAAGAAGCGCGCTTACAAAGCGCGCCTACCAGACAGGAGAATGAACCTGAGCCTACCGGACAGGAGAATGAGCCGGGTAGGTGCGGTTTGCAACCGCCCACAGTTGCACGCGAAATCATCTGGACAGAGACAACCAATGTCTACTTTCGCGAATTGCGCATCGCGGAGATTGCCGACTATATTGCGAGCGGCGAAGCATCCGATAAAGCGGGAGCATACGGAATTCAGAGCCGCGGCGCGGCGTTCGTGAAACGCATCGAAGGATGCTATTTCAACGTCGTCGGCCTGCCGCTTGCCAGTCTCATTGAACAATTCTGGACGTTGCAATCAGATGCCGAACGCTAACATTTACACACCTACCGAAGGCTATGTTGACATTCTGAAGCCAGGCGCGATGGGCAGCCTGCAATTCGGGATACTTTCCCTCGCGCCCAATGCCACCTACTTTGAACATTCGGAGGATACCGAAGTTGCGCTGATTGCTTTGAGCGGTGACTGCACTTTGTTAGTAGGACACAACGGCAACAAGGCGAACGGCGTTTTAGGGGAACGTCCAGATGTCTTTCACGGCGAGGCGTGCGTTGCGTTCATTCCGCACCACACCACTTACGAGGTGCTGGCAGGGGGATTCGGGATTGAAATCGCCGTTTGCCGAACGCCCTCGCACGCGGAAACGGCGGCTGTCATTTTAGGCGCGGGCGAAGCGGCAGACGCGACAGACTGGCAGTTCGTTATAACGGAAAATAGGATGCCAGCCCGGCGCGTTGGCGAAGCAATCTGTCTCACCCGTTATCCACACGAAGAAAGCACTACGGTGCTCCAATTTCCGCGTATCGGCGATGGAGAAAAGAGAGAGGCGGATATGATGAATCACACCCGCCCTGGGCGCGTCTATACGTTGTGGATAACTCGCGTGGCTTAAAGCGTTACTCGCCTTCGATGAGCTCCCCGCCCTTTCTCACGAAAGCGACGGCACTCCGTTGAATCTGCACCTTCACCTCCTGATTATTCACTTCGCCTACGGAGATGACGATAATCTGCTTATCGTTGCTGAGTCCGAGGATTTTGCCGTGTAACCCCCCGTTTGTGACGATTTCATCGCCTTTGGACAGGTTCTCCAGCATGTTCTGGTGTTTTTTGCGTTTGGCTTGTTCCGGCCGCCAGAGCAAGAAATACATGATTGCCCCCATCGCGATAAAGGGAACAAGCAAACCTCCTATTTGTTCCATGAAATGTCTCCTTTTATAGAATTAGCATGGCATCGCCATAACTGTAAAACCGGTAGTTCTGTCGGAGTGCCTCCTGATATGCCGCGCGAATCAGTTTGACATCGGCGAAGGCACTCACTAGCATCAGTAAAGTCGATTTCGGTAGATGAAAATTGGTAATCAACGCATCTACCACGTTGAATTGATGGCCGGGATAGATAAAGAGTTCACTCTCCCCGCGATAGGGGGTGACGGTGCCGTTCCTTCCGGCCGTCTCCAGTGCTCGCACCACCGTCGTGCCGACAGCGACGATTTTTCGCCCGGCTTCCCGCGCATCGCGAAGTCGTGCCGCCACTGCTGCAGAGAGATGAATAGACTCGGCGTGCATCCTATGGCTGGCAATCTCTTCCACCTTCACCGGTTGAAATGTCCCGATGCCGACGTGCAGCGTCAGCGTGGCCGTTTCTATTCCATCGTTTCGCAATTTCTCCAGTAATTCCTGCGTGAAGTGTAAACCGGCTGTCGGCGCGGCAATTGCCCCCTCTGCTTCGGCGTAAACGCATTGATATCGGTTGACATCTTCCGCAGTCGGCGCGCGTTTGATATAAGGCGGCAGCGGCACCTGTCCGACGCGCGCCAAAACGTCTGCAAAATCACCCGCGTAACTGAGGCAGAGCTGGCAGTGTCCATCTGTCGGGATGTCAACTACCTCGGCTATGAGTTCTCCATCGCCGAATGAAACCCGGGTGCCAACCTTGAGGCTGCGTTGCGGTTTCGCAAGCACCTCCCAAATAGCGTTGTTACAAACGCCGCCTACGGCTGTGCGCGCGGTTGCTGCCCTTGCCTCTTTTGTAGGCGCGGTTTGCAATTCCCTATGTTCCGCAGGCGCGATTTTCAATTCCCTCTGTGCCGTAGGCGCGGTTTCCAATTCCCTCTGTGCCGTAGGCGCGGTTTCCAACCGCGCATCAATCGCTTCCCTCTGTGCCGTAGGCGCGGTTTCCAACCGCGCATCAATCGCTTTTTCACGGACAAGCAGGAATTCAATTTTACCCCCGGTCTTCAGTTTTTTCCCGATAAGCCGTGCCGGCATCACTTTCGTATCGTTCAGGACAAGCATCGCGCTATCCGGCAGGAATTCTCCAATCTGCGAAAACCGAGCGTGCTGAAATGTGCGCGAGGTTCTGTCAATCACCATGAGCCGCGAACCGTCGCGCCGCTGAAGGGGGAACTGCGCGATGCTATCTGCCGGCAAATGGTAATCAAAGTCTGCGAGTTTCATATTAATAGAACAGCGATGACTGCTTGCCGATAGGGTAGTCAAAGTATTCATAGGCGGCATCCGTTGCGACGCGTCCGCCTGGTGTCAGCGTCAACAGCCCTTCTTTGATATAGTAAGGTTCGTAGACTTCGGCGATGGTGCGTTCGTCTTCACTGAGCGCGACAGCGAGTGCCTTCAGGCCCGCTCGCCCGTTGAATTTCTCAATAATCGTTCGGAAGTAGGCGTAATCTTGAGCGTCTAACCCGCGTTCATCAATGCCGAAAAATTCGAGTGCTTCCTCTGCAACTTCCAGCGTGAGCGTGCCGTCGCCCTTCACTTCGGCGTAATCTCTGACGTTCGCCAGCAATTTATTGGCAATACGCATCGTGCCTCGCGCCCGGCGGGCCAGGGCGTATTCCGCCTCTTCTTCTATTTCGATATTGAGTTTCGCGCTGTTGATGCGAATTGACTGCTGGATGTCCGCCGGTTCGTAATAGTCAAGATGGATGCGGATACCAAACCTGTCGCGAAACGGGCCGGCGAGCAGTCCTTCGCGCGTCGTTGCACCGACGAGCGTGAAATGTGCGATGGACAGCTGCACCACATCCGAAGCAGGTCCTTGTCCAATCGCCAGATCGAGTTGGTAGTCCTCCATCGCCGGATAAAGCGATTCTTGGACATACCCCTTCATACGGTGGATTTCGTCAATAAACAGCACATCGCCTTTTGTCAGGTTTGACAGCGTTGAAACCAGATCGAGTTTCTCCATGATGGGCCCGATTGCCTGCTTAAAGTCGCTCTTGATTTCATTGGCGATAATTTTCGCTAGCGTTGTCTTACCGAGCCCCGGTGGGCTGACAAGGAGCACATGTTCCAGTGCATCGCCGCGCCTTTTGGCGGCTTCAATGTGGATACGGAGTTGCTCCTTTGCCTTCTCCTGTCCGATAAATTCGTTCAGCGTTTCGGGCCGGAGGTTATATTCAAAGCCTTCGTCTTCAACGGCTAATTCTGGCATCCGAGAAGGCCCTGGTGTGTCGTGGTTCGCCATTCTTGCTTACCTGCGGTTCTGGGAATTAGTTCCGAATATAGCTGAGAGCCTGCTTCACCAAGTTTTCGCGCTGTGCGGCCTCACCGAGCACCTTTTGTGCCTTTTCGACGGCTTGTTCTGCATCAAGTTCCGATGCACCGAGGTTGACGAGGATTTTGACTACCTGCGTATCTACCGCCCCGGCGCGACTCAGCTCCACCTCGTTCTCGAATTTCACCTTCCCAATCTGCTTTTTGAGTTTCATGATGATGAGTTGCGCGTTCTCCTTGCCTAACCGCGGCACCCGCATCAGCGTCGTTGTGTCGCCTTGATGGACTGCGCGTTGGAATTGCGGCGGTGTCAACTTGGCGACGATGTTCTGCGCCAGCGTAGGCCCGACACCTTTCACCGTCAATGCCATTTCAAAGACTTTCAGCGCGTCTCGTGAAGTGAACCCGTAGAGGGTGATGTCATTCTCGCGGTTTTGGTAATAGTGCGTGTAAAAGGTGACTGGTTCTCCCACCAGCGGTAACTCGCCGCCGGTTTTCGGTGGAATATCCACGGCGTACCCGATGCCGTTCACATCCACGATAATCTGTTTCGTGTCTTTGTAGGCGACAACGCCTTTGACGTAAGCGATCATTCTGGTTGTCCTTCTCGGAGTCTCGGTTTGGCGAGGGACAGGCCCTCGCCCTACGGTAGTAAGCACGGCGCGGCTTGGCGAGGAACAGGCTCTCGCCCTACGTTTCCGCGTGTTACTGATACCTCTCGCGCAGTTCAAGCCCTTTGTAGGAACGCGCGTGGCAAAGCGCGACAGCCAACGCGTCCGCGGCGTGGTCTGGGCGTGGTGCCTCCCTAAGCCGAAGCAACGCCTGCACCATCCGTTGCATCTGGGTTTTCTTGGCTTGTCCGTAGCCAACCACTGCCTGTTTGACCTGGGATGGCGTATACGTTGCAACGGGACACCCGGCGTTTGCCGCCGCAAGTTTCACGATACCTGTCACCTCACCGACTACGAGCGCGCTGCTCACATTTCTGCTGAAGAATATCTCCTCAAGCGCGACGGCATCAATAGCGAATTCGGTAATGAGACGCGCGACTTCATCGTGAATCTGTTTCAGGCGCGTTTCGGATGCAGTCTGCGCGTTCGTCCGGATGTTCCCGTAATCATGCGCGGTGGCACGGTTCGCTTGCGATGCCACTACGCCGTATCCAGTATTTGCAATGCCCGGGTCGATGCCAAGAATAATCATCAGCGGTTTTGCGTTGCGGCGCGCCTGCTAGGCGGCGGCCTCCAAAAGGACATCGGGGATGTCAAAGTTAGCGTAAACCTTCTGCACGTCTTCCAGTTCATCGAGAGCCACCATCAGGCGGAGCATCCGTTCTGCTTCCTTGCCCTCGAGTTTGACGGTATTCTGCGGAATCATGCTGATTTCAGCGAGTTGGATGTCCGCCGCTGTCGCCTGAATTGCGGTTAAGACATTGTCAAACCTATCAAAGGGTGTAACGATTTCAATGCCGGTTTCGGAGGGAGCGATGTCCTCTGCGCCTGCGTCCGCTGCAATCATGAAGAGTTCGTCTTCATCGATGCTATCCGGTCCGACGACGATGAGTCCGCACTTGTCAAACCCCCATGCGACGCTGCCGCGTTCTCCCATTCTCCCTTCGTGTTTGCCGAGGGTGTGCCGGATTGCAGCGACTGCGCGATTGCGGTTGTCTGTCAACACCTCAATCATCAGTGCGACACCGCCGGGGCCGTATCCTTCGTAGAGGATTTCTTCATATTGAACGCCGCCGAGTTCACCGGTGCCGCGAAGGATTGCCTTCTCGATATTGTCGTTCGGAACGTTGCTGGATTTCGCCGTTGCGATGGCTGTGCGGAGGCGCGGATTCATGCTCACATCGCCGCCGCCGGTGCGCGCCGCCGCGGTAATCTCCTTCACCAATTTTGAGAAGAGTTTTCCACGCCGAGAATCGTTCGCCGCTTTCTTATGTTTAATTGTAGACCATTTTGAGTGTCCTGACATAATAGGTTTCCTTTCTTGCGTCTGGGTTTCAGGCGCGATTGCGAATCGCGTCTTTGAAATAGTATAGCACAACGTGTAAAAAAATGCAACGGAAATTCCACGCGTAAAAATGGGCATCGGCGATGTGCTAGATTCTGCCGCTTTCCTCAAGCATCTTGACAGTTTGGGTTGCCGCCTTCCTTGCGGCTTCATTCGCGATGCGCTCACTTTCGGCGCGGGCGGTTTGGGCTGCGACGCGTTTGCTTTCTTTAGTTGCCCGGTTTGCCACCTCATTTGCGGCTTCGTGTGCGGCTTCGCGTGCGATGCGTTCGCTTTCCCGGTTCGCCTGCGCGGCGATTTCACTCGCAACCTGCTTTGCCACCTCACTTGCGGCTTGGACTGCGACTTCGCGTGCGATGCGCTCGTTTTCCTTCATCGCTTCATGGACGAGGTGCTCCACTTTGTTCGTTGTTTGCACGGCAATTTCAGAAGCGATTTCTTTTGCGACTTCACGTGCGGCTTCGCGTGCGATGCGCTCGTTTTCTTTCATTGCTGCGTTGATGAAACGCTCGTTTTTCGCCATCGCCTCGTCAACAATGCGCTGGTTCTCGGCGGTTGCTTCACTGATAATACGCTCAGTCTCTTTTGTCGTCTGCGCGGCGATTTCGCTAGCAACCTGTTTCGCGACTTCGCGTGCGGCTTCGCGTGCGATGCGTTCGTGTTTCTCCAGTGACTCGTCTATAATCAGCCGATTTTCGGCTACCGCATCGGCCGCGACACGCTTGCTCTCGGCGATTGCTGCGTCAACAATTTCCCGAACTTCAACGAGCAGTCTGCGCTGGAATAAATCCGCCTCCTCCCGCCATAAAGCTACCTGTTCGGATAGATTGTCGAATTTATCAGACAGATTCTGCTGAGAGTTTTCAATCCGCGTCAAGCGATTCTCCGACTCGTCATCCCGCTTTTTGCGGCTCCACAGCCAGACGATGAGCACCCCAATCCCAGTCGCAACCAGCGATGCGAAAATAGGGATAATCAGATTGGTAATTATCGGGTTAGAAAGCATATCAATTTCCTCCTTTTCAAAAGTATAACATGAAAAGTCGCCGATGTCAAGTTAAAAACAGATTCTGTAGTTTAGGCGAGTCCGAACGACTCAGGTTCATTTCATATAAGTTAGGATTTGGGCGGCAGTGACTTCGGGAGGCGCGTGTTGTCAGCGCGCTCCCACGTAGGCGCGGTTGGAAACCGCGCCTACCGGTGGGGGAGTCTATCTTTTTGTGTATGTCTTGTTAAAAAGTTTTTGTTGACGAAACCTCTTGACGTGTGGTAAAATAGTGATATTGAATGTATGAGGAGTTTTTTGTCTGAGGACTTGTGCGGCGTAGCCCCGGTGGGAGGCACTGCGCGTAAGTCCGCTGTATCCTAACACGCTGGTGAGTGAAGTGCTATGTTACCTTTTGTTCTGAAATTCGCGGATAGTCCGGTGGAGAACGTTCACCGAATGAACGCCGAGGGCCAAAACGCGAGAGGAAGCGGTGCGGTTCCGTCGGACATCGAGGTTGATGTCCAGATTGAGCTCTATTCGCGGGAGATTAACGGCGCGCAGACGGCGCAGCAGATTTTGCAAGGGGCCATCGAGAATGCGTATCAGGAGTTCATTGGCCTCCTTCGCACCGTTGCGCATCCCGTGCAATTTCTGCCGTTCGGGTTGCTGCAGCAATTTTCTACGCGCAACTACTGCTTGATTCTGTCTACGGCGCGCGCGCGCGAGTTGTTTGAAATCTGTCAAATGCAACCTGACGCGAGGCACACCGTCCTGCAATATGGCGGGTATGAACTTACCATTATCGCGAGGCGGCAGCTAGAAGACAGGATAGGCTTTTTGGTAGAACCGAAGAAACATGCGCTCTTCATCCGGCAGGTGCGCGAGGAAGGCACCATTCGCTTCTATCGCAGCAGTTTCATGCACCTGAGCCGGGCGGCCCCGCCGGCGTTCAGTCTGGATACGCGCGAAATCATGCAGAACGTCCGACTGGAGTTAGTCGGGCAGACCGAGCGCGCGATGCCGATAGAGCAGCTGCTCATGTTTCCGCCGGGTGCTGAAGAGGTGTCTGAAGGACGTATCACCGCCTGTCCGGAGTGCGGAGGCCGCGTCAAACCCCTCGGCAAAGAGGGCCATTTCTGCTTATACTGCGACTGGGATGATTTGCCGGTGAATTTTCCGAAGGGGACGGTGCATAAACGGCTTTCGGCTTTAGAGAGTTAATAATAGAGCCGCTCCTTCACATAGAAGACGAGTGCGGTATTGCCCACCGCGAGCACCGCGCCGACAACCGTTTGAAGAAGCGTGTGCCGCTTTCGGTAAACGCGTGCCCATGCGATGAACGGCACGAGTAGGAAGAGCCACCCACATTGCGAATTGACGAGCACGACAAGCACCGTGATGCATCCTGTCGCGACGCTACTGTGGAAGCTAATCTTCCACATCGGTGTAATCGCGGAGAACACGATGCTATTCGCAATGTAGGCGACACCTGCCCAAATGATATGACGCTCGGCATCGAGCCAGTACAGGATAACTGTTCCGACAATCATGCTTGCCAGTGTGAAGCAGAGTGGTGAGAGGCGTTCTTCCTTGCTATGCAGGTGCCAGTCACTCACCTTTGATAGCCGGAACAGAATCCCGATCCAAAGCATCGGTAGCACGGTAACGAATAGCCCTAAGATGGTGAGCCACAGCAGTGTGTCGCGCGAGGTAGCGGCATGTTTTTCCACCACAACCACGGTTGTCGCAATCAGCACGAAAAAGGGGCTGAAGACGAGGGAGATGCCCCATGCCATCCTGTCTCGAAATCCTGATAGAGTGCTATGCGTCATCAATTACTCGGCGTTTCCAACGTTTTTTCAAAGAAATCCACTAAGTCGGCACCGTGCGTGCCGGCGTTGACTTCCGTATCGATTTTCACAATCTTCCCGGTTTTATCAATAATCACGGTTAACCGCTTGACGCGTCCGTCTGGCGCGTCTGTTGCACCGTAAAGGAGTGCGAGGTTGCGGTTCGTATCTACTAAAAGTGGGAAGTTGAGTTGATTCTCTTCCGAAAATTTCTGATGGGATTCGGCATCGTTCAGCGTAATTCCGAAGACTTGTGCATCGTGGGCGGCGAGACGACTCGACTCATCACGGAGCGAGCAAACTTCCGCCGTTCAGCCGCGTCCGAAATCGCGCGGATAGAACGCCAACACGACGTTCTTTTCGCCTTGGAACGCGCTCAGTTGGTGTGTTTCTGCCGCGCCATCGGTTGCGATAAAATCGGGGGCCGAGTGTCCCTCTTCAACTTTCGGTAACACGTTTTTCAACATCGCGACGACATCTTCACCGTGCGTTTTGACGTTGACTTTGTCATCAATCGCGCGGATGTAACCCGCTTTGTCAATGATAAAGGTAACCCGCTTTGACGCGTTAAATTGAGCCATGATACCGCTGTAGACGCGGCTCACTTCGGCCGTCGCATCGGCGAGCAAAGAAAAGTCTAACTTCAGCGATTCTCGAAACCGCTGATGCGTCTCGACGGTATCAAGACTCACGCCGAAAACCACGGTACCGGTGGCTTCTATCTCGCTCAAATTATCCCGGAGCGAGTTAATTTCGGTTGTTCATCCACCGGTGAAATCTTTCGGGTAAAAGGCGAGCACGACGTTCTTTTTTCCCAAGAACTCGCTGAGTGTTCGCATTGCACCCGTGTCATCGGGCAGTGTAAAATCGGGAGCTATCATCCCGACTTTTAGGGATGGCGATTGCTTCGCTGCCGCCAATGCCGCTGAATTTTTCACGTCATCCTCCGCGAAAACGGGGGGGACCCAGAGTGCCGCGGTGAACATGATAGCCCAGCAAACAGCCAACAACTGGAAACCCCTCCTCCAAAGTTTTTGAAACATTTCCGATACCTCAAAAAAATAGGTTGATCAAGTTTTGGAATGTTATCATTATTCTTGAAAAAATTATACCATAAATCTGTTATATTGTCAAAACTTTTTTTGGATTTGAAGGAGGATGTGCAAGTTGAAGCAGGATTTGCAAGATTCTAGGATTTCCAGGATTAGGGTTTTGAAAAAAAGCACAGCGAGAATGCAAGACACATTCTCCCGCGCGAGGACTCTCTCATCAAAAAAAACGCGCGGGGGACACACCCCCGCGCGCCAGCCGAAACAGGTCAGGATCGGGCGATCTTGACCTACAGACTTTTACATAGATACGTAGGGCGAGGGCCTGTCCCTCGCCGTGTCTCGGACTACCGCAGCCCACGCGGGGGACAGGCCCCCGCGCTACGGAGCCCTCACGGCATCGCGGCGGAACACGCCCCCGCGCTCCCCTTA
>PYJE01000180.1 GCA_003635305.1 Candidatus Poribacteria bacterium | reverse complement strand
TACCGCCAATCACAGCGATAGTTAAGTTGAAGGCGAAATCAGAGAGATGCGACCAGATGACTCCCATCGTTTTACGAAGATGGATGCCCGCTTGTCTGCCATCAATAATCTCGCCACTGCCAACCCATAAGGCATACGCTCCCAAGATAATGAGGAAGAAATAAACCGCCGGATTTAACCACCTCTTCGGGATACCTCCCGGGAAAGCGGCATATCCCTCTTCTTCCTCCGCATCTTGGAAAGAGTGTTCTTCTCGTTCATCGTTCTCAGTTTTCTGCATCAATTTATACCTTAAGTCCGCGGTTTTCTAACAATCACAGTGCAGAATTCTGCGCAGAATTGAGCACCAGCGACGGCAGAATCCCAATCAGCAACACGCCAATTGCGGCGAGGACAAGCCCCACTAACAACGTCCGCGGATACGGGGCGACATCCACCTCCCCCGCAGGTTCACGCATATACATCGTCACTACCACCCGCAGGTAGTAAAACGCCGAGATGGCCGTGTTAACAGCACCGATAGCGACAAGCCAGAAATGTCCCGCCTGCACCGCCGATTTGAAGACGTAGAATTTCCCCACAAACCCCGCTGTCGGCGGAAAACCTGCCAGCGATAACAGCATCACCGTCAAGAACAGAGCCAGCAGCGGCTTCCGAAACCCGAGCCCCGCGTATGCCGAAAGTGCCAACCGTTCACCCGTTGACGTTCGCGCTAAAATGACCGCGGTGAACGCGCCGATGTTCATAATGCAATAGACGAGTAGGTAGAGCATCGCACTAGAGACACCTTCCTGATTTGCCGCCGCTACGCCTATCAACACGTAACCGGCGTGCGCGATGCTTGAATAGGCGAGCATCCGCTTGATGTTCGTCTGTGCAATCGCGAGGATATTCCCACCCGTCATCGTCAGCATCGCCAAGAGGATAACAACACCACTCCATTCCGGCTGCAAATTCTGAAACGTTTCTGTGAAAATCCGCAGAAAGGCGGCAAACCCCGCCGCTTTCGGTCCTGCTGAAATGAACGCCGCAACCGTCGTCGGCGCACCATCGTAAACATCAGGAGCCCACTGGTGGAACGGCACAATCGCAACTTTAAACCCAAACCCAACGATAAGCAGGAACATCCCCGCAAGCAGCAACGGCGATGAACTCCCTGACGCAACAGCCGCCGCAATCTCCGGAAGACTTGTCGTGCCAGTGCCGCCGTAAAGGAGCGCGATACCGTAGAGGAAGAACGCGCTCGCGAATGCACCTAGCAACAGGTACTTCATTCCCGCCTCACTCGAAACGGAGTGCTCGCGGAAATAGCCCGCCAACACATACAGCGACAGCGACATTAATTCCAAGCCGAGGAAGACGACGATGAGCTCATTGCCCGCCGCCATCAGCATCATGCCGAGTGTAGCAAGCAAGATGAGGAGGTAATACGGGCCCTGTCTTCTTTCTCTTCCCCGCTCTGCGCTGTTCCCTCGCAAATAATTAATGGAAATCAGTGAAACGAGCATGGTTGAAACGAGGAAGATGATGTTGAAGAACAGCGAGAACCCATCTACCGCAAACATCCCACCAAAGGTGGTGCCATAAGTGTTGTCAAGGCGCATCGCCACGGATACCCACAGTGCAATCCCAGTGCCGACGAGTGTGAGCCATCCTAGCACCGTTTTCGAGAGGGCATCTACCATGTCGAAGACGAGAACGAGGAGCAATGTGGACGCGATGACGAGCTCAGGCATCAGCAGTTGCCAGTTAATATCTATTGGCATTCTTTTGTCCTTTTTTGTTTTGGCGCAGCGGTAGAAGGCTTACGCAAGCGACGCTTTCCCTTTTCGGCCTTGCTGTCCGTTCAGTGAGGGTTGTTGGTGCAATACCGTAAACCGCGTATCTCCGCATGCGCCGTTGTTGCATGCTGGTGGTAACAAAAAATTCTAGAGTAGAAAAACGAAGGTGACAATGACAAACAGCGGCACCAAAATGACGACAGACCAGAGCATATAGCCGAAGAAACTCGGCATCGGGATATCGCTATCCTCTGCAATCGCCTTCACCATGAAATTCGGCGCGTTGCCGATATAGGTATTCGCACCCATGAAAACCGCACCGACAGAGATAGCAGTGAGCAACTTCACAAACTCCAAATGCTGCGCCCCCACTAATTGTCCCGTGAGAATTTGCGGCACCAAGTCTTCGGTGAGATGTAGTTTGCCAAGGGCAGTGTTATAGAACGTCAAATACGTCGGCGCATTGTCCAAGAAACTGGATAGCACCCCGGTTACCCAGAAATAGTGCCACGGTTCTTGCATCATGCGGTTTAACGCGCCGAGCGCACCGTTTTCGCCAGCCTTCAAAATCGCCAAAGCGGGGATGATTGTCATAAAGATACCGGCGAACACCTTCGCCACCTCTTCAATCGGTGCCCATGAAAACTCGTTATCTTGACGCAATTTGCCACTAAACGGCGTAAACCGGAGTGACAAGAAGCCCATCACCGCAATAGTCACGTCTCGAAGGATGTTCTGCCACGCGACATGCACGCCGAAAATGTTCACTTCGCCTAACTTCAACGTGCCGCTCATCAAAACAGCGACAACGATGCCGGCGAGGAAGATGAGGTTAAACAGCCCTTCTACCCGAATCCGTTCACTCGTGCCATCATCAGGAACTTCACCGCCTTCGCGTTTAAACATGAAGGTGTCCAGCGCGAAGAAAATCACGATTAAAATGACACTGATAAACAGCATGTGTGGGAAAAGCGCGGTAGTCGTCCAGAAAAACGGAACACCGTGCAGGAACCCTAAAAACAGGGGCGGATCCCCCAGCGGCGTTAAAGAACCCCCAATATTGCTTACTAGGAAGATGAAGAAGACAATCAGATGCACCTTGTTTTTTCGATACGCATTCGCACGAATTAACGGACGAATAAGGAGCATCGATGCCCCTGTCGTGCCTACCCATGAGGCGATAGCGGTGCCAATGAGGAGCAGCAACGTGTTCACCATCGGCGTGCCGCGCAAGGTGCCCCGCACCAAAACGCCGCCCGCCACTGTAAACAGCCCCCACAGCAGCATAATAAACGGAATGTAGTCTATGAGATAAATGTGCAGAATGTCGTAAAACGCGTCGCCGCGGAACGCGATAAGATAGGGAATAGCGAAAACCAACGCCCAAGCCGCCGACATCTTCCCACCGTGATGGTGAAGAAAATGCGAATCCCACACTACCGGCAGTATCGCGATAGAGAGCAGAATGCCCACGAACGGGATGATACTCCAGATAGGCAGCTTCTCTCCGGAGACACCGCCATGGTGTTCGCCGTGCGCGTCATCCGCAGCAAATGCAAGGCCCACAGAACCCGCAAACACTAAAAGAATACAAAGTGGTAAGAACGCTATGGAAATAGAACCCTTTTTCATTTATTTTCTCTCTGCCTCCTTCTGATGTTGAACATCAGTTGCAGTCGGACGCTCAATGTCGTCCAAGTTGTCCAAAAAATCGGTGTGTCCCATCGCCGGAGCCGCTTCCTGCCGCACCTTCGTTACGACAACACCTACCGACTTCTCCATGCGATTCAAGAACGGCTTCGGATACACGCCTATCCAAACGATGAACAGCATCACCGGCAGTAACACCGCTAACTCACGCGCGTTCAAATCCGGAAGAGCCGCGTTCGTCTTATCCGGCGTGCCGAACATCACGCGCTGGAACATCCACAACATATACACTGCCGCCAGAATAACGCCTGTCGCGGCGAGCACTACGTAAACTTTCGAGAACGCACCACTGTGGAAACTACCCAGCAGAATCATAAATTCGCCGACAAAACCGTTCAATCCCGGCAACCCGATAGACGACAACGTGGTAATCATAAAAACCGTGGCGAAAATAGGCATCGACTTGGCTACCCCACCGAAATCGACAATCATGCGGCTGTGCCGCCGCTCATAAATCATGCCGACGAGGAGGAAGAGCGCGCCCGTGCTCAACCCGTGATTAATCATCTGTAGCACGCCGCCTTGGATACCCGCATGATGCTGCGTGAAAAGCCCCAACACCACAAAGCCGAGGTGGCTCACACTTGAATAGGCAACCAATTTCTTCAAATCTGGCTGCACCATCGCCACTAACGCACCGTAAATGATGCCGACGACAGCCAGCGTCACTATCAGCGGCGTATACGTTGCCGCCGCCTCCGGGAAGAGCGGTAAACAGAATCGCACAATGCCGTAAGTGCCCATCTTCAACAGCACGCCGGCCAGAATAACACTGCCAACTGTCGGTGCCTCAACGTGCGCGTCCGGCAGCCACGTGTGGAACGGAAACAGCGGCACTTTAATCGCAAACGCAATGAAAAACGCCATGAACAAGAGATTCGCGTGCGTGAAGCCACCCACTCTCTCATACAACGGCAGCAGCGCAAACCCATTGTCACCGTTCTGGAAGTAAAGAGCCAAAATGCCCACTAGCATCAGCGCGCTGCCCGCCATCGTATACAGGACAAACTTGATAGTCGCGTAAACGCGCCGCTCGCCACCCCAGATACCGATGAGAAAATACATCGGAATCAGCATCGACTCCCAAAATACGAAGAATAGGAACAAGTCCATAGCGCAAAACACGCCGAGCATCCCCGTCTCAAGAGCCAGCAACGACATCATAAAGCCGCTGAGCCCCTTCTCCACCGAATTCCATGCGGCGAGAATACACACCGGTGTCAGGAACGTCGTCAGGAGCACTAGCCAGAGCGAGATGCCATCAATGCCGATGTCATAGCGTGTGCCTAACTGCGGAATCCAGGCCCGACTCTCCGCGAATTGCATCTCGGTAGTCGTCGCATCGAAACCCGTGTAAAGTCCCAACGAGATGAGGAACGTCAGCACCGCAACTCCCATCGCGATGCCTTTGATAGCAGACGCTCCCATCCCCCTGAGCAGCGCAATCGCTACGACACCGAGCAGCGGTAAGAAAATGACTGTTGAAAGTAACAATGAAACCTCCTAATTAAATGCCTATAACTCTCCACCGAACTACGGAGTTTTTCTGCGTAATCCCCGTTAGGAACATGCTATTGATTATAGCATAAACAGATAATAGGCAAGGAATATGACGATGCCCACAACCATTGACACGATATACGCCTGAACTACCCCGGTCTGGAGCCGCCGCAGGGTTCCCCCAACGATGCGGATAGCACCGGCGACACCGTTGACAATACCGTCAATAATACCGGTATCCACGATGCGCCACAGCAAATAGTGCGAGACATTCTTAATCGGCTGCACGAAGACTGCAGTGTAAATCTCGTCAATGTAGTATTTGTTCGCTACCAACTTATGAAGTGCCGTTCCGGGTTGCGCCGATGGAGTCCGCTTGCTGTATCGCATCCACGCAGCACCGATGCCCACTAGCCCGACGATTCCCGAAATTATCATAAACAGCACCATACTGCCAGAAGCTTCGCCATGTCCGCCGGATCCGATTTCCTTCGCAGCCTTAAAGACATTATCCGTGAAATGGTGAAACGCGCTGTCGTGTCCACCCCATCCAAGTAACAGCCCGATTATCGCCGAAGGAATAGCGAGAATAGCGAGCGGCACCCACATCACCGGCGGCGATTCATGCAAATGCGCAGCAACGTCTGACTCCACACGAGATTGCCCATAAAAGGTGACGAAAATGAGCCGGAACATATAGAACGCTGTCAAGAACGCCGTAATCAAGCCGATGACGTAAATCGCCGGATTGCTACCCCACGCGCTGTGTAGAATCTCGTCTTTGCTCCAGAAGCCGCTGAGAAACGGGCCTGCCATCGCAAACGCGCCGATGAAGAACGTCCAATGCGTTATCGGCATCTTCGCCTTCAAGCCGCCCATCTTCCGCATATCCAATTCATTCGCCATCGCGTGCATCACACTGCCCGCAGCGAGGAACATGAGCCCTTTGAAGAACGCATGCGTCATCAAATGGAAAATGCCAGAAGCATACGCGCCGACACCCACACCGACGAACATATAACCGAGTTGACTCACAGTGGAATAGGCGAGGATGCGCTTGATGTCATTCTGCGTTATCGCAATCGTCGCCGCGAAGAACGCCGTTAACACTCCAATCCACGCGACAACCTCACCGGTATGCGCAAGTTCATAAAGCACAGCGGAACGCGCAATCATGTAGACACCCGCTGTCACCATCGTAGCGGCGTGAATTAACGCACTGACAGGGGTCGGGCCCTCCATCGCATCCGGTAACCAGACATAGAGCGGAATCTGTGCCGATTTGCCAACTGCACCCACGAAGAGCAGCAGCGTCGCAATAACCAAGGTGATTCCACCGAAAACCTGCTGAAAATCATTAGCCTCCGCTGCACCAAAGATTGCCGCGAAATCCAAACTGCCGAACGCAGCGAATAGCGTAAACATGCCGAGCAGAAACCCGAAATCGCCAATGCGGTTCACAATGAACGCCTTCTTTCCAGCATCCGTCGCCGACTGCTTCTCATACCAAAACCCGATGAGCAGGTAGGAGCAGAGCCCTACGCCTTCCCAACCCACGAACATCATCAGGTAGTTGTTACCGAGCACCAAAACCAGCATCGCAAACACGAACAGGTTGAGATACGCAAAATACCGCGTATACCCCGCATCGCCGTGCATGTAACCAATTGAATAGACGTGGATAAGGAATCCAACGCCGGTAATAACAAGCAGCATCACGGTAGTCAGCGCGTCAACATGGAAGCCGATGTTGAAAGTGAATCCTTCGCCTGCAATCCACTCGTAAAGCACGCCCGACTCGCCTTCCAGCACCGCACCGCCTTGCACACCTGCAAACGCAACGATAGCACAGATAAACGAAACTAGCACCGCCAGCGCGCCTATCCCACCGCTCAACTTCTCGTTACCCTTTAAGAATTTGCCAAACAGCCCGTTAATCAGAAACCCGAACAGGGGTGAGATTAACAAGACAATCACTAATGTCCGTGACATCTAAGCCTCCTATCATCAACCCTTGAGCGAGTTCACCTCGTCTACGTTAATCGTTTGGCGGTGTTTAAAAACGCTGACAATAATCGCCAGCCCAATCGCCACCTCGGCGGCAGCAACCGTCATCACAAAGAAGACGAACACCTGCCCCTCCGTCTGACCCAGGCTACGGCTAATCGCCACGAAAGCCAGATTCGCGGCGTTCAACATCAACTCAATACACATAAAAATGATAATCGCATTCCTGCGGACGAGGACACCGACAACACCGGTGGTAAACAGGAGCGCGCTTAACATCAGGTAGTATTCTAATCCCATAACACTCTTCCTTTCCAACCAGGATAAGACAAGATTCACAAGAGCTCTAGGTTCACGTTTAAAGTCCCTTAAGAGTTTCCTTGCATCCGGCTAAACGTATCCTGTAATCCTGCTAATCTCGCGTAATCGAAATCCTGATCCTGGAAATCGTCCTCGGGCGCTCACGCTTGACGAGGACGATAACCCCAATCAAAGCCGCCAGCAGTATCAGCGACGTAACCTCAAACGGTAGAAGATACTTGCTGAACAACAGCGTGCCAATATCGTAAGTCGTTACCGACTCAGCCGCCGGCTGCGCAGATGCAACCGCCGTATTATCACTCAGCGCATTCACGGCGATATAGATACCCTCCGCCGCAAAGAGAATCCCTAAAATCACGGCAATGCCCTTCCATTTTCCCCTACCCGCAGCAGAACCCGGGTCGCGGCGACCCAGGTTCAGGAGCATGATGACGAACAGGAACAGCACCATAATCGCACCCGCATAAACAATGACTTGCGCCGCAGCCACAAAATGCGCACCTAGCAGCACGAAAAGCCCCGCCTGCGCGAAAAACGTTATAATCAGGGCCAACGCGCTGTAAATCGGATGCCGAAACGAAATCACCGAAATCGCACCCGCCAACGCAATCAGCCCGAAGACGAAAAACAAAACCTGTTCAGGATTCATTACGACACCTCCGACTCTAATTCGTCCAAGCCCGCAATCTTCGGTCCTGAAGCCTCCGGCACTTTATTCATCACCAGCAATCCACCGACAACGGCGACGACAATAAACGCAACGACGACGTTACCGATACCGATAATCAACCTGTTGCCATCTGTCGTTACCCAAAGGAGCCCCGTGACAACGATGGAACTTAACGCCACCGGCAACAGGAATTTCCAACCGAGGTTCATCAGCTGGTCATAGCGAAAGCGCGGGAGGGTCCAACGCACCCAAATAAAGATAAACAGGAAAAGTGCCGTCTTCGCGAAAAAAATCGCGAACGAGATGAGCCCACTCCAAACAGGACCGCCGACGTTCTCCAATCCAAAGAAGTGCCAACCGCCCAAGAACAGCGTCACCGTAACCGCTGAACCGACAATCATGTTCATGTATTCCGCCATGAAAAACATCGCGAATTTCATGCTACTATATTCGGTATGGTAACCGGCGACAAGCTCCTGCTCCGCTTCGGCAAGATCGAACGGCAGACGGTTCGTCTCCGCGAACATCGCCGTTGTAAACGCGAGGAACGCCGGTAAGTGGATGAGGAAATTCCACTGCCACGGATACGCGCCCTGTTCCTTCGCGATATCCTCAAGTCGCAGCGAACTTGAAAGCATCAACACACCGATAATCGCCAAACCGAGTGTCAATTCATAACTAATCATCTGCGCCGATGAACGCAACCCGCCTAACAGCGAGTATTTGTTGTTTGATGCCCACGCACCTAGCACAACACCGTAAACCCCGAGGGACGTAATCGCCAAAATGTAGAGAACGCCGATGTTTAACCCCGGCGCAATCTGCATCGGAATCGTATACCCCGCAATCTCAATCGCACTCCCGAACGGCACAACAGCAACCGTTATCATCGCCGGTATCAATAGCATCGCCGGGGCAAGCACGTAAAGCGGTTTATCGACGTGGTTCGGAATCAAATCCTCCTTAAGAAGGAACTTGATGCCATCGGCAATCGGCTGGAGAATACCTTGGAATCCGACGCGGTTGGGGCCGAGCCGGTCCTGCATCCAACCGCTCACACGGCGTTCCGCCCAAATCATCGCCATCACCCCGATAATCAGCAGATGCGCGATGACGAGGATTTTGACGGCAGAACTCAAAAGTAAAACGTTAAGTGGTAAATCACCCATTCTTCTCTTTGGCCCTAACGGGTTCGATAAGGCCCCTTTGGCAAAGAACGTTGCCTTGCCGTTCTGCTTGCGACATTGCCGCAAACTACCATCATTAAAACAAGTGGATACAAAAATCCACCCTTACATTCGCTGCTAAGCCAATTTCACGCCGCTATCGCCGATGTTCTGGTGCGTCGCATCGGCATAACCCGGCACATTTTCCGCAATCGCGATGGCAATCTCACCCGCGAAATGGTAACCCATCTCGCCACCGAGTTGCTTCGCAATCTGCTGGACAATCTCCCAGTCAAGGCGCGCTTCACCGGGGGCATCTACCGTCTTGCGAACGCGCTGAACCCAGCCCTTGGAATTGGTGAACGTACCATCCTTTTCGACGAACGTCGTCCCTGGCAACACCACATCTGCCAACGCTGTCACCTCAGAAGGTAGGACATCTTGGACGATTAGAAAATCCACGCTCTCCAATGCCGCCTTCTCCACCGATTCTAACGGCCGCCCCGGCGCACCATTGACGAGATAGACGATGCTCGCCTCGGAAACCTTTTGCCAGAGTGCTTCGCCCTCCAAAACCGGGGCACCATTGCTCAGCATCTGGCGCGCACCAGCGGTGTTCGGATTTTTGTCCGCCTCAATCGTAAACTGCGGGAAAACATGCTCCTCACCCGGCAAAGCACCGAAGAGCCCGAGCTGCTCCGTCTTCAGCACCTCATGCGCGAATTGCTGCAAAACGTAGTTATCCTCGTTCGTGCCTTGCGCCGAACCAATGACAACAACTTCTGCCGCGTCTGCTTCAGACAACTTTTCCGTAACCTGCGTCAGCGCATCAGCCCAATGCGTCGGCCGGAGCTCCTCCTCTACACGCGTCATCGGCAGTTGGAGCCTGTCATCGCTGTTGACATAGTGGTACCCCAACCGCCCATCATCGCACATCCAGTGTTGGTTAATCTCGCCGTGGAATCGCGGTTTCAGGCGATACACGCCATCTTCCTTATACTCCACCGTGATATTGCACCCCACACTGCATCCCGCACAGACGCTGCTCTCTTTTTTCATGAACCAGGGACGCGATTTGAAGAGGAAATCCTTGCTAATTAGCGCGCCAACAGGACAGATGTCCACCACATTGCCAGCAAGCTTATTATCCAGCAGTTGCAACGGCATGCCATCGTGTGCGCGCGGAATGTCAATCTCGTCATGAGAACCGCGATGGATTAACCCAAGTTCGCTGCTACCCGATACCTCC
Source organism: Candidatus Poribacteria bacterium (assembly GCA_003635305.1). Classification (GTDB taxonomy): domain Bacteria; phylum Poribacteria; class WGA-4E; order WGA-4E; family WGA-3G; genus AGPOR5. The sequence goes on along the minus strand of PYJE01000180.1, from coordinate 7,481 downwards.
TGGCAGAACCGAATGCAACGCGTGCAAACGATACACCGCGTCGAATAGAGCAACACATCGGGCCCGAGGTCCTTCTTCGGCGGGACGTTTTTCACCTCTAAATACCGGCTCTTGTCGTGCCCATGCCGATAAGAGAAATCTTGCAAATCGCATTCACCCGCCTGATCGCACACTGGGCAATCCAGCGGATGATGCACCAGAAGGAATTCCAGAATATCCTCCCGCGCCTTTTTCACACGCGGGCTATCGGTATAGACGATAAAATCGTATTTGCCATCCAATTTTCTATCCGGCGGCGCAGTCCGGAGCACCGTCGTGCACCCAGTCGCGAGCTGCCGGTCTGGCACAATTGCCCCCGCAGGCGGGAAGAAAACGTGAGGTTCAACGAGGCACATCCTGCAATTCGCCGGGCTACTCAGCCCAGGGTGATAGCAGTAGTGCGGAACCTCAATGCCGTGCTGCCTCGCGGCCTCCACGACATTCGTCCCATCCTCTACCTCCACCTCAAGTTCATTCAGCTTAATAAAGGCCATCTTTTTGTTGTTCCTAGCGGTTGTTTGACGTTGGCTTGGCAGGTTGCTGCCCTTACCAAGTTGAAAAGACGTTGGCTTTTCTTGCAGTCTTCGGCTTATTCTAACTCTCTCGGAACGATGCGCTGTTGATACGCGTAGTTTTCCTCCGGCGGCACCGTCGCCGCCTCAACCGAAAGCGTCGTCAACTGCCCCTCTCGAATCGTTGCCTCAAACTCCGGACGGAATTTCCGTAGATAACTGACAGCAGGCCACGAAACGGCGATGCCAAAAACGCAGATGGTATTCCACGTCATCGTATCCACATTAGCGATGTTGTTAGCGACACTCTCCAGTAAATCCAGGTCTTCGTAGATTTCCTCTGTCTCACCGGTGTCACCCCATCTGCCGTTTTCAGCGATGCCAAATCTAGGACGAGTGATAGTGCTCTTCCGTCCGTTTCCATCGGCGATGCGTTGGACGATATCACGCACCCACGGCGTGCCCCAACGGCACGGTGTGCATTGCCCACACGACTCATGCGCGTAAAACTTCATGATGTTCAAAAGGCAATCCACGATGTTGCGCGTCTCGTTCATCACGATGATGCCGCCCGAACCGAGCATCGATTTCGCAAGCGTCAGCGAGGTGAAATCAAGACGCGTGTCTAATTCATAGCGCGTCAAAATCGGCGCAGAACTGCCACCGGGAATGACTGCCTTTACCTCTTGCCCGCGAACACCGCCCGCGACTTCGACTAACTCGGCACATGTCAAACCGAGCTCCAATTCATAGACACCCGGTTTGTTGACATCGCCGCTGATGCAGTAAAGTTTCGTCCCGGTATTCGGATCTGGTTTCGGCGGATCGAAGCGTGTATCACCATATGTCGGTCCCATCTGCGTATACCACTCCACACCCTCGCCGACGATGAACGGGAGATTACACAACGTCTCCACGTTCTGCACAACGGTAGGCTTCCGAAATACACCTTCCACTGCAGGAAACGGCGGCTTATTCCGCGGCTGCCCCCGTTTTCCCTCTAGCGACTCAATGAGCCCCGTCTCCTCACCACAGATGTAGGCACCCGCACCGGGGTGCGTGTAAATATCAACGTTGAGCCCCGTGCCGCGGATATTTTTGCCGAGGTATCCCTTGGCGTAAGCCTCTTTAATAGCCGCATCCAGCATCTTCTTACCGAGGGTAAACTCGCCGCGGATGTAGACATAAGTCGTCTCAATGCCCATCGCATAGCAGCAAATCAAGATGCCCTCAATGAGGAGATGCGGATTTTTCTCCAAGACATACCGGTTGCTAAACGTCCCCGGCTCGCTTTCATCGGCGTTGCAACAGAGATAGCACGGCTTGATATCCTTCGGGACGAAACTCCATTTCAACCCGGTGGAGAAGCCGGCACCGCCTCTGCCTTTCAACCCGGAATCCATCACCATCTTAGCGATGTCGTCCGGCTGGTATTCCGCTATCGCCTTCTCAAAACGAGCGTAGCCGTCGTGTTGACGAAAGACATCGAAGGTGTTGATACCCGGCACATCCAAGTGTTCATAAAGAATGCGTTTTTCTTGAACCATGAGCAGGATTTCCAAGATTCCCAAGATTACGTTTCACGTTCAATAACAGTTTCTTTGAAGTCCGATAGCGTTTTGAACGATAACGGGCTTCAAGTGGCGGGTAGGACGAGGGACTGTCCCTCTCCCTCGGGCTCGCTACAAGTTATCCAAAATCTTATCCACCTTTTCCGGTGTCAAGTTTTTGTATAAATCGTCGTTCACCATGATAACGGGCGCGACATCGCAGGACGCGAGGCACTCCACCTTCATCAAGGTAAATTTCTCATCGGCGGTTGTGCCTTTGCCCAGGTCTGTCTCAGAAGCGACATCCGTGCTAAGCCTCGCCTTGAGATGCTCCAACACGACTTTGCAATCGCGCAACGCACACGGCAACGTGTGGCAAACACGGATGACATACTCCCCCACCGGCTCCTCAAAGAACATCGGGTAAAACGTCACGACATCCTTCACCTTCATGAGCGGGACTTCCAGGAGCTCCGCGACGTACGTCATCACCGCGGGACTAACGTAACCCGCCTGTTTCTGCGCGAGATGGAGCGTCGGAAGCATCGCCGCTTCCTTCACCGGGTAGTGCCCGATAAGCTCGTCAAATTCACGTTGGTTTTCCTCGCTAAACCGAAAAGCAGTCTGAATTTGTATGAGTTCCTCTGACATCTAGTTTTCCTTGGTGTTTTTCTTGGCTCGGGGCGCGCCTTGCCCGCGCGCCGCACTAATAGTCTCCCCAAAACTGAATGCGGTTTTTCTCGGGGTCTGCAATATCAAAGCATGCAAGCCCATCTTCGTTTTTCAAAGGACGCAAGCGCAACCCCTTCGCCTTCAAAGCCGCATGAACCGCACTGACACTCGCCACGTGAAAGCCAACCTTTTGTCTCCCACCGTTCGGTTTGCTCGCGCTGTGGAGGCAAAGCTTGCACTGCCCGGTATCAAAGCGAAAGAAGCGTTGTGCAGGAAACGGCTGTTCTGCATCAGGCGTTAACCCGACGACATCCCGATAAAACGCCGTCACTCCCTTCATATCTTTCACAAAGAGGATGATGCTTCCGATTTCCATGATAAAGAACTCTCCCAAATTGCTTAGATTTTACCTAAAGTTTAGCCAATTTGCCGCCGGTTTAGGAGACAGCCCCCGGCGGAAGCACCTGTGAAACCTTATTCTGTAGTTTGAGCTCGCCTGAGCTCAAACAGGACAGCCCCCGGCGGAAGCACCTGTGAAACCCCTCTCACGGAAGATTCTCACCGAAAAATCATGCCCGCCGCCAATACTACCGCTGACGACAGCCTTTACTCTTCATCCGAAGGCGCATCGGAAGAGGGAGACTCTTCAGACGAGGCGCGCCTGAGGTGCCGTGCCATCTCTGCAGCTAACGCCGAATCTTGCCCGCGTAACCGCCTGAAACCCTCCTCAGCACCTTGCGGTGCCTCAAGGTAGCGCGGATGCGGTTCAATCAATGGTTTGCCTTCTTCAATCGCCCGAATCTGTGTGTCGTAATAAGCGCGGGGTGAACCGAAACTAATACGGGAGTGAAGCAGCACCTGTTCTAAGGCAGGAAGTCTCGTGTCTCGATAGGCTTTTAGGAGCGTGAGAGCGGTATCGTAGTCGCCTAGGCGTTGATAAACCTTCGCTTTTAGTTTCACAATCAGTGAATCGTATCCGGATGTAAGTTCCTCAGCCTTTGCCAGATGCCCCAACGTTTCTTCCGGCTCGGCATACCACAGTGCTTGGCTTAATCCTAGTAGTGCTTCCTGGGAATCGGGGCGCAATTCTAGCAGCGCGCGGTACGCTGCAATTGCTTCGGGGTTGCTGCCTCGCCACGCAGGAATCTGCTGTAGGCGTGCCCAGAATTGCACCACTTCAGCATCGTTGGGATGTTCAGCAAACGCCTGCGCGGCGAACTCACGGATATAGGGACCGTAGAGGCCGCCGCGGCCGGGTTCTAACTCATTGAGTTGCTTTGCGGCCGTGAAGGCATCCATGCCTTCGGTGAGGCGTTCAATCTCCGCTTTTACTTCATCAGTTGGGTTTCTATCCGTGATGCGGGCGGCAGGCGGAAACTTCTCCGGGATTTGATCCGCCGGGACAAGTCCGGGGACAAGTGCCACAGGGAAACTTATTTCCTCAGGGAGCTGCCCATCGTCGCGCGCACCCAGAGTCGGTGCCGCTTTCGTGGGGAACGTGTCCTGCGGGGCAGAAGACTCGGATACCCTTTCAGGAAAGGTTTCCATCTGTGACTCTCGGTGTTTCCGTATGCCGAGGATAAAGATACCCCCCAGGATAACGAGGGCCAACACTATTCGGAAGATGCGGTTGCGAAGATGTTTGTGCATGAGAGAATCCTTGTGAGGAGAACGCGCTTCCAAAGCACTGCCGCGAAGTCAGACGTTTCAGGAGAGCCGAGTGCCGCTTATCGGTTGCGGCCGGGCACAGCCCTGTGCAATCGACACCCTCCCAAATAGAGAATACCACAGAAAACAAACCTTTGCAAACAAAACGTTCGCCTAGATCTCGTCAATCTGTCATCAACGATGTTATTTTACCAAAATTCGCAATGCGTATCAACGATGTTTGGCGCACAAAATGACGATTCAACACAAATTGTCCAAATTTTGGTAGATTTTACCTAAAAAACCGAAAAAAGTCAATCTTAATTAGGACTTACGCAGGACGATTCAGTTCCCCTCACTTCTGTAACTCGGGCTCCCCCGAACCCAAACAGGACAAGAGCGCATGGCAACTCTGCCAGAACTGAGGGTAAAGGCGGATAACTATAGCCGCCCGAAACCTGAGAGTGGAACGTTGGTAAGACTGAAGCGTCTTGTTTTTTCGGTAAAACCTTTACTACCGGTCCAACTCTCCCGCAATCACGTTCAAACTCCCCAACACAGCAACGGTATCCGATACCATGCCGCCTTCCAGCATGTGCGGTAGTGCCTGAAAATTCAGGAAACTCGGCGGACGAATGCGGATGCGATACCCCGTGCCACTGCCATCACTCACGATGTAGAAACCGAGCTCACCGTTCGGCGATTCAGTCGCGCAATAGTGCTCCCCTACCGGCGGCTGCACACCGTGCCCATCCATGATAATCTTGAAATGGTGGATAAGCCCCTCGATATGCCCATACGCATCCGACTTCTTCGGCAGCGAGATCTTGTTATCCTCTACGTTAACCGGGCCGTCCGGCAGGTTATCCAAAGCCTGCTGAACGATATGGCAACTCTGCACCATCTCCTCCATCCGCACCAAATACCGGTCATAGGCATCGCCGTTCGAGCCTACCGGCACCTCAAACGTCATTTCATCGTAAGAGGAGTAGGGTTCCGCCTTCCGGATGTCATGCGTAATACCGGTGGCGCGAAGGCACGGACCCGTCAGCCCGTAATTAATCGCATCTTCGCTCGCAATCGGGCCGACTCCCTTCGTCCTGTCCATCCAAATCCGATTTCGCGTCAGAAGCGTGTGCGTCTCACGCAACGCCTTCGGAAAATTCGTGATGAATTGCCGCACATCCTCATCAAACCCAGCGTAAAGGTCGCGGAGCACACCACCAACGCGCGTATAACTCGTTGTCAACCGCGCCCCGGTCGTTTTCTCAAAGATACTATACAACTTCTCGCGCTCGCGGAAACTGTAAAGGAATACCGAAAACGCCCCCAAGTCCAGAGCCGCAGTGCCTAGCCACAGCAAATGGTCTGCCAGACGCGACAACTCCGCCATCAAAATGCGGATATATTGACACCGCTTCGGCACTTCAATGCCGAGCAGCTGCTCCACCGCAAGCACATACCCGAAGTTGTTGGAAAGTGGGGACAGGTAGTTCATCCGGTCGGTGACTACGATGAACTGATTGTAATCCAAGTGTTCCCCCAACTTTTCAAACCCGGTATGCAGGTAGCCGAGGTGCGGTGTCGCTTTCAAAATCGATTCGCCATCCAGTTCTAACACGATGCGCAATGTGCCGTGTGTCGCCGGATGTTGCGGGCCGAAGTTGAGAACCATTTTTTCCCCAGTCGCCCGCTCTAGCTCAGCATGCATAGTAGACTCCTATCGCTCAACATCCCCAGTAGGAGAGCCCTCCCGCGTCTCGACGCACTCTCCTACCGTGCAGAAATGTCATTATACGTTCTGCGTTTCAAAATTGAAACTCTCGCGCTCGCCGCGGCCGCGAAGCGGATAATCCTTACGAAGCGGATGCCCATCAAAATCGTCCGGCATCAAAATCCGTCGGAGGTCTGGGTGCCCCTCAAACGCAATCCCGAACATGTCGTAAGTCTCGCGCTCCAACCAATTCGCGCCCCGCCACAGACTCGTGACAGAACGAACGCGCAAATCCCGCTCATGCACCGGCACCTTCACGCGCAACCGACAGCACCCCTGATACGAATACAGGTGATACACCACCATGAACCGGGCATAGTCATATTTCACCAACTCCGACTCCAACTGCGAATTGTCAACCGCCGTGACATCCACGAGGTAAGTATACCCCAACTCCGCCTCAGTCTTGAGATATTCCAAGAGCGCGTAAGCGTCATCTTTGCCGACAACAACCGCAACTCCATCCCGCGTTTCCTCGTGTGCTAACAACGCGTCGGCGTAGTTCTCCTGCAGTTTCTGAAGGACGAGCGGGGATTCGGCTACGCTTTGTTCTTCGTTCATACCGCCACCTCTATACCCTTCGGCACCTCGCCGCCAGCGATTTTCTGCTGCACCTGCATCACCGCGTCAATCAGGTCTTCCGGACGAGGCGGGCATCCGGGGATGTAGACATCAACCGGAATGAACTGATCTACGCCTTGAATCAAGGTGTAGGTATCAAACACACCGCCGCAGGAAGCGCACGCGCCCATCGAGATAACCCACTTCGGGTCTGGCATCTGGTCATAGATGCGCTTCAGCACAGGCATCATCTTAATCGAGATGCGCCCAGAGACGATAAGCAAATCCGACTGCCGCGGCGAAAAACGAATCGCCTCCGAACCGAAGCGCGAAAGATCGAACTTGGAAGCCAAAGTCGCCATCATCTCGATTGCGCAACATGCCGTGCCAAACGGCATCGGCCACAGCGAATTCTTTCTGCCCCAGTTTACCACCTTATCAATAGTAGTGGTGATGATGTTGTCGTCCATGAATCCGCTATCTGCGGACAGGTTCCGTGCACCGCCAAAATCTAATCCCATGTCAAGCCTCCTTTTTTCCACGCGTAGATATAGCCAAGCAGAAGAATGCCGATGAACACCAGCATCTCCACTAAAATAAACAGCCCGCTTTCCGCCGAGAATCTCTTGAAGACGACTGCCCACGGGTAGAGGAAAACTACCTCAATGTCGAAGATGATAAATAGCATCGCTATGAGGTCGAAGCGGATAGTAAACCGCTGCCTCG
>PYJE01000179.1 GCA_003635305.1 Candidatus Poribacteria bacterium | reverse complement strand
CCCGGTAGGCGCGGTTTCTAACCGTGCGTCCTGTAAAATGTGCGCGCTTACAAAGCGCGCCTACCAAAAGGAAAACTACGATATGCCACAAATTCCGCCAATCTATTTTGCGATTGCAATTGCCGTTGTCGTGATGCTCGCCACCAGCATCCGCATCCTCAAAGAATACGAACGCGCTGTCATCTTTCGCCTCGGCCGGTTGACAGGCACGCGCGGGCCCGGGCTCGTCCTCATGATTCCGTTTTGGATCGAACGGATGCAGCGCGTCAGCCTCCGCGTCATCGTCAACGATGTCACACCGCAAGATGTCATTACCAAAGACAACGTCTCCGTGAGTGTCAACGCCGTGCTGACGTTCAGAGTCGTTGGACCAGACCGCGCCGTGATAGAAGTGGAGGACTTCGGGTTCGCTATCTCTCAAATCGCGCAGACAACCCTCCGGAGTGTGCTGGGACGCGCTGAACTCGATGACCTGCTCTCTGAACGCGAAAAACTTAATCAAGACTTGGAGGCGATTATCAAAGAGCACTGTGAACCGTGGGGCGTTGAGGTGCTTGCTATGGAAATCAAGCACGTCGATTTGCCAGCGGAGATGCAGCGCGCCATGGCGAAGCAGGCGGAAGCGGAACGCGAACGCCGCGCCAAAGTCACACACGCACAAGGAGAATTGGAATCGGCACAAGCCTTAACCGGGGCAGCCCAAGTCCTAAGCGAATCGCCGACAGCCGTGCAACTCCGCTTCCTGCAGGCATTGGTAGAGGTGAGCGCAGAGAAAAACTCTACCGTCGTCTTCCCTATCCCCATCGATCTACTGAGTCCGTTTTTGAAGAAGGATACAGAAAAAGAGAAGGAGAAGTGGTAGGATTGGCAAGGGCGGAAGGGCAGGCTCAGGCGAACCTGCCCTATAGGAAGGGGCCGGTGCGGCTTTTCCGCAAACGACGGATAGGGAAATCCAAAAATTACCAATCCTCATCGTAAAACGGGGTGCTAGGATAACTGTAGACGTTACCCTCATAATTACGCAGTTGGATTTCATCGTCGTCAAAGGTGACAACCGGGTCTGGGATAAGGGAGATTTTGCCGCCGCCGCCCGGTGCATCGATGACATAGTGCGGCACACCGAGCCCAGAAATATGTCCGCGCAACGCCGTGACAATCTCTAACCCTGTCTTCACCGCTGTGCGGAAATGATCCGTGCCTACAACCAGGTCTGCCTGATAAATATAGTAGGGCTTCACCCGAATGCGCAGCAACCCTTTCATAAGTTCTACCATCACCTGCGGTTCGTCGTTGACACCCTTGAGTAGCACCGCCTGGTTCCCCAATGGGATGCCGGCATCTGCCAACATGCCGCACGCTTTTTCGGTTTCCGGCGTAATCTCGCGCGGATGGTTGAAGTGCGTGTTGATGTAAAACGGGTGATTCGCCTTCAAAATCGCGCACAACTCCGGGGTTATCCGCTGCGGCAGTGTCACCGGCACGCGCGAACCGATTCGGATAATCTCCAGATGTTTAATGGCGCGAAGCCCACTGACGATGTATTCAATCTTCTTATCCGTTAACATGAGCGGGTCTCCCCCGGAAATGATGACATCGCGGATTTCCGGGTGTGCCTGAATATAGGCGAGCCCTGTCTCGATGTTGTTCTCGGAGATTGAGTGCGGATCACCGACTTTCCGCTTGCGCGTGCAAAATCGGCAATATATTGGGCACATATAGTTGACGTAGAAGAGCGCCCGGTCGGGGTAGCGATGCGTGACATTCGGCACCTCGCTGTCGTGTTCTTCGTGCAGCGGGTCCTCCACACCGGTGCTGATGAGTTCACGCGGGTCTGGGACAACCTGCTTCCAGATTGCATCTCCCGGTTCCTCAATCAGGCTGAGATAGTAGGGGTTAATACGGATCGGAAATTCTTTGTGAATGCGCCGCATTTCTTCGATATCGACATCAAAGACCTCGGCGAGTTTTTCGGGAGTGTTCACTGTGTCCCGAACGAGCCGTTTCCATTCTTCCATTGAGTTATGTCCTCCTTTTGAGGTGCGCGGTTGGAAACCGCGCCTACGGAATTGGATGCGCGGTTGGAAACCGCGCCTACGGAATTGTGTGTGCAGTTGGAAACCGCGCCTACGAAATTAGGTGTGCAGTTGGAAACCGCGCCTATGAAATTAGGTGCGCGGTTTGTCACCGCGCCTACGGAATTAGGTGTGCAGTTGGAAACCGCGCCTACGGAATTGGGGGTGCGGTTGCAAACCGCTATCAAATTACGGGGAAGCCGTGTAATTTTTCACTGTTAGTTTGCGCATGATGTCGCCTTGGCGTAGCGCGTCCACCACATCCATCCCCTTGATGACTCTGCCAAACGTTGTATAGTCCCCGTTGAGATGCGCATACCGCGTCTTATCGGTGCCGAGGCAGATATAAAATTGACTCCCCGCGGAATTCGGGTGGCGTGTTCGTGCCATTGCGAGGACCCCTTTTTCGTGGGGCGGCATCGCCTCACGGAGGCCCGGGTCTTGAAATTCGCCGGGGATTGTCCAGCCGGGTCCGCCGCGGCCGGTGCCCTCCGGGTCACCGCCTTGGATGATGAAGCCGGGAACGTATCGATGAAACGTCAAGCCATCGTAGAATTCCGCCTCGATGAGTTTGGCGAAATTCGCGACTGTGGCAGGTGCGGCTTCCGGATAAAGTTCAATAACGATGTTTCCTTTATCGGTTTCAAGCGTTACAGTAGGTAACCGTTCGCCGTGGCACGAGAAAAGCGTCAGCGCGAAGGCACCTAGGATTCCAATTCGCATAGTCTTTCGTTTGCTCCATTTTTAATAGGACTTGCCGCCGTTTTGTCACCGCGCCGGTTTCCCAAAGCGCGCATCTCGGCGGAACTGTGGGGTTTGCGTCTGTCCTGTTTAATCGGTTGGTAACGTGAACCGCGCGCCTCTCGGCGTTTTCGTGCGTCACCTTCCATGACTAATATGCATTATACATTTATTTCAACGGAAAGTCAAGACAATTTTTGGAAAACCTGAGATAAACCATCAGGTTACGCAAATGCCAGAATCCTTTGCACCGGTAGGCCCAGAATCCCTTTCACTGGTAGTCGCGGTTTTCAACCGCGCACGTTTAGGATGGCGCGTTAATCCCTTGCATCGGTAGGCGCGGTTTCCAACCATGCACGTTTAGGATGACGCGTTAATGCCTTTCACCGGTAGGCGCGGTTTCCAACCGCGCACGTTTGGGCCTGTAAGGACAGATGTCTATAACTCCCCGCTGAGCGAAAACACGGACAGCTATGGCCATCCGCCTTACAAACGGGAGAACGAGGAATTGGAAAACTAAATGGACTTGATGCGTGGCGAATTTAACTTGACATTTTTCTTTGAATGTGGTATTCTATTAAAGGGGAGGTGAGCGCGGTGCAGAATATCCCGACAGAAAATCAGCGGGAACGCGAGTTGGTGGCAGCGTTAGAGTTGCTCTCGCCGGGGACTTCGCTGAGGGAAGGCATTGACTCTATTATCCAGGGCAAGACAGGCGGCTTGATTGTCGTTGGGGATACGCCGGAGATTCTGAATTTGACAGAGGGCGGCTTCCGCATCAACTCACGGTATACCCCGATGCGGCTGTATGAATTGGCGAAAATGGACGGTGCCATCATTCTGTCTGAAGATATGAAGCGGATTGTCCGCGCCAATGTGACGCTGCGGCTCAACCCGTCTATTGAGTCTAGTGAAACGGGCCTCCGTCACCGCGCTGCGGATAAGTTCGCGAAGCAGACAGGACATATCGTCCTCGCCGTGTCACAAAGTCGGAATACGCTGTCCCTCTATCTCCGAAATCAGCGTTACATCTTTCGTGAGCGTCCGATTCTGATTTCGGGCGCGAACCAGGCGATGCTCGCGCTGACGCAGTATGTCAAGGCCATGCAAAACGCCATGGCGATACTGAATTGGGTGGAATTAAGAGGCGATGCCACGCTGGCGGATGTCGTCACAGCTATCCAATTGTGTGAACGCGTGCGCCGCACCGAATACGAATTGAACCGATACCGGATTGAATTAGGGACGCAGGCGCAGTCACTGCAACTCATTCCATCGGAATTGACTGCCGAAATTGAGCGCGGGCTCCTGGTGATTAAGGACTACTATCACAAGAGTCTGCCGGATGCATATCAGGTTTATGAAAAGATTCTGCGGCTTGACGCGAATAGCCTCGCGAGCCGGAGCACTGTCAGCACCGCCTTGGGGTATCCGCCTGAGGGTAGCAACGCCGCAGAAGTGCTGGAGCCGCGCGGGTATCGGATGCTGAGTCTGATTCCGCGCACCCCGCTCAACGTCATTGAAAACATTGTTCAGCGGTTCAAAAGGTTGGGAGCCATTGCCAATGCCACCGTCGCTGAGTTAGAGACGGTTGAAGGTGTCTGCAAGGCGAGAGCCGCTGCGATTAAGGAGGCACTTGTCGAGATGAAAACGGCGGCTGTCCAACCCGAAATCGTGGCGTTGTCTGTGTTTGAATAGAAACCAAAATTTAACCAAATAGGATGGACGCAAAGCGTTCCCTAACCTCACCGGTAGGCGCGGCTGCAAACCGTGCAAGCATGAGGGGGCGCTGACACCGATCCCTACTGGGAAGCGTTCCCTAACCTCACCGGTAGGCGCGGTTTTCAACCGCGCAAGCGTGACAGGACGCGCTGACACCGCGCGCCTACAGGGTTCGTTCTGCGTCAATCCTAGAAAAAAAAGGAGCCACAAAATGAGACAATTCATCGCTTTCGCGCGCGAAGTGTTTGTCAAAGTGAACCTGTGCGCGCTCAGCCAGATGAAAACACCGTTAGCGGCGTTGCTTGTCATCTCGCTATCTGTTGCGGGCTGCGGCGGACAACTTGGTACGATTAAACCGCCGGAAGTTGAAAGCGCGCTCGCGCAGGCGACATCGGCGATTGAAAAAGCACGTGCTGCGGACGCGCCTACGCTCGCACCCGATGCGTTTAAATCGGCGGCGGCTAACCTCGCTGACGCGAAGACTGCCCTCAAGGAGAAGCGGGGTAACGATGCACTCCGCCTCGCGTATCAAGCCGCTGCTGATGCCAAAGTCGCACGCAAAGTGGCGGCTGACATTGATAAGAATGCGGCACTGAACGCAATAGTCCTTGAGAAGGAAGCGAACGCAAAAAAACTCCGTGAAACCCTCGCCACGAAAGAGAAACAGTTGGAGAAGGCAGCGGCGCGGATAGAACGACTCAGCGGCGAGGAGAAACAGCTGAAACGCCAACTCAGCAAGGTGGAGAAAGAGAAACGTGAGTTGAGGAATAAACGGGAGAGTTACGGGAAACAAGTGGCAGCCCTCCGAGAGAGCTTGGAGTCGCTTCAAAAGCGTTCAAAGCGCGCGGAAACTGAAATCCGTAATTACGGCAAAGAAATTGCCGAGTTGCGCCGCAAATTGGAAGTTGCCGACAGGATGATTCGGGAAGAAGGACATCAGAAACGTGCGGCTATCGCTGAAGCCGAATCCCTCCGGAAGCAACTGCGCGAGCAGGCGAAAATCTATACCGATAAACTGGCGGCGGCGAATCAGCGCAGCGCGGCGGCAAAGCATGAGGACTATCTCAAGGATAAGGCGGCGGAGGCGCGCGCGTTCGTCCAGAGTCAACAGCAGCATCAGCCTGTTAAAACTGGGCGTACCTCGCTCTCTTCGGAGCAGATTGCCGCTGGGAAGGCGGCACTCAGCCGGTGGAACAACGCATGGGATAGTCAGAACATCGCCGTGCATCTTACCTTTTACGCGCCGAACGTTATCGCCGATAAAGTCGTCATTCGCGAGAGCAAAGAGCATCGCACGAAGATCGAACGTGGGCAACTTGAAGCCGCCCTTCGCCCAATGCGCGAACAACCGTGGCGCAAAATTAAAGGAAGCACCGAGGTTGAAGGCGAGAGCGTCATCGGCGTTTACCGATTGAGCCGCCTTGTCGCCCCGGCGGAAGACGAAGACGCGACAGCACTCTACCATATCTGGATTCGCGAAGTCTGGATGCACCAAGTCGGTGCCGAGTGGAAAATCCATCACGAACTCTGGCAGATTTACGAGAATGTGCCAAATTTTTAAACATTCAGGACAGACGCACGCCGATAGGCGCGGTTTCAAACCGAAAGTAAGTCTTGGATGGTAAGGGTGGATGTCTCTATCCACCCGACAATGGCCTGTCTATAGGAGATGAGTTTATGAACGGTTCCCAAAACCCGAACCCAAATCCGAACCCGAACCCAAAGCAAACCCCTATCCCACGTAACCTGATATGGGGTGGTGCAATCGCGGGGGTTGCCATCGTCCTCATTGCATTCGTTGTGATGTTCATGAGTTCTAGTGAAACGCCAGATGCCTTTTTGGCACGCTGGAAGAGCACGCTTGAGTCCGGCAACCTGAAGAAATATGAGGGACTCTGGCTGCCGAACGCACGTCGGAAGTATGCGCAAGACTATAAACGCACGGCAGAACTGTTGCAAACCGACAGTCAAGCGCGCTTAGAGGTGAATCTCAGCGGTGCTCCCTCGCCGCGCCGGGTGCCGCGCTACCCGAGCCGCTCGCAGTTTGAAGGCATCCCGCTAGTAGTGCATTTCCCCGGCGAATCCCAACAGCAGGTGCGGAACCTGACTATTGAACGGAAAGGCATCATCCAGAAACGATGGAAGATTGTCAGGGATGAGGTAGTCGGACAAGAGTTTGCCACCGTAGATACCACGCCGCAAGTTCAGGATACTGAGGATACTTCAGAACCTACGGCAACACCGCCGAACAGCCCAGTTGTGCCGTTAGTCCAAGCGTGGAAAAACGCCCTGGAATCGCAAGATGTCAAGAAGTATACCGGCCTCTGGGATAAATCGGCGCAGAAAAAGCAGAAGGCGAACTTCCAAAGTGCCAAAAGAGCGATGTCACAAGCACCGAGCGTTGACTTGTCACAGGCTACCTACGTCGCAGTGCCGGGACAGAAGGAACGGCACATCGTCTCTGATATCGGCGTGACACTGTATGATGGCGGCACCCCGATTGAGACGCACTCCCGCACCCTCACGATTGCGAAAAAGGGGTTTATCTGGAAGAAGTGGAAATTGATTAACGACGAAATCGGCGGCGAGGCGACGAACCCCGAACCTGTCGTGCAATATCAAGAACCAACGACAAACACCGTCTCTGGTGAAGAATCCGGGGGGACGTTTGCCGGAAACGCGCCGGTGGATACGCAACTCAAAGTGCGACAGGTGCTCGGAAAATGGCAGTCCGCGTGGGAAGGGAAGGACATCGAGACTTACATGTCCACTTACGCAGCCCGGGCGCAAATCACGCGCGTCACTGTGAGCGGCGGCGGGAAGGGAAAAACTACCTACCTTACCAAAGCGCAACTCCGGGCGAAAATGCAGAGACTCAACCAGATGTATGCCGAAATCCAAGTGACGATTTCTAACTTGCAGATTAACGGCGACAGAGCGGTGGCAGATGTTACCTTCTTGCAGAAATTCAAGGGAACGCCTGCATCGGGCACACGGCCCGCTTACTCCGACTACGGCACTAAAAAACTGAATTTAATGGTAGATCCAACCGATGGCCACTGGAAAATCTACGCCGAATCGTGGAGTTACTACGAGGACGTTCCAGAATTCCCGAAGATGTAACGTTGTTATAGGACAGACGCAGCAGCGGCGGTAGGCGCGCGTTGTAAGCGCGCACGCTGGCCGTTGCGCGATTTCAAACCGATATCATTCATATCCGTAGGGCGAGGGCCTGTCCCTCGCCATGCAGCACCATGCGCACCGAATACCGAACAAAACGGAAGATAGAGTTTGTCGACACCGATATGGCAGGCATCGTCCATTTCACGCGATTTTTCGTGTTTATGGAGACTGCAGAGCACGAATTCTTGCGCAGCCTCGGCACGAGTGTTGCGATGGAATGGAACGGCGATAAAATCGGATGGCCTCGCCTCGCCGCCTCGTGTGAATATCTGCGTCCGTTACGCTTTGAAGATGAGGTGGATATCCACCTGTCGGTTTCCAAAAAAGGGACGAAGTCGCTCACGTATCAATTCCGTTTTACGCGTCAAGGGGAAGATATCGCGCGCGGCGAGGTTACCACAGTCTGCTGCGTCTGTAATCCGGGTGAAAAGTTGCGCGCCATCCCCATTCCCGATTTTATTGCGAGGCAGATTGTCGTATGAATAACCTGAAAGTCTCTAATCTTTACAAAGACTTCGGTACTGTCCAAGTCTTGCGCGATATTTCGTTCGCTTTTGACGCGGGCGCGTCCGTTGCGATTACCGGGCCATCCGGTTCTGGCAAAAGCACGCTGCTCCATCTCATCGGCATGTTAGATGAGCCCTCCAGCGGCCGCGTTACGATTAACAACGTCAATCCGTTTGATTTATTGGAGCGAGAACTGGCGCGGTATCGGAACGCGCAGATCGGCTTCGTGTTTCAGGAGCATCATCTGCTGCCGCAATATTCTGTGCTTGAAAATGTGCTGGTGCCGAGGCTTGCGTTCAAAAGGACATCCAGTGCCGCGCCACGGGCGCATGAGTTGCTCAAGCGCGTTGGATTAACGCATCGGCTGACGCATCGGCCCGGGGAACTTTCGGGTGGGGAACGTCAACGCGTCGCCATCGCGCGCGCGCTCATCAACCGTCCGGACA
Organism: Candidatus Poribacteria bacterium; assembly: GCA_003635305.1. Classification (GTDB taxonomy): domain Bacteria; phylum Poribacteria; class WGA-4E; order WGA-4E; family WGA-3G; genus AGPOR5. The sequence continues at coordinate 10,965 of PYJE01000179.1, read as the reverse complement.
TCCTCCTCTGTGATGAGCCTACCGGCAATTTGGATAACGTTACCGCCGAGACTGTCATGAATCTGCTGTTTGAGATGCATCGCGTGGAACAGAATATCTTAATCGTTGTCACGCACAACCTTGAATTTGCATCTCGTTTTCAGCATCACCTGAGACTTGCCGAGGGCACCTTTGCCTTACCTTAAGTTGGCACAACAACGAAAGAATGCTGAAGAATTTAAAACATTTTTGGCACATCCATCTCACGGTGTCACTCTGCACGGCGGTAGCGACAGGGGTGCTAGCGGGCGCGTTGCTCGTCGGCGACTCCGTGCGCGGCAGTCTCAAAACGGTGACATTGGAGCGTCTCGGCACGATGCAATATGCGCTCACCGCCGCCCGGTTTTTCGCACCGACGTTGCTACGGCGAGAAAATATGGTGCAGGCGATTCTGTTGAATGGCACGGTTGTCGCACCGGAAAGGCAAACCCGCGTCTCAAAGGTGAACGTTCTTGGTGTCAATGATGCTTTCTTCCGGTTTTGGGAAGGAGAGCCAGTGCGAGGGACAGGCCCTCGCCTTACGGGGGCCGAGAGGCACATTGCCATTAACGAGGCACTTCAGCGCGAATTGAACGTGCAAGTCGGCGACGCGCTCCTCGTCAATTTTCCGCAGGCGGTGGACATCCATCCGGAATTCCTCTTCGGCCAACGCGATGCCTCCGAGACTATCCAAAGTCTCCGTCTCACCATCAGTGAGGTTATCCCAACGCAAAATGCGGGCAGATTCAGCCTTCGGCCGCACCAAAGCCTCCCTTTGAACGCGTTCATTTCTCTTCCGTTCCTACAAAAAGCCCTCGGTCAGCCCGGAAAAGTGAATGCCTTGTTTACGGCAGAACCGATGGCGATTTCACGAAGCGAACTTGCATTAACGTTAGACGCGCTCGGTTTAAAAATCCGCGAACATGAAACCCACTTTGAACTCCAAAGTGAGCAGTATCTGCTCAAACCTCCGTTATCGGACATCGCGCTGTCTATTGCAACGGAGAACGGCATCCCCGCGCTACCGACGTTCACCTACCTCGCGAATACCATCACCGCGAACGGCAAAACTATTCCCTATTCTACCATCGTCGCGCTGCCTATTGACGAGGATGAGTTCGCGGTTACGCTTGCCGATGACGAGATTATCCTGAATACGTGGGCAGTTGATGAACTGGGTGTTGAAGTCGGTGACAGCGTTGACATCACCTATTACCGCATCGGCGCGAGCGAAGAATACATCATTGAAACGGCGAATTTCCGCCTAAAGGCAATTACGCCGATTCAGGGACTCGCCGCAGACCAGGGTATCATCCCCGAATTTCCCGGCATTCACGATACGGCGGACATCTCGGAGTGGGACTCCCCTTTTCCCATCGATTACTCGCGCATTCGGGCACAAGACGAGAAGTATTGGGACGAATACCGTGCGACACCGAAGGCGTTTATCACGCTCGCCACCGGGAAACGGTTGTGGCAAAACCGATTCGGCGACATCACCTCGCTTCGGATGGCCGTAGGCGGGCCCTCCCTGTCTCGAAACGCTGGAAGCGCGCCGCGCGCAAGGTTCGAGAACGCGCTGCTGGAAAGGATTCAACCGGAACAGATTGGATTTCAATTCTTGTCCCTCCGCGCCGATGGCCTTCAAGCGGCGGCCGGCACGACAGATTTTGGGATGCTATTTAGCGGCCTGAGCATATTAATTATTTTTTCGGTATCCTATCTTATTGAGATGCTCTTCCGCATTGGGGTGGAACAACGTTCGCGTGAAATCGGTATCCTGCGCGCAGTCGGATATCCCCTCGCCACCATCCGCCGCCGGTTCCTCGCCGAGGCTGGTATCCTCGCCGGCATCGGAACGCTTATCGGCTGCGGTTTTGCCATCGGCTACGCACAACTGATGCTGTTTGGCTTGAAGAACTGGTGGTTACCGGCCATCGGCACGCCTTTCGTGGAACTCCACGTCCGCGGCGTGAGTCTGCTCATCGGTGTGCTTATCTCGCTAGGCGTTGTGCTGTTCTCTATTCAGGTAACTATTCGTAGACTGGGGAAGTCTCCTACCGCCTCGCTTCTCGCGGGCGTATCAGATTTCGCGGCGGCGGAACCACAACTACAGACCCCAAAGATGGTTGCCCGCACTAAAAAACTCACGCGGCTTGGCTACATTTTGGGTTTCTGCATCTCTATCTTGATAGTTATCATGATTGTCTCGTTTAAAGAGGTGCTTAATTTTTTCGCGGGGTGGGCGAATAATCCCATTGTCACACTGCTTGTATCTACCATTTCCGTTGTTGGTATAGGATGGCTTGCTTTTGCCAGGTGGCTCACCTCGCAAAAGGGGCCGAAACACTTCACACGGCTCCGATTTGCGCTTAAAAACGCCGCGCGGCACCCTAACCACAGCAAAGGGTGTGTGATGACGGTGAGTTTGGCTTGCTGTATCGTCGTTGCAGTCGGTGTGAATCGGCAGGAGGCACCGCCACAGACAACATACGCCTTCGTCGCCGAGGCTGTCCTGCCGCTGCATCACAGCCTTAATACCGAAGACGGCCGGTTTGAGCTCGGTTTCTCCGATGAAGAATCTGAACTTCTCAGTGAATCGGAGGTGATGCGTTTCCGCGTTCTGCCCGGCGAAGATGTCAGTTGTCTCAACCTTTACCAACCGCAGCAACCGCAGATTTTGGGCATTTCGGATGCAGTCCTAGACGAACATCCGTGGCGCGCGATTCGTTCTCAGGGCGATAAAGTTGTCGCCATCGCGGATGAAAATTCGGTGCGCTGGGTTTTACACATGGAACCGCAAGATGACTTGGTAGTTGAAGACGAATTTGGCAATCCGCTCGGTTTACATCTTCACACAGTTCAGAATAGCCTTTTCCAGGGCCAACTGATTATCTCGGAGTCAAATTTCACGAAGTTCTTCCCGAGCCAGAGTGGATATGGCTATTTTTTAATCAAAACGCCGCCTGAGTTGCGCGAAGAGACAGCGCAAGTGCTTGAGAGAACGCTGGCCGACTACGGCTTTGACGTGACATCGGCATCGGCGCGGCTGGCGAGTTATCGGAACGTGACAAACACCTATATCTCCACGTTTCAGAGTTTAGGCGGGCTCGGTGTCATCCTCGGCACGTTCGGATTAGCACTGGTGCTGTTCAGAAACGTGATTGAACGTCGTGGTGAATTAGCGACGCTTCGTGCATTCGGGTTCCGCCGTTCGCTTTTGTCGTGGATGTTGTTCTTGGAAAGCACTTTTCTGCTAGCTGTCGGAATGCTGATTGGCATCGCCGCCGGACTTGTTGCACCACTCGCTGAACGCGGTTCACTACCGGCATTTCCGTGGCTATCTCTCACAATTACCTTGATTTCAATTTTCGTTTTTGGTATAATTGCAAATGCAGTTGCGGTTGCCGTGGCACTCCGAAGTCCACTCCTTGCAACCCTCAAAAACTCTGGCACTTGATGCCAAGCGTAAGGAGTTATAGACAGGAAAACCGATGCATCGACTTTACAGGATACTTATACTCTTCCTCATCTTCTCGTCGGTATTCCTCGGCTGTTCCGAGGATACGGAGGACACTACGCCAGCCGCGCGCTCACACGCGGAGAAAGGATGGGGTTTTTATCGGACAGGCGACTATGCGCAGGCACTGCTCAGTTTTGAGCGCGCCCTCAACTTTGATGACGAATTTGCCGATGCGTATAACGGGGTAGGCTGGAGTCACCTCAGTCTGTCGTTAGCCGTTCCTGTCGCGCAGGAGGCGTTTCAAAACGCCGTTCGGCTTGACGCGTCCAATGCGGATGCATGGCTCGGCCTCGCGAACCTGCTCTATCTGCGACAGAAGGACGCGTCTGATTTCAGGGCGGCACTCCGCGCAGCGGATAACGCCATGAACGCCGATGCACAATACCTCTTTCGCCACGACTATGACTCTCCCGCCGCTCTTCATGCCCTCAAAGCGGCGTGTTACTACTACCTCGGCGAGAATCAGGACGCGAGACAGGAGGTGGAGAAGGCCCTCCGCGTTGATTCAGAAAATAAGAGCGCGCTGGCACTTGATGCGCTGCTGCAAAAATGAGGAACAACAGGATGGACGTGAATGACATCAGTCGCCACACGTAGACTCGGTTTGAAACCGCGCGGGAAAACTCGCGACTACGGCGTTGAGGCGGCTGCGTCTGTCCTAAACAATAGGAGAAACAAATGGCTCAAAACGTTTTAACAGCAACAGACTTAACCCACTTTACCCCCGTGCACCGCGGAAAAGTGCGGGACCTCTATGAACTTGAGGATGAACTCCTCATTATCTCCACTGACAGGCTTTCGGCGTTCGATGTCGTCTTGCCGAACGGAATTCCCGACAAAGGCAGAGTGCTTACCGGATTGTCTAAATTCTGGTTCAATTACACCGAGGATGTCGTCGAAAATCATCTCATCACGACAGAGGTGGCGGATTATCCGGAGGCTCTGCATGTCGACGCGGAAGTCTTAACCGGCCGTTCCATGCTCGTCCGTAAGGCGGAACGGATTGACGTTGAGTGCGTCGTGCGCGGCTACCTCGCCGGTTCGGGGTGGGCATCGTATCAGAAAACGGGGGAGATATGCGGGCAAAAACTCCCCGCGGGACTCCGCGAATCAGAACGCCTCCCGGAACTCCTCTTCACACCGACGACGAAGGCGGAGCAAGGTGAGCACGACGAACCTATCTCTATTGAGCAGATGCGCGATGAAGTCGGTTCGGAGCTCACCGACAGGTTAATTGATGCGAGTTTCGCGCTTTTCAACGCCGCCAGCCAACACGCCGAGAATGCCGGTATTATCCTCTGTGATACTAAGTTTGAATTCGGGCAACGCAACGGCGACTTGATTCTCATTGACGAGGTGTTCACGCCGGATTCCTCGCGCTTTTGGCCCGCCGATTTATATGAACCCGGTAAGCCGCAGCAGAGTTTTGATAAGCAGTTCGTGCGGGATTACCTCTCTGAAATTGGGTGGGATAAACGGCCGCCCGCGCCGGAGCTTCCAGCCGAAGTCATCGCCAAAACCAGTGAGAAGTATCGGGAGGCATACCGCCTCATCGTTGGAGAGGAACTTCCTGAATAATGGCAACTCCACTGAATGGCATCAAGGTGCTCGACCTCACCCGTGTCCTCGCCGGGCCGTATGCGACGATGCTTCTCTGCGACTTGGGGGCTGAGGTGATTAAAATCGAACAGCCCGGCACAGGGGACGAATCTCGGAACTTCGGTCCTTTTAAAAACGGATTCAGTCTCTATTTCATGAGTGTGAACCGCGGGAAGCAGAGCATCACGCTCAACCTCAAGGCGCAGCGTGGGCGCGAGATATTCATGCAGCTTGTCAAGCAGTGTGACATTGTGGTGGAGAATTTTCGTCCGGGGACGATGCAGAAACTCGGGTTGGATTACGACACGCTCAAAGCGGCGCATCCATCGCTGATTTATGCGGCGTGCTCCGGCTTTGGACAAACCGGCCCTTACGCGCAGAAAGGTGCCTACGATATGATTATTCAGGGGATGGGCGGCATCATGAGCATCACGGGTGAGCCGCCTGCTGCTGATGAAAAGCGCGCGCCGGTGCGCGTTGGCACGTCTATCAGCGACATCACCGCTGCGCTCTTCACCACAATCGGCATTCTGTCCGCGCTCCATCACCGTCATCAAACGGGGAGAGGACAATTTGTGGATGTCGCCATGATGGATAGCCTCGTCGCCGTTTTAGAGAACGCTGTCGTCCGCTACTTCGCCACGGGTGAGGTGCCGCAACCCCTTGGAAGTCGGCACCCCGCGATTACGCCGTTTGAAGCGTTCGCCGCTGCAGATGGATACGTGATTATCGCCATCGGCAACGATACACTTTGGGAGAAGTTTTGTGAGCATATCGGCAGGCGAGAGCTCATCTCAGACGCGCGGTTCCGCACCAACGCCGACAGGACAGCAAATCATAGCGAACTTTTCCCAATTCTCTCGGAGATTCTGCGTCAACGGACAACGGACGCATGGATAGACGCTCTTGAGAGAATCGGCGTGCCGTGCGGGCCGATTAATGCCATGGACAAAGTCGTCAATCATCCGCAGGTGCAAGCGCGGGAGATGATTACGCAGGTGATGCATCAGATTACAGGGGCGGTTGAGGTGCCGGGGTTACCGATAAAACTATCGGAAACCCCCGGTAGTGTGGACGCGCCTGCGCCGAGCCTCGGTGAACATACCACCCCGGTCTTGACAGAATTATTGGGGCTGCGCCTTGACGAAGTGGAGAGGTTGAGGCAGGAAGGAGTTATTTAGATGAACACATTACCCGGAACGGCTCTCTTAACGATGGAAGGAGATTTAGCCGCGCAGATGGTGGAGGCACTCAATGCCTATGTGACGCAAGCGACTGCGGCTGCGCCTGAAAAGCGCGAGACTTTATGGCATCGTGATGAGAGTTCCCACGAGGCGTATGTTGCATCTGTTGAACCAAATCGACAACGGTTCAGAAAACAGATTGGCTGCTGTGATGCGCGCCTGCCGATTGAGGCACTCACTTACAGCGCGACAACGAAAACATCGGCGCATCTTTTAAAAACGGAGACTTATGTCGCCTCTCGCGTCCGCTGGCCCGTTTTTGACGAAGTTGAAGGCGAAGGGCTCCTCCTGGAACCCATCGGCACACCTGTCGCGCAAGTCATCGCCTTGCCGGATGCAGACTGGACACCGGAGATGATAGCCGGTATCACCGATGCATTGCCGCCGCAAGCACAGTTCGCGCGGCGGCTAGCGGAGTCCGGGTGCCGTGTCGTCGTGCCGCTTCTGATTAACCGCGACGATACCTATTCGGGCAACGCTGCAATCGGCGCGATGACAAACCAGCCGCATCGGGAATTTATCTATCGTATGGCGTTTGAACTCGGCCGGCATATCATCGGGTATGAGGTGCAGAAAGTGCTGGCGTTGGTGGACTGGATGTCTGCTGAGGAAACACCCATCGGCGTTATCGGCTACGGCGAAGGTGGGCTCATCGCATTGTATAGCGCGGCAGCGGATACGCGCATTCAGACTACGGTTGTCAGCGGGTATTTTCAATCGCGGCAGGAAGTCTGGCGCGAACCGATTTATCGGAACGTCTGGGGGCTCCTGCACGAATTCGGCGACGCTGAAATTGCGAGTCTCATCGCCCCGCGCACGCTCATCGTTGAAGCAAGCCGAGGGCCCGAAATCCCCGGCCCGCCGCCAGTGCGCGCAGGACGAGGTGGTGCCGCACCGGGACAGTTGGTTTCACCACCGCAAACTTCGGTAGAATCAGAGTTTCAGCGAGCTCTGCCGTTTTATCAACGCCTGAGTTGTGAAGATGCGCTGCGTCTCGTCGTTCCTGATGATGGGTTACCGGGTGCCGATGCGACGTTAAGCGTGTTTCTCACTGGACTTAATGCGCGCTTGGAAAGCGCGCCTACCCATCCCTTTGGGGAACCTGTTGATGTCGATGCGACGTTAGGCGCGGTTGGCACTGAGCCCGGTGCGCGCTTGCAAAGCGCGCCTACCCTTCCTGAAAGAAGCACGCCTACTGAACCTTTTGATGAGGAGGCACGACAGCAGCGGCAATTTATGCAGCTCGTCAATGTGACGCAACGCTTCTTGCGGGAGGCAGCCTCGCGGCGGAAAGCGTTCTTCTGGGATAAAACCGACACCTCTTCGCTTGCCAAGTGGGTAGCAAGTTGTGCCGATGCCAAGACGTATTTTTGGGATGAGGTGATCGGACGGTGTCCGGCACCTGATGTGCCTGCCAATCCGAGGACGCGCCTTCTCTATGACGAACCGCGCTGGCGCGGCTATGAAGTGGTGCTTGATGTGTGGCAGGACGTTTTCGCCTACGGCATCTTGCTCCTTCCGAAGGGGATTTCTGAAGGCACAAAACGGCCCGTTGTCGTCTGCCAACACGGCTTAGAGGGAAGGCCGCAGGATACCGCCGACCCGAGGGTAGACTCCGTTTATCACTCTTACGCAGCGCAATTGGCGGACAGAGGGTTCATTGTCTACGCGCCACAGAATCCGTATATCGGGCAGGATGCGTTCCGCGTCATCCAACGCAAAGCGAACCCGATAAAATTGTCGCTGTTTTCATTCATTGTGCGACAACATGAACGGACGCTGGAGTGGCTGACAGCGCAACCGTTCGTCATCCCTCACCGCATCGGATTTTATGGGCTCTCTTACGGTGGTAAAACGGCGATGCGCGTGCCGGCGTTGCTGGACGGTTACACCTGTTCAATCTGCTCCGCGGATTTCAACGAGTGGATTGTCAAAAACGCCACTTACGATTCGCGCTATAGTTACATGTTCACCGGCGAATATGAGATGCCGGAGTTCGACCTCGGGAATACGTTCAACTACGGTGAGATGGCTGCGCTCATCGCGCCGCGGCCGTTCATGGTAGAACGCGGGCACGACGATGGCGTTGCTCCGGACGAATGGGTGGCACACGAATACGCCGTAGTGCGGCGGCTTTACGTTCAACTCGGCATCGGTGAGTGGACAGAAATCGAGTTTTTTGACGGTGGACATCAGATTAACGGCGAAGGCACGTTCCAATTCCTGCATCGGGCCCTGAATTGGCCGTAACCGAACAAAAACTCGCGAAAACGTAGGCATCGACAACGTCAATGACGGATGACGCAGAGAGACTTTGGCACGCCAACCACCCTCATTGAACGCCTCGCGAACAACAAAAAAGCGCGAAAATGTAGTCATCGACAACGTCGATGACGGATGACGCAGAGAGACTCTGTTGCGCCAACCACCCTCATCGAACGCCTCGCGAACAACAAAAAAGCGAACAACAAAAATGCTTTACTCAGTCATTGTCCCCGCGGGACTAGAAAAAATCGCGCGCGAAGAGCTCGTGGAACGTTTCGGGGACAAAGGTGCCCTAAAAATTCTCGCGCCGAAACCGCAGCGCGTCCTTTTCCACTACGCCGGCAACCCACGCGAACTCCTCTCGCTGCGGACAGCGGAGCATCTGTTCCTCGTCGTCAAGAAGCTGCCGAAGATGAACCGCTCGCGCGGTTCGTTGGCGGCACTGAGCGGCTCTCTGGCACGCTTTAATTTCAGCGAGACGTTCAACTGCTGCCGCCAGATGGGGCTCAAACTTCGCAAGCGCGTGACGTTTCGGGTGACGAGTCGCTTGTCAGGGCATCGCAACTTTCGCAGACTAGATCTTCAGCGAGTTGTCGAAAGGGCGTTACGAGAGCACGGGTGGCACTTGACTTCGCGGAACCCCGCGCTGGATGTTTGGGCAGAAGTGCACGGCGACGATGGTTATCTCAGCATCCGCCTCTCGCCGGTTGAGATGGCGCAGCGCGCCTATAAACAGGTGCATATTCCCGCCTCCCTCAAACCGCCGCTCGCCTATAGCATGGTGCGGCTTTCACAACCGCGCCCGAACGATGTGTTTCTGGACGCGATGTGCGGCGCAGGCACAATTTTGCTGGAACGCGCGTTTGCCGGCCGCTACCGTTATCTCATCGGAGGCGATATTTCCACGGAGGCGTTAGATGCCACCGTGACGAATTTCGGCAGGCAGCATCAACCGCGCCAATTTTTCCACTGGGACGCACGCGCGCTGCCGCTCCAACCGAAAACCGTCGATAAAATCGTCTGTAACCTGCCGTTCGGTGAGACACACGGGGAACCCGCGCATCTCACAAACCTGTATCGGGACTGCCTCCGCCAGTTTGAGACGGTGCTGAAACCGCGAGGCCGAATGGTGCTGCTCACCTCGCAGCGAACGCTCCTAGACGAGCTCCTCAAACAGCGGCGGCGACTCAAGGTGACGCAACGGTTGTCGGTGGACGTGCGCGGGATGCGCGCGTGGATTTACGTTATCGGATTGATTAGGTAAGGGAGAGTGTGTTCTTCGGCGTGCCGCGTTCGCGGGGGACAGGCCCCCGCGCTACCGGCGAAATAGCAACGAAAATTAGAGCTCTGGTACCTTCACCGCCACCTCTTTCCCTGCTTCGTGCGAACGGAAAATGCCATCCATAATCACGTTTGTGAGCAACACGCCTTCCGGCGGAATTGGCGAGGGCCCGTCCGTCTTGACTGCCTCCCGGAAGGCAGACATCTGTGCTTCCCACACGTCAACCTCCGGGAAGCCGGAAAAGCGGATAGTCGTCATCCCTTCCGGTGGGTTAGGTTCCGCCGTGAGCCCTTCGGCCTTAACGAGTTTCTTGAGCTCATCGGTATATGCATCGGCATAAACGACGGGGCCATCCAACGAAATCCCCGCTTCCTTGCCGAGGCAGAAATTGCTGCCAAGGGAATCGTTGTGAATCGCCCACGAGATTTTGAACACCATCACGCCGCCGTTCTCAAACCGCACCCATGCCGCACCGAATTCCTCGACATCCATCACGCCGCGCCACCTCGGGTCTTGCTGTGAGATGTAATCCTCCGTGATAGCGGAGACGCGCACCGGCTTTGGATACCCCATCGCATACAGCGAGTTGTGCATATTGTAAACGCCGATGTCCACCGTCGCGCCCGCGCCCGCTGTCTTCTTATAGATGAAGGTATGTCCCGGATTACCGCGTCGTCTGCATCCCGCAGATTCAGAATAGTAGATGTCGCCGAGTAACCCTGCATCGACTACCTTCTTCGCGAATTGGAGCCGCGGGTTAAACGTGCTGTGAATGCCAATCTGCAAGATTTTGTCGGAGGCTTTTGCCGCACGCACCATCGCGGTGGCATCCGCTAGTTTCGCCGCCATCGGTTTCTCGCAGAATACATGCTTGCCCGCGTTCAACGCCGCCACCGTCGGCCGGCGATGCCCTTGGTTATACGTGCAGACGCTCACCGCATCAATGCTGTCCATCTCCAGCATCTTGTTGTATCTGGTGAAGACGTGCTTTTTCGGGACACCCCATTCCTCGGCGGCTTGCCGTGCCTTACTCT
>PYJE01000178.1 GCA_003635305.1 Candidatus Poribacteria bacterium | reverse complement strand
CGGGTCTGTGCCGTAATTCTCAACACTCCAACCGACATCCTCGAACCAGAAGGAATACTCCGGCTGCGTGGTGCCGCCGCCATCGACAAACCCTTGATGGGGCGAGATGCCGATAACGCCGCCCCATGTCCGCTTTCCGATGAGCAGTCCCAATTTCATCAGTTTGAAGCAGTGCGAGAAGATGTCGCCATCGGAGCCGGCGTTTTCGTTTGTGACTGCTACCATCGGCCCGAGGACGGATGCATCCGGGTAAGGATGCGGTGTGCCCCAGCGCGGCACGTCATATCCGATGCGCCGCCGCGACAGTTTCTCCAAGATGAGTTGCGAGACGTGTCCGCCGCCGTTATATCGCACATCGACGATTAAGGCGGGATAGCTGACTTCGGCGAGGAAGCCGCGGTGGAATTCGGCATAGCCGCGTCCTCCCATGTCGGGAATGTGGACGTAGCCGACTTTTCCATCGGTTTTCTCGTGGACATACTGCCGATTTCGGGATACCCAGTCGCGATAGCGGAGTTCGCGTTCGCTGCGGAGTGCCTTGAGGGTGAGAGTGCGTTTCTCGCCGCTTTCCGCGTTTTGGAAGGTGGCTTGCACCTCTTGTCCGGCGAGGTTAACGAGGAGTTCGCCGGGGGTAACCGTTTGGCTCACCGGTTGTCCGCCGATTGCCAGCAAGATGTCATTCTCGCCGATATTCATGCTGGGTGCGTTGAGCGGCGAACTTTTAGTCGGTTCCCATGCGTCGCCGTGCGGGATGCGCGCGATGCGGTAACCGTTCTGTTTGGCATCGTAGGTGAAATCTGCGCCGAGGAAGCCTTGCGCGTAGTTAGGCGAACTGCGGTAATCGCCGCCGGATTCGTAAGCGTGTGAAGTGCCGAGTTCACCCTGCATCTCCCACATCAGGTCAGAAAATTCGGCGCGCGTTGCAACCCGTACTAGCAGCGGCAGATAGCGTTGATACACGCGTTCCCAGTCCACGCCGGACATATCGGCTGTCCAGAAGTAATCGCGCTGGAGCCGCCATGCCTCGCGATACATCTGATGCCACTCGGTCGAAGGGACAACGGATGCCTTGACGCGATTGAGTTCGATCCAACCGTTCTGCCGGTTCGGTCTGCCGCGATTTTCAGGTTTCTGTTCATCTTCCGCCTTTTTGCCGGCTTTGAGGACGCGCAGTCTTCCGCCGGCGCGATAGGCGAGCGTCTTGCCATCGCGAGAGAGGTGGAACGAATCAATACCCGCGGCAAGTTTCTCCTTCTTCTGCTCCTTGAAATCATAGGCGTGGAGAATGCCTTTCGGTTTCTCGCCGCTAGTGGAACTTCCCGGTGGGGGAAGTGTATGTTGCATCGGGTAGGCGGTGAAAATCGCTTTGCCTTCAATGCCGGCAATCTGTCCATATCTTCCCTGCGGATAGGGAAATGCGATAACCCGCTGCGCGATGCCGTCCAGTTCAATACAAATCGGTTTGTCTTCGTCTTTCTTCGCTTCTGCCGAGTTGCTGGGAGTGGTAGCATCGCGAGGGACAGGCTCTCGCGCTACGGTATCCACGGTGTCTGGGGTGTTGGTATTCTCCTCGTCCTTCGGTTCTTCAAGCGGCCGGGGTTGCGGAATGAACGGGTTCGGAAGTTCTTTCTGCAACGTAACGAGCATGGGACGCATCGCGAGTGGGAACCCGAGGTCAAAGTGAAGTGCGTCGTAGACAGGGTTGAACTCGCGGGCGGAGAGGAAGTAAAGATATTTTCCGGCGGGATCCCAGGCAGGCGCGCCATCTGTAAATTCCGGTTGCGTGATGAACCACGTTTCACCGGTATCGATTTTGCAGAGTTTGATGGAGGCGGTAGTTTCTGTCGCGGGGAAACTGTAGGCGAGCCAGTTGCCGTCGGGTGCCCATGCTGCGCTGCGGATGCGGTTGTGGTGGCTCTTGTCCAGCACTCGCACATCCTGCGTCTCTAAATCAACGAGCAGCAGTTCAAACCGGTGGTTGATGATGCTGACCTGGTTTTTCTTGGGAGAGACTGCGAGTTGTCTGACGTGCCCGATGTCAAGCGTATCAAACCGCGCTGGTTCCGCGCTGCCATCGCACGTGTGGATTTCAATGGCTTCTTCGCCGCCGGCATCGGAGAGCGTGACGATGCGTTTTCCATCGTTCAGCCATTGCGTGAAGCGGTAGCGCGCGCCATCGCGTTGTCCGTGCTGGAGGACAGCCCCTTCCCAATTCGCCATCGTAAAGGGTTTGCCGCGGACCGTCAACGCTAAGGCGTGTCCATCAGGCGTGAGCGTGTAGTCCTGCAGATACTTCGTCGTGCTGACGAACTTCCGTTGCCGTTGGATGCGTGGGCTGAGGAATTCAACATTGACATGGAAATTCTCCTGGGTATCCGGTTCATACACCCACACATCTGCGCCTGCGTGGTAGACAATGTTCGTGCCATCGGTGTGCGCCGCTCGGCAGTAATAGTCTTCGTGGTGTGTATGGCGTTGCAAATCGTCGCCACTTGGGAGGCAGGAATAGATGTTTCCGACTCCCTCGTGGTCTGAAATAAAATAGACGCGTTCGCCTATCCACATCGGCGTAGTGAAATTTCCATCGGCAGGTGTGAGGAGTTGGAAGAAGCTGTTGCAATCCCGGTCGATCCAGATTTGTCCGGCGGTGCCGCCGCGGTAGCGTTTCCATCGGGCCGGATCGCGGGTTAATCTGCCGAGGATAACGCCGCCTTCTTCGCAGAAAGTGATGTGATTAGCGGGCCCGTAGGGGAGGCGTTTCGGTTCACCGCCTTCAGCGGGGACACTCCATATCCACGGATCAAACGCTGAACCCGCGCTGCTGGCGTAGTAGATGCCGGTCTGCCCTGGAACCCAATCAACGATGCTGACGTTGCTGCCTTGATAGGTGAGCCGTTTGGCTTCGCCGCCGAGGGCTGGCATAACGTAGACTTCTGTGGGCCCCTCCTCACTTCCAGCGAAGGCAAGGCGTTTTCCATCTGGAGATAAGCGGGGTGAACCTACCGCGCTGAGGTTTGACGTGAGCCGCCGCGCGATACCGCCGCTGACAGGGACAGTCCACAAATCGTCTTCACAGACAAAAACAATGGTATCTTGTGCAATTGTTGGAGCTCTATAGTATCCTGACATTTTTTATTTTTTGCAATGCGTTGTTTCGCTGCTATTGTGCAGAGAAGGTGCATCGAGACTGGGAGGGCTCTCCTACTGGGTTTTCCGGTTTCGGTTGTAGGAGGGACATCCTTGTCCCGATAGTTTTGTAGTGTCAAGCCCAGGAGGTTTCGCCTCCGGTGCATCGAGCCCGGGAGGGATTTCCTACTGGATTTTCCGGTTAAGGCACCGTTGGCTCAGTGCCGAGCCATAACTTTATTGCTGGGCTACTCGCGATGCGCCGCTGGCCGAGGGCGGCGTTGATGACGACGGTATAGGGCAACGTTTGCGGATTGCCGATGAACGGATTGCGCCGCAATTCGTTGCTGCCGGTGGCGATGATGTTCGGCACAAGCGTCAATGTCGTCTTGTTCTGGTGCTTTTGGAGGACAGTCGTGCGTCGCTGGAGCCGCACACCGTTCGGCAAGCCGACAGCGGTGAGGTTCAAGTTTTGGCGATTGCCAGATTGCCGTTCCACTTTGACGACGATGTCCACCGGGCTACCGGGGGTTATCGTAATTTCCTCTGGCAAGGTTGAGAGCCGCACCGGCGGCGAAGCTGTCACGCTGACGACGACATTTTTCCGTTGCACTGTCAACGGATTGTTTTGAATGCGGTAGCTCTCGATGGGAGTCGCCGCGCGCTGTATAGTCTGTCCGGCGGCAGTCGTCACGGTGCCGACAACCTCAACGACGCTATGCGCTAACTCAGCGTCATGTGCAGCGGTTAAGGTGAGATAACCGACGTTGTTGCCGCCACTGGCGAGAATCGCGCTCTCACTTGCGGTGATGCCAGCCGGCAAGTTTCCAACGGAGAGGCGGATGGGTTCGGTGAACCCGACGCGGCGTTGCAAAGATACCTCCAAAAGCACGGTGCCGCCCCTGCCGACGTTCGGGTTATCCGGTGTGACAGAGATAGCGAAATCGGGAGTCGTCGGACGAACGTTGAGATGGTAGATGTATCCCGCGCCGCCTTTGCCGGCGATGTCCTCAATGCGGACAGCGTAGATGCCCGGTTGCGTGAAACTATAATCGATGATGGCGTTCCGTCTGCCGCCTGCGCCGGCGTTATTTGCCAGCACTTCCCCTGCTGCGTTGAGCAGAGTGAGGGAGGGACTGAGCGGCGAATTCAACCGTTCAGCGGAGAGTTCAATAGAATACCCGCCGATGTCGGCGAAAAACCCCCAGGGGCCATAGCCGTTAGTGATTTTGAAGAGAATCTTGTTTTTGCCCTTTTTCACTGGCAGTTGGATGACATCGTCTGCACGCCGCAGTGGACGATGCACATATTTGCTGAAAATGAGCCGGTCATTTACCCAGATTTTGATTGTATCGTCGGAGCCGAGGGATAAGAGATAGTCCTGTTCCCGTTCAGATTCTAGGAAGGTTACGGCGTAGCCGGTGACATCGTCTTCAGGGACGTTGGAGAACAGGTTTTCGCCTCTCCGATTCGTGCGGTACCACCCGATTTTTCGGCCATCTTTGCCAACGTATTCCTTGTCAAAATCTATCTCCACTTCCGGCGGGTATACGGTGTCAAATCCGGTTTCGTTGGTGTTATCAAACGGGTGGATTACCCACCACGGTCCGAGTTGCGCGCCTTCTGATATGGTAAACCGATAATAGTCTACTTCGCCCAGTTCTGAAATGCGGCCGCTAATTCCGCCGGGTGTGACAAACTCTTGCGCGTGTTCAAGTTGCAGTGCGATGAGTTCGCCGAGTCGGCGTGCTTCTTGTGCGACGAATGCGCTGATCCGTGCGCGTTCTGTCGGTGTGATGTCGGCGTTCTCTTTCGCCGCCATGCGTGTGATGGTTTGCGTCCATTCGTCTGCGGATAGCGCGCGATTAGCGGGTGAGCGGAGTTCGTGGCACGCCGTGCATTTCGTCTCAAAAAGGATTTCGGATTCGCTGCTGCCACCGTCGGACGCGCCTCTGTCCGATGCCGCAACTGCGCGCTCGCGCGTTTCTTCCACTGCTTCGGGGAAGTTGTTGGCGATGAACGGGAAGATGCCGTAAGGGGTGCGGATGTGTTTGATGCCGGGTTGGCTGTCAAGTTCAACCTGCCATTCCGTTTCGGGCAAATTTTCGCCGCCGATTTTCGCTTGAATAACTTCGTCTATTTTTCCGGCGGGAGGGAAAAGATAGGTATTGTAAGGGATTACACCGCATGTCAAGCGATAGACTGCGTCTGGGTTGCCGCGATAAAGCAGATCGCGGAGGCGGAGGAGATATGTGCCATCCGCGGGCAATGTGCAGTCAATAAGCGCGTCGAGGCTATAGAACCCGTTGTTCCGCGCGAGTTCGGTGCCGGTTGCATCGAACAACGACAGCGTGGGATTGAAAAACTGCTGGCTCACATTGTTGAGGCGATACGCCTTCACGCTGAAAACGCATCGTTCGCCTTTAACGCCTTCAAAAACGTAGTAATCTTCGTCGCCGCCGGGGTTGATTGCGCCGTTGATGATGCGGGGCAGTTGGATGACGGTGGCGGCTTCGGGGAGATTATTCGATTCTGTCTCAAGCGTCTCATCGGTGTGGCTGACTTCAAAGGGCCAGGCGGTGGAGGTGCCGTTTTTACCGACGATTCGCACCTCGCGCAGTCCGATGGGTGCATCTGGGGAGATGGATAGTTGTGCAGTCAACCCGCCGCTGGCTCTCGCCGCCGATTTGAGATAGTCGATGATTTTGCGCGCGTCATCAGCGCGAATTTCTGCGCCTTTTTCCGCAATCATCCGTTGCACGGTGGCTTCCCACTGTGCCGATGTCATGGAGCGGTTATTGGGGGAACGGAGTTCGTGGCACTGCCCACAATTCGCTTCAAAGACAGGTTGATGGGTGTTATCGATTTCGCCGCCGCCCGCGTGGAGTTCGCCTGTGATGCCGGGTTCTCCCTCAATGATAAGAGTATGCGCGCCCTCTAAATCTGAACCTTGCACTTTCATTTCGACTGTGGTGCCGACTTGTCCGCCTGCGGGGAACAGGGAATTAAGGCGCGGCTGGTTTCCTTGCGCAAAAAGGAGGCCAGGGAAGATAACGGATAGTAAAAAGACGGTGCTCTTTCTCATCTCACTCCTCCTTGAACTCGTGGATTAATTGCGAGTTGCCGATATGCCAGATGCGGACTACGCCATCACGTCCCCCCGCGGCGACGAGTCGTCCGTTTGGACTGAGTTGCACGGCGTAAACGGCATCGGTAGACTCGTCAAAGGTGCGGCGACGGTTGCCGGAACGCAGATTCCAAATGATTACGGAAGTATCCGCGCTGCCAGAGGCGATAATCTCCTGGTTATTCCACATCCCACAGTCAACGCTGTAGACGGGGCCCTGGTGCCCATTGTATTCACGAACTAGCGCGCCGGTGTAGGCTTCGGGCCCCGAGGTTCCTCCGACTGTCACACGCCATGAACGGATGGTGTTATCAGCGGAACCGGAGACAATGAGTTCATCGCCTGCGGCGTAAGCGAGGCTGTAGACTGCCTCGTCATTGCCATCAAAATTGATGAGGACGGTGTGGTTTTCAGGATGCCAGACCTTAATCGTTTTATCCTCACTGCCTGTTGCAAAGTAGGTGCCGTCAGGATGATACAGGGCGCAAAGCACGCGCCCGACGTGTTGGCTGAGCCATGTCGTCGTTTCGTTCCCCACTTCCGCTTCTTGCGCGATGTTGAGGATAGCACTGTATTCGTCCATGCTCGCCGTTAACAATTTCGTCTCGTCAGGGCTGATGGCGATGGATTCAATCGTATCGGCGTGAATTTCAAGCGTGTTGAGCAGTTCCTCAGACGCGACATCCCAGATGCGGAGTTCGCCGCTTTGCGCGGCTAAGCCGCCGCCCGCGAACAATGTCTTTCCGTCGCGCGAAAACGTCAGGCATCGCACTGCGCTGGCGTGCGGTTCGTAGGTATGGATGAGCCGCTGTGTCTCTATATCCCACACCTCAATCCACTGATATTTGCCGACAGCGATGGTCTTCCCGTCTGGACTGAATTGGAGTGTCCAGATGGGCGATTGCGCTGCGTACACGGGTGTGGTGAGCAACAGCAGCATTAAGACGAGGAGATAGGGTTTCATGTTGGCTAGGGTAGGCGCGGTTTTCATTTGCCCCTTGATACGATTCTCAATGATATGGTGGTTTCATGTTGGCTAGGGTAGGCGCGGTTTGCAAGCGCGCCTACCGGTTGCAATTACGCCAGAACGCCGCGAACCGGTCTGCCGCCGCGCGAAAGCACAATGCGGACACCGTCAGGCGATTCTAGGCTTTGGTTGTAATCGATGCCGAGGCTCTGGTAGATAGTCGCCGAGAGATCTTCGGGGCGCACCGGTGTTTCGGCTGGTTCCATGCCGCTCGGGTCGGACGCGCCGATGACTTGGCCGCCCTGCACGCCGCCGCCTGCTAACATGATGGAGAAAACGCGCGAGTGGTGGTCCCGGCCGCCGTTCCGGTTGATAACCGGCGTTCTGCCGAATTCTCCCATTGCGATGACAAGCGTGGTGTCAAGAAGCCCGCGGTTCCCCAGGTCATCAACAAGCGTCGCCACTGTCCGGTCAAACTGCGAGAGTTTACCGGGCAGCGTGGAGAAAATGCTGTTGTGGTTATCCCAGCCGCCGTTGCTGACGGTGACGAAGTTGACACCTGCTTCTACCAGTCTTCTTGCGAGGAGGCAGCTCTGTCCGAAGGAATTACGCTGATACGCATCGCGCATGCTGCCCGGTTCGTTGTTGAGTTCAAACGCGGCGCGCGCGTCGGAGGAGCTCATCAGATTGTAAGCGGCGGTGTAGAAATTATCCACTGCCTTCGCTGTCGGGTTGCCTGTCTCATACTTTTTGAAGGCGGCATCGACGGCTTGCCGCAGGGAGCGTCGGCGTTCAACGCGTTCAAAGGAGATACCCTTCGGCGGCTGTAAGTCGCGCACCTTGAAGTTCTTGTTCGCCGGGTTTCCGCCGGGTGAGAAGGGTGCGAGGGATGCGCCGAGGAATCCGCCGCCGCCGTACGCGACCGGGGCGGGAACGGCGATGTAGGGCGGCAAGGCACTCCGCTGCTCCTTGAGTTTGGAGACGACGGCACCGTACCCCGGCACGGCGAAGCCGGGTAGCGGTTGATAGCCTGTCATCATGTAGTGCGTGCCGCGTTCGTGCGCCGCTTCCGGCGATGTCATTGAACGGATAATGCACAGTTTATCCATCTGTTGTGCGAGTTTCGGCATGTGCTCGCTGATCTGGATGCTGGGAACGTTAGTGGAAATCGGCTTGAAAAGCCCACGGATTTCTTCGGGTGCTTCCGGCTTCAGGTCCCACATATCAAGGTGACTCGGTCCGCCGCCTAGCCATAGGAGGATAACCGATTTCGCTGTGCCTTCGGCTGCAAGCGATTGTGAAACCGTTTCTCCGTGCGCTTCTGTCGTCGGATTTGCCGTGGCTTTCATGCGGAACAAATCGGTGAGGCTGAGCCCGAATAAGCCGAGCACGCCTGCCTTGATAAAATCTCTGCGGTAAAATCCTTCGCAGTCAGTCTTTTGTATTGGCGCAAAGCGTTCGGGAGCGTTTGCTGGTGCAATGCCAGTTGTTTGCCGCATCCGCTTGCGCCGTTGTTGCAAGCTGCGTTCCTTGGATAACATGGTAAGTTCTCCCTGTCTGAATTCGGGTTTCGGTAGCAATCCTACCGAAACATTCCGTAACGTTACGGAAGTCTTATGAGGATAAGACGTTTGGTTTGCGTGTGCGCCTATTTGCCGAGGTTCTGCATGAACGCTTCGAGGCTCTCGGAGCGCGCGGCGGCGAGGAGCAACTGCTGGAGTCGTTGCAAATCTTTAATTTCCGCCAGTGTGGGTTTCAAAGCCTGCACGGCATCGGGATGGAATTGCAGTCCGAGCAACGCCAAAATGTCGTCGATTCTCGCTTCCATTCTCCCCTCGTCCCTTCCTTTGTCTCGTGCTTCCTCCATGTAAAGTTGGACAAAAGCGGATTCTAACATGATCTCCTCCGGTAAGAAATGGCGGATACGGCGCGAACCTGCCCAACCAAAGATGGGTGTTTGGTTTGCGTGTGCGCCTATTTGCCGAGGTTCTGCATGAACGCTTCGAGGCTCTCGGAGCGCGCGGCGGCGAGATGCAGCTGCTGGAGATGTTGCAAATCTTTAATTTCCACCAGTGTTGGTTTCAAAGCCTGCACGGCATCGGGATGGAATTGCGTGCCAAGCAACGCCAAGATAGCGTCAGTCATGGCTTCCATTCTCCCCTCGTCCCTTCCTTCGTCGCGCGCCTCTTCCATGTAAAGTTGGACAAAAGCGGATTCTAACATGATCTCCTCCGGTAAGAAATGGCGGATACGGCGCGGATCGTGAATCAATCCGCCCAAAACACCCGCCGCCTCAAATAAATGGTGCCGCGTCACCTCGTCTGTCCGAGATGTCCCTATCTCATCTAAACATCGCTCTAACCACCGCTCGGGATGCATCCCTGCCGGGGGTTTCATCAACGGTGTGAAGGGCAACAGCCCCGGTGCCTGCATCTCTAAGATGGCTTCGCCTTCAAAATCCGCCAGTCGAATCACCTTGTAGCGGAGTTTGAATTCGTAGTCCGTGCCGCGCCCATATTCGTAGAGTCCGGTGTCGTTCCGTCCTGCATTCGGATGCAGATAAAGGACGTTGCAATAGACGTTCATCTCATGGGCGTGGTTGAGAAAGCCGTTGTAGCCGGCAAGGCGTAACCAAATCGGTTTGCCACTGGTGTGGGTTTGCACCTCGGTGTGTAAAATGGCGATTTCATCGGGGAACTGCACGCGCATAGTGCAGTCTGTCCGATGTGCTTTGAGCGTTGCCTGTTCCGATTCAAGGTTCGCGAGCACCTTGACGTTTACGTCGCCGAGGACGAACTTTGCGAATTCGTCGGCGTGTTCAAACATGATATATTTGACAGTGTTGTCGTATTGTTGCGCCATAGAAAATGATACCTTTTTTGTAGGATGATGTCAAGCATTTTTTTGCAGTGACAACACTATTTTATCATATTGAATGTTGGAGAAACCAGAGAGATTTAGTGTTCGGTTTCTGCGTCAAAGTCAGCTAGGCTTTTCATCAAAATGGGTTCTGCATTGCAGGGTTCGCGGGGGACAGGCCCCCGCGCTACGCCGAAGCGGGGTGCGTCCGTTATCTTCCGACAAAAACACGTTCGCGGGGGACAGGCCCCCGCGCTACGCTATCCACGCGCTCTTCGGGACAGAAGTTGGCTTCACGTTCGCGGGGGACAGGCCCCCGCGCTACGCTCTACGTAGACATCGCTATACCAATCCGCTGTCCACTCCCGCGTTGACGAGGACAGGCTCCCGCGCTAGATTCCACGGGCGGTTCTCTCCGAGGCAGACGAAAAAGCGGTTGGAAACCGCGCTTACGGGCTGCATGCTGCGTCAGTTCTATTTGCGCAATTTTCGGAGTCTCTTAATCCATCGGCGCGCCGCTGACAAATCGGTATCAAATGGCTCTTTTGTCTCAAAACATTCGGTGTGTCCGGCGTAAACGTGATGCCAATCCACGATGCACGGCATCCGATTTTCGTGGAGGTTGTGCATGAGAAACGCGCGGACCTTGGCGCGCGTATCCATCGGTGCGTTCTCAATAGCGTGCTCAATCTGCTCATCCGTGACGACGCGTTGCATGAAGCCTTGTTCTTCCAAGGCATAGTAAAGTCCGCTCTCCGGGTGGATGTTGTGGTATGCCAGGTCTTGGCTCTTAATCCACGGATCATCCCAGTCGAGGCCTTCCTCCGCGATGAACGTATCAAGGAGCATTTTCTTTGCTGCCCAATCAACCCGGTCGGTGGCGAGCTGCCAGTCCTTCTCCAAGTCGTCCAGCACCCGTTCCCATTCGGTTAACACCCACTCAGTTTCCGAGTCTTGAGTGGTTGGGACATATTTTTGGACGAAATGGAGGTATTCGCGCTGCAAGTCTATAGCGCGGACGGTTTCGCTGGTTATCAATTCCAGTGTCCAGTCAAGTGTGCTGTCTCGCGATACTTGTCGAATGGCGTAAACCGGATCGGCGAGGACGAGATTGGGGAGCGGCAGTTTCTCCCCGTGTTTCTGATGGAATTCCTCCAGGGCGGCGAGTAGGAGCGCGGTGCTGCCGACTTTCAGTGCGGTTGCGAATTCCGACATATTGGAATCGCCGACGAGCAGATGAAGTCTGCGGTATTTCGTGAAATCGCTGAGCGGTTCATCGCGCGTGTTGATGATGGCGCGGCTAAACTGAATCCATTCGTAAATTTCGGTGACGATGTGGTCTGCGCGTTGCGAGATCTGGTAGTCGGGAAAGTCCTCGAAGTCGCCATAGATTCCGGCGTATTCGCCCATTTCATCGTGTGCGCCGACTCTGCCGGCACCGGCGTAAATCTGTCGGGTGACGAAGAACGCCATGAGCGTCGGGATGACGATTTTATAGAACGGCACTTTTCGGCTCATCTGGAAGTTTTCGTGACAGCCAAACGTCGCGCCCGTGAAGTGATCTATGTTGTTTTTGAAGAAGGCGGTGCGTAACCCGGTGCCATCTAAAATTTTGACGATGACGCGCTCTATCGCTTTGTCGTAAGCGATGAGGTCGAACAGCGAACCGCATTCGGGAGTGGCGTATTCAAGGTGCCCCATGTCAATGTAAAGGCGGCCGCCGTTGAAGAGGAAGCCGCCGTTGCCGGGTGGTTCTCCCCAGTCGCGATAGTGGATATCGCGGATGCCGAGTTCGAGCGCGTTGAAGACATAGTCGCGCACGCGCGCTGCGACACCTTCGGAAGTGCCGCGGGCACCTTCCTGTTGCATCATGCAGCCAAATTCTGTTTCAATCCCAAAGATTCGATTTTTCATAGTTCGCGTTTTCGTAATTCGCAATGCGTTTGATGAGGAGGCCGGGGACAATTACGTGACTTGACGTAATCCGTCATCGACGTTGTCGATGACTCGGGTTTCGATGCTACGTTCTTTCATAGTTCGCATTCGGTAGGCGCGCTTTCCAAGCGCGCTTCATCTCGACTCGGTTTTCGATGCTACGTTCTTTCATAGTTCGCAATGCGTTTGATGAGGAGGCCGGGAACAATTACGTGACTTGACGTAATCCGTCATCGACGTTGTCGATGACTCGGGTTTCGATGCTACAGATGGAGAGAATTAACCGATTATTTGACGATGTCGCAGGTGGTGCGCAGGTGGTGCGATATCGGCCCCCTATGGGCTGTGTTTGTTAATTCCATGCCGCTAGTGCTGCCTCAATTTCTTCGGGGCTGAGGAGGCGGAATTTGCTTGGGCCGCGCTGCGTTGTCTCTAAAACACCGGCTTCAATCGCGCCATCTTCCAGTGCGTCGTCAACGATTGCGCGCAGCTGCGTCGCGTCAATGTCAAACTCTTCTTCCGGCTCTTCGCTGTCACGGAGGCTTAATTCTCTGCCGACTGCCCACGTTTCTAGCCCGAATTGCAACGCGGCGTTTAAATCCAGAGCCGTTTGCGCGGGTGCGTTGGCAAGGTAGTTTTGCATCCGCTCCTCAATTACCTCCGTGCCGCCGATGACTGAAGCCACGGTGTCTGTCCGGACGTTACCGTCGTAGTTAATCAATGTCCATCGGTTTTGTTCGGGCGCGTTGCCGAGTTCGGCGAGCAACATTTTGATGATGAACGCCTCCCCGACGATGGACTCAAACGCTTGTTTGAAGGTATGCGCCAATACAAAGTTTGTCAAACGATGGAGGTTGACATCCTCCGTTGCATTTTGAAAGCCTTGGACGCTGGCGGTATCTGTCACAAGCATCCGGAGGCGTTCAATATCCGCCGGGTGGCCGATGGCGGAGAGTGCAATCCGGTCATGCACTTCAAAGATCTTCCGCTGTCCTCTGCCGACAGTCAGCAGCACCATGCCTTCGTTATAGCCGAGTCCGACAACGGGGCTGCCGAGTCGGAGCTGGTCTTCGATATAATCCCGCCTGTCTTGAATTGCTTCTATCCAGCGATAGGGTTCGTCTCGCATATTTTTCCTTTGCGATTGCTTATTAATTCGGCTAGGCGGCGGCTCTTGCCTTGCGTTCCGCCTTTGCCTTTTCAAATTCTGCGGCCGCATCGGGTAACTCGATGCCGCGCATTTGTAATGCTAATTGCTGCGTTGTTAGGGCTGCGGTGTCGTCGGTGTAACCGTGCTTTTTTGCCTCCGCAGCGAGGTCTGCGACGCTATCTTTATCCCCGGCGATGCTTGGTTCTTGACACAGCAGTGTTCGCAGTTTCTGCATCGCCTTATGCACGGCGGGGTTGGTAATTCCTAAAACTTCTGTCAACAACCGCGCATCGAGGATATGCCGCCAAGCATCATAACGGCATTCGTTGTATGGCAGCATCCGCGCATGTTTCAAATCGGCGAATACCCGTTCAGCGGCTTCCAACTGCGCGTCGGAGAGTTCACGGACATCCAGCGTGGGGACGTGCTTCAGCGTTTTCAGTGTCATCCTACCGCGCCCGGCCTGCTGCTTGCCAGCGGTTGCCCAGTGTCCCAATAATCCAAACGTTGAATTTGTCCACAGTGTCCACGCGGCATTCCAGCGCGTCTCATGCAATGCCAGATTTTTGATGGAAGTCACCCCAACCGTAGGCACATATGTCCAAGGCGCAAACATGGAATTGGCAGTGTAGCGCAAATGGGTGTGGTAGTGAGTGCAACTAGCAAGTGCCAACATCCTATGTGCTCTTTCTTCTTCACCAACCCGAATCTGAAGTTTTGAGTCGTGTTGTGAAACCATGGCCCGCTGAGTCTCACAATTAACGTGCCATAAGGCATCGTAGCCCTCAACGTCAAGCCCTGCGTGGATATTGAGTGCACCGCTATGTTTACCCTTAATCGTGGCGCAGTCATATCCCACCGCTGCAATGTCGCCAATGTTGCAGATAGGCACTGGGACGCTTGCAGGCTCCAACGGCATGTGCAATTTACCCTTTACTAACTGATGCACAGTCTGTTGTAATGCCATGCCTCGCAGTCGTGTTGCGCTCCACTCCCCATAGTTAATAGGACAGTCCATGAATTGCCCGATAACCTTCTCACCGATGTAAATCGGCTCACCCCCTGTGGGGATATCCTCCTGTTTCCGCAGCGTCTTGCAAACTAGGATTCGGGAGGCAATCTCGCTAGCATCCAATAGGCTCTGTGGACGCTCATTCAAGCAGACGAACGTTGCTCGTCCCGTGTTCTCACCCACACCCTTGTCGGCGATGACTATGCATTCTGCCAAGTTCGTTTCGGCGGAAAACGCGCTGTCGTGTCCGCTATACTGCGCAATCGTCACCACCTTCACGTTGTGGTAGTCTGTCGCCCACAACGTGCGGATTTTCTTAAACGGTGCACTCGTTAAAATCGTCGCAGGCAAGATTATTGCCATCCGACCTCCCTTACGCAATTTGCGATGCGCAAGTTCCACGAAATAGGAGTAGGGAACTTTGCCATGTCCGTACTGTGTTTGCTTCTTCCGAAGCTCCGCCAACATCTGCAGCTGCTCTTCCTTGCTGCGGAACTCAGATCCAAAAACCTGTTTACCTTTCTTGGTGGCCATGTCTGCACCTGTCGTCAGGTACGGGGGGTTCATGATGACGATGTCCATTTCGCCGTGGGGGAACTCGCGTTTGAGTTCTGCCACTGCTTCTTCTGAGCCGCTCACTTTCTTGCCTTCCGCCTCTAGTGCGTCAAATAGCATTTGATTATCTAGCAATTCCAGCGAACCTGTCTTAAAATCGCCTTCACCGATTTTACCAAACGGGGCGGTGATAACCCGTGTTGCGCCGAGTGTCACTGTGGGATGCGCGCTTGCCATCGCCGAGAACGTCAGGTGGGTGCAGTGAGAGAAGACATCGCAACCCGCCAGATTGTTCTCCAGCATGTAGCGGTGGATGCCGACACTGCTCTCGCTTTTCTGTTCTTCCCACAAGTGTTGGATGCGTTTGTAAACGCCGTTCAGCAAGGCACCGGTTCCGCAGGCGTAGTCGGCCACTTTGGGCAGCGTCTCAAGCGTTGCATTTTCCGGTAGACTTGGACATGCGAGTGCGGATATCAGCGTCGCGCTCTCTGGCAGTGTGTAGTTCGCCTTCACCTCTTTCCTGTCCACGAGCAGCGTTTGGAATACTTCGCCTGCCAGTTCGTGGATTTGTGGCAGATGTGACTTAATCAGTTCGCAGGCGGAGTTGCACAGTTCAGCCAAGACTGTCTCGGCTTTTTCTTCATCGTAGCAGAGAGCTGCATCTAGCATCCGCCGTGCATCGTTGAAAATGGGATGGTAGTTGACTTTAAGGATGGCATCCCAATCGCGTGCGACTTCCGCCAAATCGATGCCGTTTGTTTTGTAATAGGCGGGTGGCCGCACCGTTTCCATCTGAGTTTTCCCGGCGAGGGAATTTTGAAAGACGAATGCGTCCATGATAATCAAGCATCCGACTCGGGCCATCTGCTCACCGTACTCACCACAGTCACCGTCCAAAATCTCATTTAATCCGGCGGCTACGGCTTTACGTTGGGTAGCGACTTTGTGTAATTCACTGGCTGCGCCTTTCACGGCATCTCCCATTTGTTCCGCGGCATCTTGGATGCGCGCGCTGGGCACTGCGCCGAACCGAATGGCGTTGGCGATGTCACTCAGCGTTCCGCTAGCGAAACCGTGTTGGGGAAATCGGTAATCCGCGCCTTTTGACAAACCGACGAGTACATATTCGATGTCGGCGGCGGCTTTGACAGCTTCGATGAGTTCCCATCGCCTTAGCGGTTTGAAGGTTTGGGGATACCGAATCACCATCACTGTCGTTAAAGCTGCGCTTTTGCCGCGGAAATCGGTAGTGAGTGTTTGTCCTCTGTATTTTGCGCAGACCTCCTTGAGATTTGCCTCTCCGCGGTTTGCATCACCTTGCCATTTGGCATCGATGGCCACGGTTTCGTGTCCTAACCGTGTCACGACGATGTCGGGATGTTTCGCGCTCCTGTCTAGGACGTTTTCTTGTTCTTCGACTTCCCATCCTGCGGCGCGTGGTAAGACATCACCTAGGACATCCACGGTTAGGCTTGTGACTACGTTTTCTTTCTTTTTCACGTTGTCTCCTTAAGTCAAACTCGCCAGAGTATCGGGACCGGGATGTCCCTCCTACGGGTGAACATGGTATCGGGACAAGGATGTCCCTCCTACCGGTGGAATGCGTTATTGCGGATAGCATTGCGCGTAGCATTCCTCAAGATAGTCATCGGTGAGGGTTTGGACACCGTCGCCTGTGACAGTCTTCACCGTTGGGAAGATTTGCGACTTTGCGTTGTAGCCGCTTGTCGCCGCGTCGTATTCGCTTGCGGTGTCAAGGAGCCGCAAGATGGTAATCGTGGCGTGCTGTTCGTCCATCTCTTCCAAGCGCGTTTCTCCCCATTGGTTGAGATAGCGTAGGACACCACGGATCCAGATGGAGCCGGAGCCAGTCGTGGCGAAATCGACGTTCTCGAAGTGTGCGCCGAGGGCATCGTAGAAGAAGATTTTGCCGCTGTTTTCTGTTGTCTGCTCGTGCGCGCCGGGGGATTCGGATTGCTTGTTTGCGTCGTAAATCGCAAAGATTGGGATGACACCGCCGATGCCTTGGAGTGCCATGGCGAGGTTATCCCGAATCAGCCGCGATAACATCCGCAGTTTGCCTTCTAGGCTCAACTCTTGGAGTTGGCTGCGGCGGAAGTATTGGAAGGAATGCTCCAATATCCGCGCGATTTCGTAGGCAATTGCGGGAGAACCGGAGATTGCGAGGACAGAATGGTTGTCAATCTGGAGGACTTTCTCCGC
>PYJE01000177.1 GCA_003635305.1 Candidatus Poribacteria bacterium | reverse complement strand
GTGTCGGAGACGTTGCGCGTCATGCAGGCGATTGACGAAGGGTAGCACAAACTGCCGCTTATACATGCCAAAGGAGAAAAAACCATGGTCTTGATGATTGACAACTACGACTCATTCACCTATAACCTCGTGCAGTATCTCGGCGAGTTGGGTGCGGAATTGCAGGTGCATCGGAGCAGGAAGGTGACATTGGCTCAGTTGGATGCGCTGGCACCGGAACGCATCGTCATCTCGCCGGGGCCCTGCACGCCGACAGAAGCCGGCATCTCGAACGATGTCATCTGTCATTTTGCGGGCAGAGTGCCGATTTTAGGAGTCTGCTTGGGGCATCAGTGCATCGGCGCGGTTTTCGGCGGGGAGGTAGTCCGTGCAGACCGGCTGATGCACGGCAAAACCTCCCTCGTCGAGCACGATGGCACGGAGTTGTTTGAAGGGTTAGATAACCCGTTTGAGGCGACGCGCTATCACTCGCTCATCGTGAAGCGAGAAACGTTGCCAGAGTGCCTGAAAGTCACGGCATGGACGGACCAGGGTGAAATCATGGGGCTTCGGCATGAGACGCTGCCTGTTTGGGGTGTGCAGTTTCATCCGGAGTCTATCCTGACGGTGGCAGGGAAGGAGCTGTTGCGGAATTTTCTGAACTGTTGATTTTTCGCGAGTGTAAGAGGGGCTTTCTCTATCCGCCGTTTTTTTCTGGACGCAAATGCCATCATGCCTCACCGGTAGGCGCGGTTTCAAACCGCGCCTACCGGGTTTGTGCTGCGTCTGTCCTACCCGAAGGTTCGCGTGCCTTAATCTGATTTTTCATTGGAACATTCGCTAGGTTGATTAGAGTAGCCGTCCCTCTAACCGCCGCGTCGCCATTTTCACATAGCGCGGGTTAATTTCTATTCCCAACCAGGCTCTTTCCAAGTCCTGCGCAACAACCGCTGTCGTCCCTGAACCTAAAAACGGATCGAGCACCACGTCTCCTGCCTCTGTTGAACAGCGGATTAGCTTCTCAATGAGCCCAGAGGGCTTCTGACTCGGATGCCCGCACTTCTCTTTGGATGAACCCTTCAAACTCGGCACCCGCAGCAGATTTGTCGCGTATTTGCCCGCTAGCAGATGCTGATGCCGTGCGGTTTTGTTTTTGTAGCGGGTATCTTTGAGATAGGCGGCAATCGTCTGCTTATCGTAAGGGATACGGACAGCATCCTTGATGAATTTCACCTGCTCGTTTTTGCGAAGCACGAGGATCATCTCGTATGCAGGTGTGAAACTATCGCGGCGTTCGTTGTATCCCACCGCCCGGTCCCAGATAACCAGGTCATGAAACTGAAATTCGTTGCAGAGGCGCGACATGAGATGGATGAAGACATGTTCGCGTTTGCCGAGTTGCCCGAAGCAGAAGAAGAGTCCATCTGGTTTTAGCAGCCGCATGCACTCCCGTGCCCAGTGGAGGGCCCAGGCGAGGTAAGCCTCTTCAGAGTCCCATTGAGTATCCCATGCCTCGTCGGTGAGGACGTTATAATAAGGCGGGTCCGCGATGATGGCTTGGAATGAAGCGTCAGAGAGTTTGGGTAATTCGTGGCAGGCATCGCCGGTGATGATGCGGTTGGTTTTCATCGGAGTGCCTCAATCTTTTCAAAGATGCGTCTGAAATCATCCCGATGGTTTTGGGAAGCAATTGCGAAGGCAACAATAGCATCAGTGATGAGACTCACGTTTTGTGAAGTGATGCAATAGGTTGCTTTCTCTTTCGCGTCTGCTGTTCGCCCAATGAAGGCGTTCTGGGTGGAACGTGAGGTGCAATATTTTATTGCCTCGCTGGATGCCTTTGATTTGAAACGGATGATTCCGGCAATTGCAACCACTTTCGGACTCGGGCCAATTTATCAGGCGCAATATGCGCAACATTGGCATCTATCGGGAAATCGCCGCCTTCAACCTCTTCCTTATATCGGCAAATCGCTTCAAACGTCAAACTGCCATACTCCTGATACCGTTTAGCATGCTTGAAAGCCGGTCCTATGCCCAAGATGTCATTGATTACCAGCACTTGTCCGTCGCAAAACCGCCCTGCACCGATGCCGATGGTTGGGATAGAGACGCTTTCCGTGATGAGTTGACTCACCTCTTCGGTGATTTTTTCCAGCACTATGAGTTTCGCGCCAGCCTCGGTGAGCGCGCCAGCGGCTTTAATGAGCTGCTTCGCCTTCGCAACTGTTTTTCCGTGCGTGGCGGCTTTCGTGCCGTGGATTTGCGGATTATGCCCGATGTGCGCGCATGTCTCGATGCCGGCTTCGGTTAAGGCGGCGATAATCGGCACTTTTTCAATACCGCCCTCCAATTTCACCCCATCTGCGCCGTGCGATACAAAAAGGTTCGCGTTTGTGACAGCTTGGGCCGGCTTCCGGTCTGCCGCAAACGGAAGATCTACGAGGAGGTAGGCATCTGTCACGCCGCGGCGAACGGCTTTCAAGTGGTGGAGCATATCCGCCATCGTCACCTCCGTCTCGCTTTGGTAGCCGAGGATATTCGTACCGACGCTGTCGCCGACGAAGATGATGTCAATCCCGGCTTTCTCTTGCAGGCAGGCGGTGGGGTAATCGTAGCAGGTTAGCACGGTGATGGGTTCGTGCCGCTGTTTTTTGGTGTGCAGGTAACGGATGTCTTTTTTCATTTGCTGTTTCGCGAAGAGCCGTGCATGGCGAGGGACAGGCCCTCGCCCTACGGTTAAAGGCGTTCGGAGAGGGAATCACTCAAAAGGATATTCACTAGCGTTTCAATGGATACGTCTTGGGCGCGCGCTCTTTGCCTGAGTTTTTCGGCGATTTCCGGCAGAATTGCAACCCGAATCGCGCGTTTGTGCACTGTCTCAAGTCGAGAACTCTGGGACTTGCAAGGTTTTCATAAGGTTCTATTCTGTCTTATGCCGTAAGTTCAACGCGATAGTTGTCCCAATCTAATCTGCTGAGATACATTTGATGTAAATCCGTGGTTTAAACAACCTATGCCAAAACGCTAGCGACGGTGTGCCCGATAGTTGCAAGGCTTTCTGCTACAACGATGCCAGAGGCTTCAAGTGCCGCAATTTTCTCGGCGGCAGTGCCTTTTCCTCCGGAGATAATCGCGCCGGCATGTCCCATCCGTTTGCCGGGAGGCGCGGTTTGTCCCGCAATAAAACCGACGACAGGCTTCGTCATGGAGTTCTTTACGAATTCCGCCGCTGTCTCTTCGGCTGCCCCGCCAATCTCGCCGATGAGCACAACGGCGTGCGTCTCGGCATCTTCTTCAAAAAGCCGAAGGACATCGACAAAGTTTGTGCCAATCACCGGATCTCCGCCGATACCGACGCAGGTCGATTGCCCGATGCCGAGTTGCTTGAGTTGGAACGCCGCCTCGTAAGTCAGCGTGCCGCTTCGAGAGACGATGCCGACGTTGCCGCGACTATAGGCGAACTCTGGCATCACGCCGATCTTGCATTCGCCCGGGGTAATAATGCCCGGACAGTTCGGTCCGATGAGACGTAGTACGGTACCGGTAGGCGCGCTTTGTAAGCGCGCTGCTAAATACGCTTTCGCGCGCACCATATCCAGAACCGGGATGTGTTCGGAGATACAGACGATCAGATTGACACCGGCAGCGGCGGCTTCCATCACTGAATCGGCGGCGAATCGCGCGGGAACGAGAATCATGGAAGTATTCGCGCCGGTTGCTTCAACGCCTTCGGCGACAGTATCGAAAACCGGGATGCCGTTGACATCGGTGCCGCCTCTGCCCGGCACAGCACCGGCGACGATCTGGGTGCCGTAAGCGGCACACTGCTCGGTATGGAAACGTCCGGAACTGCCAGTGATGCCTTGGACGATGACTTTTGTGTATTTGTTGACAAGTATGCTCATATTTTTTCGGTTGAATGAACCCGGTAGGCGCGCTTTGCAAGCGCGCCTACCGGTATTTTCAGATGTTAATCAATACGCCCGCGCGAAGATGGCAATCTCCTCCGCAGCTGCACTGCAGACGATGCAGTTTCCATCGCCATCGGGTTGCTCAATAGGGATGCATCGGATGGTAGCCTGCGTGTCCTCTCTTACCTTGTCTTCGCAAGTCTCGTTACCGCACCACCGTGCGCGCGCGAACCCCTCTTCCACAACTTCCTGAAACGCTTCGTAGGAGGTAGGTTCAAAAGTATTCGCATCGCGGAATGCTGTCGCCCGTTTCAGCATATCGGCTTGAATGGTGTCAAGCATCTGGTTCACCTCGTTGGCAACATTGCCGCTTGAGACAAACGATTTACCGTCGCGGCCGGGGATATCGCGTCGCGCGAGGACAACCTGATTTTTCGCCAGGTCGCGAGGGCCGATTTCTATGCGCAACGGCACGCCTTTGAGCTCCCACTCGTTGAATCGCCAGCCGGGGGAGTAGTCGTGCCTATCGTCGACGTGGTAACGAACTCCCTCTAGCGTTTCGCAGATTTTGGCAACCGCGTCCATGACGGCTTGCTTGTCATCCTCGCGGTTTTTTGGCGTAATCGGGACGATGACGAGTTGTGTCGGTGCGAGGCGCGGGGGAAGCACTAACCCCTGGTCATCGCCGTGTGCCATGATAATCGCGCCTATCATGCGGGTGCTGACACCCCAGCTGGTCGTCCAGCAGTGCTGCTGCTTCTGGTTTGCATCCAGATATTGAATGTCAAACGCTTTGGCGAAGTTTTGCCCCAGGTCGTGCGAGGTCCCGGCTTGGAGCCCACGCTTGTCGCCCATCATCGCCTCGATAGTATAGGAAGTCAGCGCGCCGGGAAACTTTTCGCTGTCGCTTTTGCGGCCGGGGATGACAGGAATGGCGGCTTCGTTAACCGCGAAGTCAGTGTAGATGTCAAGGATGCGGAGGGTTTCTTCTTCCGCTTCGGCGTGTGTGGAGTGCGCCGTGTGTCCTTCCTGCCAGAAAAACTCCATCGTCCGGAGGAAAAGACGGGGCCGCATCTCCCACCGCACCACGTTTGCCCACTGGTTGATAAGCACCGGCAGATCGCGGTAGGACTGGATCCACTGGCTATACATATAGCCGATGATAGTCTCCGAGGTGGGGCGGACGACGAGCGGTTCTTCCAATTTTTTGCCGCCGCCGTGCGTAACAATGGCGAGTTCGGGTTTGAAACCTTCCACATGCTCCGCCTCTTTTTCGATGAAACTCATGGGGATGAAAAGAGGAAACGCGGCGTTTTGGTGTCCGCTGGCTTTAAACCGCGAATCCAACTGCTCTTTGACGTTCTCCCAAAGCGCGAAGCCGTAGGGGCGCACTACCATGCATCCGCGCACGGGCGCGTAATCCGCCATCTCGGCCTGCCGGATGACTTGGGTATACCATTTGGCGTAGTCTTCACTACGAGGAACAATTTTATCAAACATTTTTTCGTATTTCGCGAGGCGTTCGGTTAGGGTTTCTGAGACAGAAACGGCTTCCTGCCAGGGCCGCTTACGCCGTTGGCGCAAGTTCAGTTTCTGATGAGTGTTTTCATCGTTTGTCTGTTAACGCGGCGATACCGGGTAGCGGTTTGCCCTCCAAAAATTCCAGGGAGGCACCGCCGCCAGTGGAGATATGCGTCATCTTGTCGGCGACACTTGCCTGTTGGACAGCTGCAACGCAGTCGCCGCCGCCGATGATGCTCATTGCGTTGGATTCGGCGATGTGCTTTGCGATGGCAATGGTGCCTTGCGCGAACCGCTCAAATTCATAGACACCGAGCGGTCCGTTCCAGACTATGGTTTTCGCGTCGGCAATCAGTTCGCCGAAGGCAGCAACAGTCTGCACACCGATGTCCATGCCTTGCCATCCATCGCGGATATGCCCGCTGTAGGCGATCTGGATTTCGGTATCTGCGTGAAACTCGCGGCCGACGACGTTATCCAGCGGTAGGAGGACAGTATTCGCGAAAGCGTCTTGTTCAATGAGCGATTTCGCAACGCCAAGTTTCTCCGTTTCAACGAGCGAATCGCCGACAGGCAGTCCCGATGCCGCGAAGAACGTGTAAGCCATGCCGCCGCCGATTAGGAGGCTATCCACATTTCCTAGCAAATTCCCAATCAGTGTAATCTTGTCCGATATCTTCGCGCCGCCGAGGATAGCGATATAAGGCCGTTCCGGGTTATTGAAGGTTGTGCTGAGGTAATAAATCTCGCGCGCCATCAAGAGGCCAGCGGCACACGGGTTCAGATAGTGCGTTACCCCTTCGGTTGAGGCGTGGGCGCGATGCGCCGTTCCGAACGCATCGTTGATGTAAACGTCTGCGTAGGATGCAAGTTGTCGCGCAAACTCGGCATCGTTGTCTGTCTCTTCCGCATAGAAACGGACGTTCTCAAGGAGCAGGACATCGCCAGCTTCTAGCGACGCGACAGCCTTTTGCACCGCTTCACCGATGCAATCGCCGATGTGCGCGACGCGCCTGCCGAGCCGTTTGCTGAGGGCATCGGCGACAGGGGCTGTGGAGAGTTTCGGCGTTCTCCCCGCCGGTCTGCCCAAGTGTGTCACGAGGATGACTTTCGCATCCCGATTGATGAGCTCCATGAGCGTCGGCAAAGCGGCTGTGATACGCGTTTCATCGGTGATGCGTCCATCTTGCATCGGCACATTGAAATCCACGCGCACCAGCACCCGCTGTCCTGAAACATCTACATCGCTTAATCCCAGTTTATCCATGATGATGTCTGTCCCGATTTCTTCAGTAGGAGAGACCTTCCGGTCTCGATGCCTCTCGGTAGGAGAGCTCTCCCAGTCTCGATGCCCTCTCTCATTTACGCTGCAGTCGCCGCTGCCACCGCCAATTGCGCCGCATCCGAAAGCCCATCCGCTGATTGCACGTTCAACTCCGAATCGGCGATAATCTGTTTTCCGAGTTCTACGTTCGTGCCTTCCAATCGCACCACCAATGGCACATTGAGTGAAACCTGCTTGGCTGCTTCAACGATACCGTTTGCTA
The DNA here is from genome assembly GCA_003635305.1 of Candidatus Poribacteria bacterium. Lineage (GTDB taxonomy): Bacteria > Poribacteria > WGA-4E > WGA-4E > WGA-3G > AGPOR5. The sequence goes on along the minus strand of PYJE01000177.1, from coordinate 1,261 downwards.
TCGTGTCGCATTTCATGATGCCGCCAAAAATGTTGACAAGCACCGCCTTGACGTTCTCATCGGCGAGGATGAGTCGGAAGGCGTGCGCGACTGCCTCGGTTGAAGCACCGCCGCCAACATCCAAGAAATTCGCTGGTTCACCGCCGTGCTGTTTGATAATGTCCATCGTCGCCATGGCGAGCCCTGCGCCGTTCACCATGCACCCGATATTGCCGTCAAGCCGGATGTAGCTGAGGCCGGATTCGCTTGCCTCTAGTTCGCGAGCGTCTTCTTCGTGCGGGTCGCGCATCGCGGCGAGTTCAGGATGCCGCCACAGCGCGTTATCGTCAAGGTTCACCTTGGCATCGACAACGGCAATCGCCAGTCCATCGTCCGTTTTCACAATCGCCAGCGGATTAATTTCCACTAACGAACAATCGCACGCCGTGAAGGCATCATAGAGTGACAGAATGAGTTGCGCCGCTTTTGGAATAAGCCCGCGATATGCTTCATCGGTGATGAGCCGATACGCAAACTGTCGCGCTTGGAACGGGGTTATGCCGAACGCAGGATCGATTTGTGCCCGGATAATCTTTTCTGGAGTCTGGGCCGCGACTTCTTCGATGTTGATTCCGCCTTCGGCGCATCCGATTAAAGCGAGCTGCGAAGTCTCTCTGTCAACGAGGATGGCGAGGTAGAACTCTTTTTTTAGGTGCACCGCTTCGGTGACAAGCACCTTCCGGACGAGTTTCCCTTCCGGTCCTGTCTGCGGTGTGACGAGTTGCATGCCGAGGATTTTTTCCGCCTGTTGTCGGACTTCGGCGGGTGTTTTAGCCAATTTAATGCCGCCGCCTTTCCCGCGTCCCCCGGCATGAATCTGCGCCTTCACGATGAACTGGGCACAGCCGAGCTCCCGCGCTACTGCTTCTGCAGCGTCCGGTGTCTCGGCGACACCCCCGGATGGCATGCTGACACCGTAAGTTTCTAGGATTTCTTTTGCTTGGTATTCATGGATATTCATAAAACGTATGCTCCTTATAGGATATTATACCACATTTGGTAGGAAATTGCAAATTTTTATTGCGGATGCGATGCCTTTTCTGACTGAATCAGGATTCCTGATTGCAAAAAAACTTGACAATTCTGTTCGGAGGGGGTATAATGTTAAATTAATGGAGTTCACTATTGCGTAAGGCACGCGGTAGTGCCGATGCAATAGAGAAAATAACCTCTAGACAGAAGGGACCTGATCCGTGGCAACAGAAATAGCAAGTCTTGCGGC
>PYJE01000176.1:5841-12936 GCA_003635305.1 Candidatus Poribacteria bacterium | reverse complement strand
AACTCTTCGACAGACTCAATCTGCATCGCCGCATCAAATAACGCGTCGAGGCGTTGCGTGTCGTCAATAGTGTCCAACGCCGGCTTAAAGGCACTCGCCACATCAGGCTGCAGTCTGGCTGCGAGCAACTTCAAGATGTATTCGCGACGTGCATCCCTGGCGGCTTGTGCGCCCACGTATTGGACAATCGGTGCCTCAAGCATGGTTTCCCTCCTTATCGTCTCTAAAATGGTTGTCGTATCATAAATCGCGCTGCCTAACACGGCTAACACACCGAGTGTGTCTAGTTTGTTCGGCATTTCCAAGCTGTCCACAGTCTGAATGCACCGGCGCAGCCACTCTGCCTCGTTCACATCCATCGGCGGCTGCATCAGCGGTGTGAAGGGGAGTAATCCCGGATGTTTCGCATCGAGCACGGCCTGGCCCGCCAGGTCTGCCAGACGAATCACTTGGTATTCTACCAGAATCTGTTGTCCAACGATGTCCTGCAGAAAATAACCCGGGTCGTTCCGTCCTGCGTCAGGCCGCAAATAAATCACATGGGAATACACGTCCATGCGATAGGTTTCAACGAGCCTGATGATATAACCTGCCATCCGCAGGGGCATCGGCGGCTCAAAACTATCAGTGGTTTGAATCTCAAAATGCACTAAGACATTTTTGCCGCGGAGGTTTACCTGAATCAGGACATCCGCTTGGTGCATCTCCACCGTCGGAAGTTCCGGGGTGATGATTTTGACATCGCGGAACTCATCAATGGCAATATTTCGCCGGCTGAAGGCGAACGCCACGAAGTCCCGCGGATTCTTTTGCACCAGTCTTTTCGAGGCACTGTCAAACGCTGCCATTCTCTCTCCTTTTCACAAAAAAATGTTTGTGTGATGAAGTCCTACTGCACGAGTCAGGTTGGCACCTCATGTAAATAGAATACCTTATCCCCAGAGATTTGTCAAGGATTTTTGTCTTTCGTGCAGAGCCATTCAGTTTTAAGGGGCACTGAATCGCCGCCGAATTAAAAAAATTTGCAATTTCCCGCAACATCGTGTAAAATATTAACGTAACCCGCGCTTTGAGTGACAAAAAGCGTGAAATTCTTAAATAAGAAAAGAGCCGGTCCGTTAGGTCCCTAATCTTTATAGGAAACCGCAATGCGTGAACGCAATCAATCCGACAACGCCGAGTATTTACAGCGGCTGCGTCATTCCACGGCGCATATCATGGCGTATGCCGTGCAACAACTTTTTCCCGATGGCGAAACCAGCGTGAAACTGGCGATTGGCCCGCCCATCGAGAACGAATTCTATTACGATATGGAGGTGCCGCGCCCGATTACACCCGATGATTTCCCCGAAATTGAACGGCACATGAAGGCGATGATTAAAGCCAACGTGCCTTTCCTGCAGGAAAACTGGGATTACGATGAAGCGCGCACATGGTTCGCCGAACGCAACCAGAAGTTCAAACTTGAACTCATCGATGGCATTTCTGACCGGGATGTCAACGCAACTGACGAAGGTGTCGCCGACGAAGGGGTGTCCATCTACCACAACGGCGATTTCACGGATCTCTGCAAAGGACCGCACGTTGACACTACCGGTGAATGTCGTCACTTTAAACTGCTCCGCGTCTCCGGTGCCTATTGGCGCGGTGATAGCCGTCGCGAGCAGTTACAGCGGATTTACGGCACCGCATGGGAGACGAAGGCTGACTTGACAGCCTACTTGACACAGCGCGAGGAAGCCGCCAAGCGCGACCATCGGAAATTGGGACGCGAACTGGAACTGTTCCAGATGCACCCGGAGTCACCCGGCAGTGTGTTTTGGCTGCCCAAAGGCGCGCTCATCTATAACATCTTGTCCGAAAAAGTGCGGAAACTCTATCTCAGCGAAGGCTATCAAGAGGTGCGCACACCGCTCGTTTACGATAGTAGTCTCTGGGAAACCTCCGGGCATTGGGAACATTTCAAGGAGAATATGTTCGTCATTGAAAGCGGCGCGGGGGAGCCGGTGAGCGCGCTCAAACCGATGAACTGCCCCGCGCACATGCTGATTTATCGCAGCAAACGCCACAGTTACCGCGATTTGCCCTACCGTCTGCATGACCAGGGGGTATTGCATCGAAACGAAGCGACAGGCACACTGAGTGGGCTCTCACGCGTCCGGCAGCTTTGCCAAGACGACGCGCACAACTTCATCACCGAAGCACAAATCGCCGAGGAATATGAACGTATCCTAGAGCTCTTTCAGCGCATCTACGGCACGTTCAACCTGCCGTTTCGCTGCAATTTAAGCACCCGCAACCCTGACAAGTTCATGGGCGATGTTGAGGTGTGGAACCGCGCAGAAGCGATGCTGGAAGATGTCCTTAAAAACAACCAGATCGCCTACACGGTAGACCCGGGCGAGGCGGCGTTTTACGGTCCGAAACTTGATTTTCAGGTGAAGGATTCCCTTAACCGCGAGGTGCAATGTGCCACCGTGCAACTCGATTTCCAACTGCCGGAACGTTTTGAGTTGATTTACGTCGCGCAGGATGGCAGCGAAAAGCGGCCTGTCGTCGTCCATCGCGCGCTGTGTGGCAGTTTTGAACGCTTCATCGCGATGCTGATTGAGCATTACGCCGGTGCCTTCCCGACGTGGCTCGCGCCGGTGCAGTGCGTCGTGATGACTATCAGCGAACGCTTTGTCGACTACGGCAGAGAGGTGCAGCTGCTGCTGTTGCAAAAGGGTGGCCGTGTCGAATTAAACGGTAGTGACGACAAGATCGGCGCGAAAATTCGGCAGGCGCGCTTGGAGCGAGTGCCTTACATGCTCATCATCGGTGGGCGCGAACAGGAAAACCGCACCGTCAGCGTCCGCAGCCGCGATGAAGGCGACATCGGCGCGATGCCGCTTGCAACCTTCGTTGATACATTCGTCGCCGAAGCCGATTTGGATTTTTGATTTTATTTATCTAGGACTGACGCAGCACGAACTCCGTATGCGCGATTTCAAACCGCGCCATACCTACCGGTGGGAAATGATAGCATTTGCGTCTATCCTGTTATTCATAACGCATCCGGTATGCACGGTTTCAAACCGCGCATACCGTTGACTGATACGCGAGCAAACGCTCGCAAAAAAAAAGGAAATACCTCATGAACAAAATTTTGACATACCCCTTATTACTCGGACTCATCCTGCTAATCGGGTGCAGTCCCGCGAAACAGGTGACGCGCGTCGATACCGATACCACCATCGATCTCTCCGGCCGTTGGAACGACACCGATTCTCGCATGGTGGCAGATGGCATCATCGGTGAATGTTTGAGCCATCCGTGGATAACCGATCACATGGTAGATGCTTCGGCGAAGCCGGTGGTTATCGTCGGCGGCATTCGGAATAAGAGCATGGAGCATATCGCTGTCCAGACGTTCATCAGCGATATTGAGCGTGCCTTCATCAATTCCGGGAAGGTTCGCACCGTGTCAAGTGCTGGCGAGCGCGGTGAGCTCCGCGCGGAACGCGCAGACCAGGGCGAGTTCGCCGCCATCGAAACCATCAAACGGATGGGAAGAGAACTCGGTGCCGATTACATGATGACAGGCGAAATCAACACCATCGAAGACCGGGAGGGGGGCGACCAGGTCATGTTCTATCAGACAGATTTGACGCTGACGAACATTGAGACTAACGAGAAAGTCTGGATCGGTCAGAAAAAGATTAAGAAGTTCATCGGGCGCGGCAAGTTCAAGATGTAGGCGCGCTTGCAGTAGGATAGCCCTCCCGGTCTCGATGTTCCGAGGGAGTCGGGACAGGGATGTCCCGCCTACCGGGGAGTCGGGACAGGGATGTCCCGCCTACCGAGGGGGCGCGCCGCCAAAGCGCGCCCGCTACCCCGCATCAAATGAACTGACAGACAACGAACCTTGTAGGCGCGGTTTACAACAGCACCTACCGGTGGCGAATGATGACATTTGCGTAATCTGAAAATTATGAGCAAAACATTACCGATGCTGTTATCCCTGTGCTTCTTGCTGGCGATAGGCTGCAGTCCCTATAACATGCAAGAACTCCGTATTTCGATGGAAACAGGGGAGTATGACATAGCCTACGCGAACCTGAAGAAACAGTCGGCGAAGAAGGCGGATATCCCGCTGTTCTTTGAGTTTGGGTTGGTTGCGCATTACGCGAACCAGTTTGCCGATAGCAACAGGGCTCTGGAACAGGCAGAAGTTATCGCGGATGACCGGTGGACGAAGAGTCTTTCAAAAGAGGCAATCTCGCTTGTCACCTCCGATAAGGTGCGTCCGTATCCTGGCAAACGTTATGAGCGGCTTTTGGGGTATTTCTATCAGATTCTCAACTACATTTACCTCAATGAACTTGACGGGGCCCTCGTAGAGTGCCGCCAAGCGGCAGGCATTATCAACGCGTTCAAAAATGATGTCAAGGACTACAATTTTTTCGGTAGCGCGTTTTCGGCGCATCTATCTGCTATGGTTTTTGAAGCCGCCGGTGAATGGAACGATGCCTTCATCTCTTACCGGCAGGCTGAGGAATACTATCAAAAGGCCGCCGAGAAGACAGAGGTGCCGATGCCCGAAGATGTTGGTAATGCCCTGGTGCGGTTGGCGCGCAAGTTAGGATTCACCGATTTTGTTGAGCGTTACGAAAAGCAGTATGGTGAACCGCTCGCGCACCCCGAAGGCCATGGCGAACTCATCCTCTTTTATGAAACGGGATACGTGCCAAAGAAGGAACAGATTGACTTGGTATTTCCTATTCTGAAGAAGGATAAATTTGGCGAGGACGATGAGGAACTTGAAGAGTTTATTCCGACGCTTTTAGAGCGCGAGGGACGCACCTATCCCGAAGTTGAATTGGAGTATCTGCTTCGTGTCGCGATGCCTGTGATGCATTCAAAACGTCCCAAGTTCGCGGGGATTAAGGTGCAGGTAGACGATGCGCAGACGATAGGGGTTTTAGTAGAAGATGTAGAAACAATCGCGATGGAAACCTTTGAATCCGAGTACCCGATAATTCTCTTCCGAACTTTGTTGCGTGCTTTGGGAAAATACCTGATATATCGCGAGGCAAACAAGAAAGACGATATTTTAGGGACACTCGTGAACCTTGCTGGCGTGTTCACCGAGGGCGCGGATACACGTTCATGGCAGACGTTGCCCAACCAGATATTCATGGTGCGGATGCCGCTTCCCGCCGGGACGCACACGGTGAACCTCTCGTTTTTAAATCGGAACGGCGGTGTCGCTTCACGTCATCTTCTCCGGGATGTTGCAATTTCAGAGAATCGGATAACCTTCCTCAATTTTCGGACGTATGAATAGCGCGGGAACATCACTATGGAACGCATCTATTTAGATTACAACGCCACCACGCCGCTCCGTCCCGAAGTGCGGGATGCGATGATGCCCTATCTCACCGAGGCGTTCGGCAACGGCTCCAGCATTCATGCCTACGGCCGCGAGGCGCGCAACGCCATTGATACCGCTCGCGAACAAGTAGCCGAACTCATCGGCGCGAAAAGCCCAAGCGAAATTGTCTTCACCGGCAGCGGCACGGAAGCCGATAACCACGCCATCAAGGGGCTGACAGAACTCGAAAAAAGCCGCGGCAAGGGGAACCACATCATTACCTCATCTGTGGAGCATCACGCCGTGTTGCATACGTGTCACTACCTTGAGCAGCGCGGGTTTGAGGTAACCTATCTCCCGGTCTGCCGGTATGGCCGGATTTGCTTGGAGCAACTGCGCGCCGCCATTCGCGAGACGACAGTCCTGATTTCCATCATGCATGTCAACAACGAGAACGGCACTATCCAACCGCTTGCGGAAATTTGCGAGATTGCGCAGGCGCATGGAATTCCGTTGCATACCGATGCCGTGCAATCGGTAGGTAAATTGGACATTGACGTTCAGGCGTTGGGTATCAACCTGCTGACGTTATCGGCGCATAAGATTTACGGGCCGAAGGGGATTGGCGTGCTTTACATCCGCCGCGGCACCCGATTGGCGAATCTCGTCCACGGCGGCTCGCACGAACGGAACCGACGCGCGGGCTCGGAGAATGTCCCTGCCATCGTCGGGCTCGGCACGGCCGCCGAATTGGCGAAACAGGAACAGAACGCTTATGCCGCGCATCTCAATAACGTAACGCAGCGGTTGCGCGATGGATTGGACAAGCACCTCAGTGGACTTCACTACAACGGGCATCCGGAACATTGCGCACCCGGCACCCTCAACGTCTCCTTTGAAAACGTGGAAGGCGAGAGTCTCATCTTACGGTTGGATATGGAGGGCATCTGTGTTTCGACCGGGTCTGCCTGCACTTCGGGTTCGATGGAGCCGTCGCATGTGCTGGCGGCATTAGGGTTACCGCCGCGATTAGCGCAGGGCACCGTCCGCTTCTCCCTTGGTAGAAGGACGACAGCGGCGGAAATTGATGCCGTTATCGCCAAATTGCCCAAGGTCATCCAACAGATGCGGACGTTGTATCGCGGTTAAAGGAACGTTGAACCGTCTTCGCACGGGTTCCGTAGCGCGGGGGACAGGCCCCCGCGATTTCTCCACACATTAGGAGGACAAACATGGCTTTCAAATTTGGATACAGCACTTTACGTTGGCAAACGCCAGATTTCGAGGAACTCCTCACGCAACTCAAGGCGGCTGGTTGGGATGGCTGGGAGATGCGGCAGTCCTTGGACTGGGTAGGCACGCCGAAGCATATCCGCCAGGTCTGCGATAACGTCGGGCTTCCCATCGCCGCGGTTACCGCACGCGGACTGCCAATAGACAAAGACCGGCAGCAGATGGAACTCAACAAACGGCGCATCGATTTCGCCGCAGAAGTTGAGGCAGACTGCTTCATGTTTATGGGAGCAGGGAAACCGAAGGACCGGCCGGTCGAACCTTCAGATCTTGCCGCCCTCGCCGATGTATCCGAAGACTGGGCAGAATACGCAGCGCAGTATGGCCTCGAAGTCTGCTATCATATCCACACCAACACCACCGTTGATTCCATTGACGATTGGGCGAAGTATATGAGTCTGCTGCGCAAGTGCAAACTCTGTATTGACGTTTCGCACGCCGCGCTT
>PYJE01000176.1:0-5821 GCA_003635305.1 Candidatus Poribacteria bacterium | reverse complement strand
AGGACGACAGCGGCGGAAATTGATGCCGTTATCGCCAAATTGCCCAAGGTCATCCAACAGATGCGGACGTTGTATCGCGGTTAAAGGAACGTTGAACCGTCTTCGCACGGGTTCCGTAGCGCGGGGGACAGCATCGTCTAGGCCCCCGCGAGAGATGGCTGGCGAGGGACAGGCCCTCGCCCTACGGTGAAGGGGCTGTGCGGGATGGTATGCAACGAAAGCGGCGGCAGAGACAGCCAGGCCCTCGCGCCACGGTGAAGGGGCTGTTCTTTGTTTCGTAGCGCGGGGGACAGGCCCCCGCGATTTCTCCACACATTAGGAGGACAAATATGGCTTTCAAATTTGGATACAGCACTTTACGTTGGCAAACGCCAGATTTCGAGGAACTCCTCACGCAACTCAAGGCGGCTGGCTGGGACGGTTGGGAGATGCGGCAGTCCTTGGACTGGGTAGGCACGCCGAAGCATATCCGCCAGGTCTGCGATAACGTCGGGCTTCCCATCGCTGCGGTTACCGCACGCGGACTGCCAATAGACAAAGACCGGCAGCAGATGGAACTCAACAAACGGCGCATCGATTTCGCCGCAGAAGTTGAGGCAGACTGCTTCATGTTCATGGGCGCAGGGAAACCGAAGGACCGGCCGGTCGAACCTTCAGATCTTGCCGCCCTCGCCGATGTATCCGAAGACTGGGCAGAATACGCGGCGCAGTACGGCCTTGAAGTCTGCTATCATATCCACACCAACACCACCGTCGATTCCATTGACGATTGGGCGAAGTATATGAGTCTGCTGCGCAAGTGCAAACTCTGTATTGACGTTTCGCACGCCGCGCTTTGGGGCTCTGACCCGGTTGAATCCATCAGCCGCTATCGCGATGCGCTCGTCTATGTCCACCTGCAGGATTATTCCAATGTCACCGGTGGCGATGACACGCCTTACGATGTGGATTGGGTGGATGTCGGCAGCGGCACCGTCATGGATTTCCCGAAAATCATGGCGACGCTGGACGAAATCGGCTACGACAGATGGATTACGGCTTGCCCGGGGCAGGTGGAACCCCGGTCGGACGTGGAACGCATGTCTGTCAATCGGGAGTATTTGCGGCAATTAGGGTATTGAGTTTGCATGTGACTAAAAAACGCGGGGGACAGGCCCCGCGCTACGGTGATGGGGCCTTTGCGTTCACAGGGGACAGTTCCCGGTAGGAATAACGAAAATATGCGAGAAGAAAGGGATATCCAATCTATTCTTGCCACAGATTGTGGCAGCACCACAACCAAAGCGATTCTGATCGAGAGGCGCGGCGATGCCTATCAACTCATCGTGCGTGGCGAAGCACCGACTACCGTGGAGGCACCTGTCGAAGATGTGACAGCCGGTGTCATCAACGCCATCACCGAAGTGGAGGAACTCGCCGGGCGGAAGTTGCTGGACGATGGGGTTATCCTGAAACCGCAGCGCGGTGATACAGGCGTAGATGTCTATATTTCCACTAGCAGTGCTGGAGGCGGTTTGCAGATGATGGTAGCTGGTGTTGTGCGGAATCTGACAGCGGAGAGTGCTGAGCGTGCTGCGCTCGGTGCCGGCGCGATTGTCATGGATGTCATCGCCTCCAACGACAAACGGCTGCCGCACGAGAAGATCGAACGGATTCGGCACTTGCGTCCGGACATGCTCCTCCTTTCCGGTGGCATTGATGGCGGCACCACCTCGCATGTCGTGGAATTGGCGGAGATTATCGCCGCCGCACGGCCGCAACCGCGGTTGGGCATCGCCTATGAACTGCCGTTGATTTACGCCGGGAACAAAGATGCGCGCGAATTGATTCGGGAACGCTTGGAAGGCGTGATGTCCCTAGAGATAGTCGACAACCTCCGTCCGGTGCTGGAGCGCGAAGAGTTAATGCCGACGCGCCTCAAGATTCAGGAGCAGTTTCTTGAGCACGTCATGGCGCACGCGCCGGGCTATAAGAAACTCATCGGTTGGACAGATGCGCCGATTATGCCGACACCGGGCGCAGTCGGCGCGATTATCCAGACTGTAGCATCACAACAGGATATTGAGGTAGTCGGCGTGGACATCGGCGGCGCGACGACTGATGTGTTTTCAGTCTTCAAAAACCGAGAGGCGGAACCGATTTTCAACCGCACCGTCAGTGCGAACCTCGGCATGAGTTATAGCGTCTCGAACGTCCTCGCCGAAGCCGGGCTTGAGAACGTCCTGCGCTGGGTGCCCTTTGACATCGAAGTGGGAGCTCTTCGGAATCGCGTCAAAAACAAGATGATTCGCCCAACAACGATACCACAGACATTGCAGGAGTTGATACTGGAGCAGGCCATCGCGCGGGAGGCACTGCGGTTAGCATTTGAGCAACATAAACAACTCGCCGTGGAACTGCGCGGTGTGCAACAACAGCGCACCATCTCCGAAGCGTTCGACCAGACGGAAAGCGGACAGACGCTTGTGAATATGCTCAGTTTGGACATGCTCGTCGGGAGTGGCGGCGTGCTTTCGCATGCACCGCGTCGGCAGCAGGCGATGCTGATGATGATAGACGCGTTCCAACCCGAAGGGCTCACGCACCTCGCCGTGGATAGTATCTTCATGATGCCGCAACTCGGTGTCCTCGCGCAGGTGAATGCGGAAGCGGCGACGCACGTTTTTGAACGCGACTGTTTAATTCACCTCGGCACCTGTATCGCCCCGGTTGGCATTGGAAAGCCGGGGGAGGCATGCCTCTCCATTGAAATTGCCGTTGCCGGTAAACCGCCGCTGACAGAAGAGGTTCCTTTTGGTGAACTCCGATTATATCCGCTTGCGTTAGGGGAAAAAGCGACAGTCACACTCCGACCCGAGCGTCGGTTTGACATTGGGAACGGGCGTGGGAACGTCGTCGAAGCGGAGGCGATGGGTGGTGTTGTCGGGTTAGTAGTGGATACTCGCGGCAGACCGCTTGAAATTCCCGCCGATACCGCGCAGCGCGTATCGCAGTTGAAAAGGTGGCAAGGGGCATTGGCGGTGTATCCTTAGTAGGCGTGGGTTATTTTATCCTTTGCCGACGCGCCGTTTAAATTTGATTTTTCCGCGGAAATGTGGTAGAATAGATGTTAAAACAAAAATGGAGGTGTAACTGTGGATAACGAAACCCGTGAGATATTGGAAGCACAGGGAAACCGGCTCACGAAACTGGAGGTGCAGACTGCGCCTATTCCCCAGATGCAAGCAGATCTGAAGGAAACGCAGGCGGATGTGAAGCAGACGCAGGCGGATGTGAAGCAGACGCAGGCAGATGGAAAGCAGACGCAAGAGGATGTGAAGCAGACGCAAGAGGATGTGAAGCAGACGCAAGAGGATGTCGCGGATGTTAAAATCAACGTTGCGTGGATACGCGGCATGCTTGAAGAACGTGCGCGTAATGAGGTCAATGCGCATCAAGCGAAGACCCGCTTAGGGATGTGGATCTTCGGCGGCGTTGCGTCTTTGAGCGCGCTATTGAATGTGATCCAGTGGCTATTGTCTATACGTCCGTCGCCATAGTGCGGCGGATGTTCCCATGCTGTTGAAGGCGGTGTTATCATGAAACTCGCAGACATTCAAAAAACACTCGCCGAATCGAAAGACGAAATTCGCAGGGAATACAAAGCCGAGATTCAAGGTATTTTCGGTTCGTATGCCCGCGGCGATTTCCACGCTGACAGCGACTTGGATCTGTTGGCTGATTTCGGTGAGAGCGCGAGTCTGTTCGACCTTGTCGGACTTGAGGAATTCTTAGAGGCGCAGTTTGGATGCAAAGTGGATGTGGTGTCACGCCGTGCCCTTCGTAAAGAGGTGCGTGATGCTGTCGCCAAGGAGATGGTGCGTCTATGAGAGACTATCGACTGTCTCTGGCGGACATCTTCGCCGCGATGGTTCAAGCGCGGGCATTCATTGAAGGCATGGATATTGAGACGTTTGTCGCTGATGAGAAAACGGTTTCCGCTGTTATCCGCCAACTTGAGATTATCGGGGAAGCGGCGAAGAATATCCCGGAGACGATTCGGCGAAAATACCCACATGTCCCGTGGCGTAAGATGGCACGGACGCGAGATAAACTCATCCACGGCTACTTTGCTGTTGACAATAGGTTAGTCTGGAAAACTGTTACGGATAGGGATTTGGTGCCATCGGTCCAACCCATGATTGCGCAGATTCTTAAAGACATCGCGGAAGAAGATGCGCTGGAACAGGTCGAAAAGGAGACTTAACAATGCTTATCATTCCCGAACGCAATAGCCTTCACTACGGCGATAACCTTCATATCATGCGCACATGGCGCAACGAATGGGTAGACATCGCTTACGCCGATCCCCCCTTCAACAGCAAGACGAACTATAACCAACTTTATCGCGTCGAAACCGACACCCACCCAGGCACACGCACCGCATCACTCAAAGCCTTTGAGGATACATGGACATGGAGCGCAACCGCTGTCGAACGCGTCCAACGTATCAAAAACGCACCGGCACACCCCGCCTATAAAGCCATCACTGGCCTCCACATCCTCCTTGGAGACAGCGGCATGATGGCCTATCTCAGCTACATGGCCGAACGCCTCGTTGAAATCCATCGCCTCCTCAAACCTACCGGCAGTCTCTATCTCCATTGCGATAATACCGCCGGGCCGCATCTCAAGATGCTGCTAGACGACATCTTCGGGCCCAAGCAGTTCCGCAATGCGATTCGATGGTGCTATTCTAACAGCGGCCGTTCCAAACGGTTCTTTGTCAAGAAGCACGATACCATTTTCCTCTATACCAAAACCGATGCAGCGTATTGGGGGGATTACCGAGTGCCGATTAGCGACGACTATCTGAAAAGTCATTATCGGCAGGTTGATGAACAGGGCCGCAGATGCCGTATTCGCGTTGACGCAGGACAAACGCGCGTCTACTATCCGGAAGAAGGAATGACTTGCAACGACTGGTGGACAGATATTCCCTCCTTGAATTCTGTCGCCAAAGAACGACTGGGGTATCCGACACAAAAGCCGGTCGCGTTGTTGGAACGCATCATCGCCGCATCCTCACGAGAGGGAGATATCGTGTTAGACCCGTTTTGTGGCTGCGGCACGACGGTTGTCGCCGCAGATAACCTGAAACGGCAGTGGGTAGGGGTAGACATTAATCCGATGGCGTTGGATATTATCAAGACGCATCGGTTTCCCGGACGCGACATTCCTATCACCGGTATCCCTGCCGATTTCGCGAGTGCAGTGCGGCTAGCCGCGGACAATCGTCGTCACTTTGAGCTCTGGGCTATCGGCTGTGTGCCGGGACTCGCGCCGAACGAGCGTGGTGGTGCTGATGGTGGGATTGACGGTGTCGGCAACACCGTGGAGAAACCGGCAGGCGGTTTCAAACCGCTGGTGCTGGCACAAGTGAAGAGCGGCAAGTTTTCGCTGAGTCACCTCCGTGATTTTCTGCATGTCCTTGAACGAGAGAACGCCGCTCTGGGGCTTTACCTCACGCTTGAGCGCGTTACGTCTCCGAATGCGATAAGCGAGGTAGCTAACAAAGGCACGGTTGTTATCGGGACAGAGACGTTTCCGCGCGTGCAATGCTCTGCTGTGGCGGCGCATTTTGATGAAAACGCTGGGCGGTTACGGCTGCCGCAGTTGACAGACCCGTATACGGGCAAACCGTTGCAAAATCTGTTGTGGTAGCCGTGGTGATTGTCCCGGTAGGCGCGGTTTGAAACTGCGCCAACTCACACGTGCGCGCTTACAAAGCGCGCCTACGGTGCTCGCTGCCTGCTGGGGGACGCGCTTACAAAGCGCGCCT
>PYJE01000175.1 GCA_003635305.1 Candidatus Poribacteria bacterium | reverse complement strand
AACGGGACATTGACGAGGAACACCAGAAGGAGAATCCCGAAAATCGAACCGACAGGGAGATGGTTGCCTGCAATCTTGGAATTTTGTAGGAAATAGTTGTTATATGGGGTGATAGCACACATTGCCCCTACTAAAAGCAGTCCTACAATGATGGCAGGAAATCGGATGTTGGCGGCCGGGTATCCCCGTTGTGATGGTTGTTGATTCAAGACGCTTCTCCGCTAACGCTTTACGTGCCTTCTCTCACCGGGAGGCGCGCTTTTCAAGCGCGCCTCCGAGGGCTGCTGCGTTCTCTCACCGGTAGACGCGGTTTGTAACCGCGCCTACAAGAGCTGCTGCGTTCTCTCACTTGTAGGCGCGGTTTGTAACCGCGCCTCCGAGGGCTGCTGCGTTTTATCCTTCTCTGACTGAGGGATGATAGAGGCAGGTTTCTGCATCCACGACGCGGCCGTCGGGTAAGGTATACTGATTCGGGGTGCCGCGGCCCCACGGCTCAGCGAACTCTCGGCTCCGCTGCTTATCTGCTTCTTGTTGCTGCACGACTGCATCCCAACGAAATCCTGCCATCAGTTTTTCCTGCAATTCTGCCTCCACCTGTTGATACGCCGCGTTGCCGGCGAGGTTCTCAAATTCGCCCGGGTCGGCATTTAAATCGAACAGGATAGGTTCATCTTCCGGAAAAGCGACGTATTTGTAGTGCGAGGTGCGCAGCATGCGCATCGGACCGGTTGTTTGGTTCGCCCAATATTCGGTAATCGCTGTGTCGCGCCAGCCATCGGTGTCGCCAGCCATGAGGTTCGTCATGTCCGCTCCGTCCAAGTTGTCAGGGATAGGAATGCCTGCGCTGGCACAGAGCGTCGGGAACAGATCATTGAGTTCCACTGGTGCGGTGATGCGTCCAGACTGCTCGCCGTTTTTAATGATGAGCGGCACGCGCGCCGCCGCTTCATAGTAACTTGATTTCCACCACTGTCCGTGCTCGCCTGCCATTTCACCGTGGTCTGTGGTATAGACGATGATGGTGTTTTCTAGAAGACCATCGCGTTCCAGAAGTGCGAGGAGATCGCCGAGGCATTCGTCAAGGAATTCGCAGCAGGCGTAATAAGCGGCGCGTGCTTTGCTTGCCTCTTCCGGGGGGATATCCATCGTTCTGAAGTTCTCCCGGAGCCCTTTCGCGAACGGGTGCGTCTGTTCCAAGTGTCCGTTGGGGATGTGCGGCATATCGACGTTATCGGGCCAATACTTGTCAAAAAGCCGTTTTGGCACCGTGAGCGGGAAATGCGGGCGGCTATAGCTGGCGAGGAGGAACCACGGCTGTTCGCGCGGGTGTGCCCGGAGATATTCCAGCGTCTCGGTGTTGATGACGCGTTCTTGGAGCATGCTCGCTGGGATTTCGGTGATGCCTGCGAGTCTTGTGCGTTGGCGGTTAACGCGAGGCGTTATGAGCGGGTCAGTCTGGTGGCCGGCGTATCCCCGTAAATCGCCGTATGGGCGCGACTGGAAGCCGTTGAGCTGCTCCTTGCCGCCGAAGTGCATCTTGCCGATGAGCGCGGTGCTGTAGCCGTGTTGCGCGAAGTGAGCCGGCATCGTGAGATGTTCGGGGAAGAGGATGGAGCCGTTATTCCATGCGGAGCATCGATGCGCGTGTTTCCCTGTCAACATGCACATCCGTGATGGCGTGCAGAGCGGCACTTGGCAATAGGCGTTCTCAAAGTAGGTGCCCGATTCAGCAAGCCTGTCGAGGTTGGGCGTTTGCACAATCTCGTTGCCTTCGCATCCGATGGCGTGTGGACTGTGTTCGTCACTCATTAAAAACAGGATGTTTGGTTTCTGAGACATGTTGTATTCCTTTCTTGTTTGGGGATTCATGTCATTTAGTTTACACGATTTTTCAGGGAGATGCAAGGAAAATTTTGAGGGTTTGCATAAATGTTTCCCTTCTAATCAACTTCCTCCTCCGGTAGGGCGAGGGCCTGTCTCTCGCCGGGTTCAAGGCACGCGGGCGACAGGCCCCGCGCGACGTTCTGTGGAGGGTTACCGCAGCAAGCGGAAAAAGAACCCGCGTTTCCTTCTAACCGTAGGGCGAGGGCCTGCTTTTCTCCGACTGAAACGATTTCGGATGGATTATCAGTTTCCTTCTAACCGTAGGGCGAGGGCCTGTCCCTCGCCGGGTTCAAGGCACGCGGGGGACAGGCCCCGCGCGACGTTCCCGGGGGTGCTCTCGCGGCGGCTGATGAGTTTGCCCACTGCAAAGCGCGCCGATGAGATTCGTTCTAGGTAGGACTTATTTTTAATGGGCTGGTTGTGCAGGCTGGGCACCTATGCCCATGCCAATAGCAGGCAGCACGGTATCGGAAATATCAACGGAATAATCGAAGATTGTCCACCCGGCGGCCCCTAAAAAACGGGCAAGATAAATCTGTCCGACGACAGCATCCGCCGTGAGGAGGGAATTGGTGGCGGTAGCACCGATGCCGGGGTAAATCGTGAAGCCTTTGGGGAGTCGGAAGAGTTGGTTCTCTAACAAATTGGTGAAGTCGGTAGTATCTTCGGTGTAGTTCATCGGGCAGACGAAATCGAGGTAGCCTGCCTTGGCCCATGCAACCCAGTCTTGGCCGATGGAGGTGACACACGCGGGATAGCCGCCGAAGACCGCGGCGGAGATTTTGATGTCAGGTTTGAGTTCGCGGGCGCGTTTATGGAGCAGCCGCACGAGGCGGGTTATCTGTTGCACGCGCCATTCGGTATACGCGCTGCTGTGCTTCCCAAAGAATGGAGAACGGGAGGACTCTCCTACTGAAATTCCTTTCGGTAAGACGGATGCGGGCCACTCGTCAATTTGCGTTTTTGTAGCCAAAACGAACCGCTTCCGGCACTCTTCGCAATAGCAGGCGTGCGCGCCCGGGTAGCGGATGTAATCTAACTGAACGCCATCGACATCGTAGTTTTCCACAATTTCCAAGAGGGTGTTGAGTTCTAGTTTCACATTTTCGGGGTGCGCGGGGCAAAGCCAGTTGAGCGGTTCGCCGGTTGCGGAGACTTGGGTTCTCCCCGCGGCTCGCATTTTTTCGATGAATTCTTTGGGCGCGCCTTCTAAGTTCCACGTGATTTTCCAGATATGCACTTCTAACCCGTGTTGGCGCGCCGCTTGAACGCACTGTTCCACCTGGTCTCCGTAGCGTGTGAACGTTTCACTGGGCGGGAGAAAGCGGCTTGGATAATGCGCTACCCCCGCCCATGCCATGTTCGGAATGAGCATGTTGACACCGGCATCGGCTAATTCCTTTGCGGAACGTTCCCAGTCTCCCGGGTACGCGCCGAGCCCGGAATGATTCCAGACGGCGCGTCCTTCCATCAACCCACTTTGCACCGTAGGGCGAGGGCCTGTCCCTCGCCTTCCTTTTTGCACCGTAGGGCGAGGGCCTGTCCCTCGCCTTCCTTCAGCTGCAATGTTTTTGTGCGACAGGAAGTATGCTTTTGAAAGCGCGGCGCGGCCGGCACGCGCCGTGGAAATTGCTTCGTTGTATGCTTCGCGGGCATACGCGGCACGCGCCTGCTCTACCAAATCGTGTCCGGTTTGCAACGCCGCTATCGCATCAGAATTCTTGCTCCGTTCGACAAACTTCGCCAACGCTTCGTGCTGCTGCGTATGCCCAATCTGCGATGTATCATCTAACGCCTTTTTTGCGATGGCGCGCCGAAATTCGGGGACGAGATGTCCTAACAGCGCGGCGAGCAGCAGTTTCTTCTGCTGAATGTCGTCTGGCAAAAAGACGTGGCTGAAGAATGCCCCCGATTCGCCCAAAAAGAGCGCGGGCAAGTTGGTGCTTTCACCTTTCGCATTATGCCAATAGCCGATGACTTTCGTTTGGGGTGCTGTCGGCTCCGCCACCGTGATGTTCCACGATGCTTGCCGGACAGATGCGGGCATCCCCTGCACCTCCGGCGCGTTCAGGTGAACCGAGGCGAACTTACCGGGTTGTTCCTCACGCAGCCAATCCGTCCGCTGAAGCTGAAGCAGCTGTGCCACCTCCTCTGCCAGCATGTACGTTACCAACAGTTTGCCGCCGCCTGCGACGAACTCTTTGAGATAATCCGCCGTTTGTGGGGATACTTCTGCGTTCATCGGCAGAATGAGCAGCCGTTTTTGCCCCCGAACGCGGGAGCCTGTCCCGCGCGCACTTTCCTTAATAAGTGCCGCTTCCTCAATCGTCTCAGCCGCAAGCCCGATGCCCGCCAGCATTCGGGTGAGCCGTTTGCTCGTTGAACGCGCATAGCCGACATCGGCTTGTTTCACACCATCACCGGCAGTCGGTAAAACAATTCCGACCTGGGATGTTTCCGCAGCTGCAAGCGTGAGCGCGCTCATGCCGTAAAGCAAGGCACAGATGAGGAGTAGCCAATAGAGCCGCAGCAACCGCCGCCGAGATTTGCGACAACTCCAGAGTGCGCAAGATACGGTATTTTCAGGTAACCATACATATAACATGATGAATTCCTCCTATTAATCTGAAATGCGTCAAAATAATTCGGGTTTGCCATTTTTCGCATAGCCCGAGGCATGGCGAGGGACAGGCCCTCGCCCTACGGTAAACGGTAAAGATGGGCATCGAGACCGGGAGGGCTCTCCTACAGGCATCAGGCCCTCGCCTTACGGTAAAAAGAGCCGTTCTTGGCTGCGTTTTCCGAGGAACTTTTCAATGCCTAGGGCGATAGCCCCTGCGATTTTCTGCTGATAGGCAGCAGACGTGAGGTTTTTCCCTTCGATTGGGTTAGATATAAACCCTGTCTCGACCAGGATGGCTGGCACACTCGTGCCGATCAGGACGACAAAGCGGGCGTGTTTCACACCCCGGTCTCTCGCGCCTGTCGCTTGGATTAATTCCTTTTGGACATGAGTGGCAAGCCGTTGGCTGTCCGCGCTTTTACTTTCTTGCACTAATCCTTCAAGCAGCGTGTTCAGTTCTTGGATGCTGTAGCCGGAGTCGGCGTTCTCGCGTGCAGCGATGTCCACCGAGGCTTTATCCGTGCTGGCGACATCCAGATAATAGGTTTCGATGCCGTTTGCCTCGCGATTTTGGTTCGCATTGGCGTGGATGCTGATAAACAGATCTGCCCTATTTTGCGTTGCGAACTGCGTCCGTCCCTTCAACGGAATGAACGTGTTGTCCTCGCGGGTGAGTAGCACCTTATAGCCTTTCGCCGTGAGTGCGTCGCGAAGTTTCTTGGCGATGCTCAGCACGACGACTTTCTCTTTCTGTTCGCTTGCGCCGAGTGCACCCGGGTCTTTGCCGCCGTGTCCTGCGTCAATCACGATGGTTTTGGCAGTCAACCCGAATTGGCGTGTGAGCGTTTCCGGGGCGACTTTGCGCAATGCGGGAGCGTTCTTTTTCACCGCTGATGCCGTGGCAGCTTTCGCTTTTTGGACAGGTGGTGCTGCGACACTCTTACCCTCCGTAGCGCGAGGGCTTGTCCCTCCCCTCTGTAGCGCGAGGGCCTGTCCCTCGCGATTCTTCAGTGCCTCAACCTCTTCCGAAGCCGCCGCGACAATCTCCGGATTTTTGGCAGATGCGACGAGGTTTTGGTATAAACTTTCTGCACGGGTGGCGTAACCCTGTTTTGCATACGTGCGCGCCAATTCCAGCTGCGCATCTTCAGCGACATCCGAATCTGCGTAGCGATTCAACACCAACTGATATTGCGTGATTGCCTGATATGCGTCATCAATGTGCGCATAACAACGGCCTTGCCAGTAGTGCGCGTTTGGCACGTGTGGCGAATCAGGATATGCGTTCGCCAGTTTTTGTAGTGACTCGTTCGCCTGTTGCGGTGCTGCCGCATCGCCTGCCTTGATGCACCACACGTAGGCAGCGGCGATGGCGTATTGTGCGTCATCTGCGAATTCGCCTTGTTCATCGGCTTGGATGATGCGCTCAAAATCGGCGATTAGCGCGTGCCATTCCGCCGGTGTTGCAGGTTTTTCACCGCTAGCGTAAGCGTAATGTCGCGCCGAAGCCTGTTGATAACTCGCCATCCTTGCGCATCCTGAGCAGAATATCGCCAAGGCGAGGATGACGATACATGGATAACTCGTTCTCATCGTCTTTTTTCCCTCACTTTCATAATAAGATGGACGCAGCCCTAAACTCCGTGGACACGGTTTGTAACCGCATCCCGTAGGCGCGGTTTGTAACCGCGCTTCCCGATGGAGAGGTGGCATTTGCGTTCGCCCTGATAAGTGTTGACATGCAATAAAACGTAAGTTTTCGGTTTTTCGTTACTAAAAATTGGCAGGCCGGGTCCGACATGCAAAAAGACTCTATCTTTTTTGCATCCCCAATGGGACTTTTCTATGATTTTTGTGTCATGAAACGCATGGGAGACTTGTGATACGACAGGGGTTCGTGCAATCCGCAGATTTATCGGTTGTCCGAATTCTCAATTTTCGGACTTGACAAAAAGTGAGAAAAATCGTATAATCAAAAGCGTAATTCATCGATAAAACTTAAGAAACCCAAGCCTTTAGGAAACCTGGCGGACCTGAGCCAGTTTCTTCCTCCTTGACTTTTTTTACAAACTGTGCTATAATGTCTAACAGCAGTTCGGTTGATATGTTCAAGGTGTGCTCGGTGTAAAAAGCATATCCCTCTTCGCCTGATTTGGTGCGAAGTGAAACAATGCGCAGTCCAAACACCTCTCGCGAGGGAACTGCAGAGTGGGAAGTAAACTCAAGCAGGAGCAGGATTTACAGGATTAACACGAAGCAGGATTTTCAAGATTAACACGATTAGCAAGAGGAGGGTGACGATGCTCGTGAACGTTTTCTTAATCCTGAAAACCTTGAACATCTTGAACATCTCCGATGATCAACTGGCCCAGATTTTCCGCATCGCCGCTCGGATGGACACCGGTAAGTCAAAGAAAAAGGTGGAAACACTCCCACCGGCACCCGAGATGCCAGTTACCTCTGTGTCAGAAACGCTGAGTCACTCCCTCGTTGATGTGCTGTTGCTCGGTTTCTTTGCCGTCGTGCTGACGACCTCGGCGTTTCTGAAATTCTTCCGGTCGGATATTTGACGTGGCACACTGCCCCATGAAAAGCGCGCAACCCAGTATGGTTAAAAGGGAGAACTAATGAAACTGACACCTCAAGAAATCCAACTTTTTCGGCACAACGGGTTTATTAAATTCCCGATGCTGTTGCCGATGGCGCAAGTCAAAGCACTTAAAGCGGCGGCGTTGAAGGATATGGAGGAAGCGGTTGAACCAGTGGCGAGACAAGACGGCCGGATTATCCGCATCTCCGCAATCTGGGAACGCGGCGGCATTTTCCGAGAGACGATTACCTGCGATGAAATTCTTGAGCCGTTGGCATCGCTCTTGGGCGCGAATATAGAATACGTGCTGAATCGGCATAACCACATCTACCTGCGCGATGCAGGTTCTAGCCATTCGCTTGAGTTGCATCGCGATGTGCGCCACTGGAGCCGGACGATTGCAACGGTGCTTGTCTATTTGGAAGACACGCATTTAGAGAACGGTTGCACGCGCGTCGTGCCCGGTTCGCACCATCTCCCTGCGTTCGCCAATTTAAAGGACGCGGCCCTCCGGCAGATTGCGGAAAGCCAAGCCATTCCGTTACCGATGCCTGCAGGCGGGCTGCTTGCTATTGACAGCATGATAATCCACGCCGCCGGGGTTAATCACACCGATGGCACGCGGATGAGCATGACGTTGGGGTATCACAGTGCGGATGAACTCGCGCCAGCGGATAACCCGAAAAAGGTGCTCGTCCGAGGTGAACGGCCGTATCGCGGAAATGACAAACCGCGGGAATAGCTGCGAATTCCCGAAGAAAATCGTTTTTTTTGAAAAAATAGACTGTTTTTTTGAAAAAAATGTGATTTTCGCTTGACAAATGCCAAATTTTGTGGTATACTATATAATGTCTCTGAGATAAGGGTGTTTTTGGCATTCTTTCGGGCGGGTAGCTCAGGTGGCTAGAGCGACAGCCTTACAAGCTGTAGGCCACAGGTTCAAGTCCTGTCCCGCCTACTTGTCAGATTCTCATCATAATGCCGAGGGTGCGGTTGAAAACCGTGCCTACCGGCGAGAGATATGTTTTTTCTGGGCTCGTGGCGCAGTTTGGTTTAGCGCGCCTGCCTGTCACGCAGGAGGTCGCGGGTTCAAGTCCCGTCGGGCCCGTATTGCTAGCGAAAGGAAAATTTCAGAGACAGCGTTTGCGCCAACGGCGCAAGCAGCCCTGGCACGCGAACGTGATGGCTGAAGGTTACCCTGAGCGAACGCTTTGCGCCAGGAAAAAAAGAAAGGGCTCGTGGCGCAGTTTGGTTTAGCGCGCCTGCCTGTCACGCAGGAGGTCGCGGGTTCAAGTCCCGTCGGGCCCGTATTTCATGAGGCGAAATGAGCCACAGATTGTTTCTACACAATGCTGTGGCTTTTTCGTTACAAAGCCAAGGGCTTTTATACGGAGACGTTCCACGTAAACGAAAATCCCTATACGCGCGACTCCCCAGTCGCGAAAAAAACAGAGGAGTCAAATAGCCGTGCTCGATCTTAAATTTATTCGCGAACATAGCGATGCTGTCAGACAAATGCTCCAACATCGCCGCAGTGACGCGGTTGGCGACTTAGACCGGCTGCTTGAATTGGATAGGCAGTGGCGCGAGAATTTGACGCACACGCAATCCTTGAAAGCACACCAAAACAAGGTATCGCAACAAATCGCCGAACGGAAAAGGGCGAATCAGGATGCCACCGAGACTATCGCCGAGATGCGCGCGCTCTCACAGCAGATTAAGGAGTTCACCGCGGCGGCAAACGATACGAAGGCAACAATTGATGCCATCTTGCTGACAATTCCGAATGTGCCGGAGGGCAGCACGCCTCTCGGCACCACTGAAGCGGATAACCTTGAAATCAAGACGTGGGGGGAACTTCCCAGTTTTGATTTTGAGCCGAAATTGCACTGGGAGCTCGCGGAACAACTCGGCCTCGTCGATTTCCAGCGTGGTGCGAAGGTGGCAGGGAGCAACTTCGTCGTCTTCAAAGGGCTCGGCGCGCGGTTGGAACGTGCACTTATCCAATTCATGCTGGATTTGCACACGACGCAGCACGGCTACACCGAAATCTCACCGCCGTTCCTCGCCAATCGTCTGACGATGACAGGGACAGGACAGCTGCCGAAGTTTGAGGCGGATATGTATCGGTGCGACAGGAACGAGGAGAACCCCGACAGCGAGTTGTTTCTTATCCCTACAGCCGAAGTGCCTGTGACGAATCTGTTCGCGGGCGAAATCCTCACTGCGAAAGAGTTGCCTATCTACTACACTGCCTATACGCCGTGTTTCCGGCGAGAGGCAGGTGCCTATGGGAGAGAGACGCGCGGCTTGCAACGCATCCATCAGTTTGACAAGGTGGAGATGGTGAAGTTCACCACGCCGGAATCCTCTTACGCCGAGCATGAATCGCTATTAGTGAATGCGGAGAGCGTTTTGCAAGCACTTGGTTTGCCTTATCGTGTCGTGCAGCATTGCATGGGCGAGCTCTCCTTTGCCGCGGCGAAATGCTACGACATTGAGGTGTGGGCACCGGCGGCGCAGCGGTTTTTAGAGGTATCGTCTTGTAGTAATTTTGAGGCGTTTCAGGCGCGCCGTGCGAATATCCGCTTCCGTCGGGAGGCGGGTGCGAAACCAGAGTTCGTACATACGTTGAATGCATCGGGGACAGCGTTGCCGCGCGTCGTCATCGCGATTCTGGAGACGTATCAGCATGCGGATGGGACGTTGCGGGTGCCGGCGGTGCTTCGTCCGTATATGGGTGGGTTGTCGCAGATTGGGTGAGGACGCAGGGTGTTGAATGGAAACGGCCTTGACATTTCACTACGATGGCGAGGGAGATATTTTATCACACTCCCCGTTTCCAAAACCCCATGCTGAGCTGGGGATGTAGAAACGCTGAGCAGGATGTTCAAGATGAAGCAGGATTTTCAAGAAATGAGCAGGATTTGCAAGATGAAGCAGGATTTTCAAGATTGTCAAGATTGTCAGGATGAAGAGGAAAACATAGGTGAACGGAAGTCTCTCATCCTGTTCATCTTGTGAATCTTGTGAATCCTGCTCAGGCTTTAGGTATCCGTATCAAACCCCGTGTTTCTTCATCCTGTTCATCGTGTTTCATCGTGTTAATCCTGCTCAGGATTAGCGCCTTGTTTTCGTTTGACACACACCTCATCTTGCTAATCTGGTTCATCTTGTAAATCCTGTAAATCCTGCTTATCCCGTGATACGGAAAACGAATAAAAATAAAAAATATTTGACTTTTTAGCAAATCTGTGGTATAATTAAACACAATAACGCGGGGTTCCGCGATTTTTTGCCGGTGTAGCTCAGTGGTAGAGCATACGACTCATAATCGTACTGTCCGGAGTTCGACTCTCCGCACCGGCATCATCTCATCAAAATTCCGGGGATGCAAGACTTGACAACGTCAAGTCGGCCCGCTCAGCTGAATATTCATCTTACCCGTAGATGCGAAACAACGCCTCGCGAACAACAAAAAACCGCGTCTCATGAAAACTCGTTTTTTGCAGCAATTGCATCGCTCCATCTCCCAACACGCAATGATAGAGAAAGGTGAAACGGTGCTAGTTGCTGTCTCAGGCGGTGCCGATTCACTCGCACTGCTTTACGGGTTGCATACCCTCTGCGCAAAGTTAGAGTGCCACCTCCACGTCGCGCATCTCAACCACAACCTCCGTCTCGATGCTGATGCCGATGCCGAGTTTGTTCGCCAACACGCGGCGCGTCTCGATGTGCCGTTTTCTCTGGACAAGGTAGAATTGCCAGTGCCATCGGAAGCAGCGGGACGCGCCGCGCGGTATCAATTTTATGAAGAAGTCGCTGAACGCATCGGTGCTACCAAAATTGCACTCGGACATCATCAGGACGACACGGCGGAGACCGTTTTAATGCACCTCCTCCGCGGCAGCGGCACCACCGGGTTAAAAGGCATCCTGCCTGTCAGGGAGGGCAGATTCATCAGACCTTTGGCGGGTTTCACTCGTCAAGAGATCGAAGCGTTTCTTGCCTCCATGAACCTTGCACCGCGACACGATGCCACGAATACCGATACGCGCTATCTCCGGAACCGCATCCGCCACGCGTTGCTGCCGCTGTTGGAACGCGACTATAATCCGAACATCAAAAGCGGATTGAACCGAACGGCTGAGGTGCTCGGTGCCGAATCGGAATACCTTGACTTGGCAGCGCGGGAAGCGTTTGAGAAATGTCAAACGCGCCAGCATGGCGAAGATGAGGACAGCATCAGATTGGATAGGACGCAATTCCGACAGTATCACGTCGCAGTGCAACGGCGCATGCTAAGGCACTGCATCGCCGAGATACATGGACAGATGACCGATTTCTATTTTCAACACTGTCAGACAATTCTTGACTCCATTGAAGGAGAGGCACCGAATGCTGTAGTGGCACTCCCCAACGGCCTGCAATTCCGCCGCGCGTATCAGTGCCTTAGCTTTGAAAGAAAACCGGTCAAACCAGAAAAGTTCGCCTATCCTCTCGCTGTGCCCGGTAAGACGCATATCCCCAGTTTAAATGCGGAGTTCACGGCGCAGATTGTTGGAGTAGATGCAGGCGATGTTCCGCCGTTACTTGATGGAAAGTTTGCGGCGGCTTTTGATTGGGAGACGATTCAGGGATTTCCGTTGACGGTTCGCAATCGGCAGGCTGGGGACAGATTTCAACCCTTCGGCATGCAGGGAACGAAAAAACTGAAGGATTTTTTCATAGACGCGAAAGTGCCGCGATGTGAACGCGACAGGATTCCGCTGCTCGTCAGCGGCGATGAACTCGTGTGGGTGATAGGTTACACCACGAGTGAACCGACGAGATTGAACGCTCACACGCGGCGATGCCTCTTCGTCAGATTAACAGAATAGACGTAGAGTAGCCCTGGTAGGCGCGCTTTCAAAGCGCGCCTACCTAGTTCAGAGATGCAAGACTTGACAACGTCAAGTCGGCCTGGTGAATGAACCGTTATTACACCAAAAATGTTGCACAACGCCACGCGAACAACAAAAAACAGAAAATGATTAATCCGCCATCTGTCTTAATTCCAGAATCCGAGATTCAGCAGCGCGTGCGCGAACTCGGCGCGCAGCTCTCTGTTGACTACACAGGCGAGGAACTCGTGCTACTCGGCGTGCTGAGAGGCGCGGTAGTCTTTTACGCCGATTTGGCGCGCGCAATTGCTTTACCACTCCGCTTTGAATTTCTCCAACTCGCCAGTTATTACGATGACATGGAACCGGCGCAGGTGCAGCTCATCCGCGGCGGCAGCGATTACCTTCAAGACAGGCACATCCTGATTGTCGAGGACATCGTTGACACCGGGCATACGCTGAACTTTCTCATTGAACACCTGCTGCTCTTCAATCCCAAAACGGTGAAAGTCTGCACGCTTTTGGATAAACCGTCCCGACGCGAGGTATCGGTTAACGTTGATTATTTCGGTTTCGAGATTCCTAACGCTTTCGTTGTCGGCTACGGACTTGATTACGCGCAAAAATATCGGAATTTGCCCTACATTGGGGTGTTAGAACCTGCAGATTAAAAAGAGGGATGCAGTTTGCCATGCGCGGCGGACAACTATAGAAATCTGGCCCTACACGGCTCAGCGGATGAAGCTTAGCAGAACGGACGCAAATGCCATCATTCCTCGTTCGTTCTGCGTCAGTCCTCATTAAAATTGATGCTTGATAATTTTTCAGGTTTATGCTAAAATTCTGACAAAACAGATTTTCAAGTTTAAAGGAGATTCTTGATGCGTCAATTTGTTTGGTTTTCACTGAGCGTCGCGTTGCTGATGAGCCTCGTGCTCGTCACGCACGCGCAATTGTCAGAAAAAGCGCAGCTCGGCCGCGAGCTGTTCCACGATCCGACTTTTAAAGGCACCCTTGAACCGAAGAAGGCAACCGGGCTTTCCTGTGCTAGTTGCCACGCCGATTTTGACGATGTGGCAGAGCCCGATGGAGTCATCCGTGCCGGCCACAGTGTCGTCGGTGTGCCGCACCGCGGTGAGGCGAAAGGCGGGATGATTAAAGGTGCCGACTTCGCACGCGCTGCAGGCGGCGGTGGGTTCTGCTACGAGCACTTCTTACAGCGTGTCCCTGGCAACAAAGTCAATCCTACGGCGATTCCGGCGGAACACGCCGAGGCACTCATGGCCTATTTTGAAGCCATCTCCGGCGACAACAAGGGCCCCCAGTTCACAATGGCGATGCTGGATGACGATGCCAAAAAGGCGGCTGGCGAGAAAATCGTTGCGATGGAAGGGGATACCACGAAAGGGTGGGAACTCTTCGGGCGCGCTTGTGTTACTTGCCATCCGACGGTGCGCAAAGCGGGGATTGGCCCGCAACTCGTTCGTTCCAGGGCACCTCGCGATATTGACAAAACGATGTCCCGGTGGGCAACGAAGATTCGGGGTGGCGGCTCGCTGATGCCGTTCTACGCCTCCGATATTCTGTCCGACCAGGGGATTGCCGACATTCTCGCGTTTCTGCGTGCAGAGATAGAAAGCACGAAGAAATAACCACCCGGGTGAGCTGGGGAAACCTATCCCCGGCTCACCACGGTTCGTCCGATGCTCTCGATACCCATCGCGTCTGCCTTATAGGTTATCAATCCCCGGCTCACCACGGTTCGTCCGATGCTCTCCTCTGGTTTTGTAACCATCTTTCCATCTATGCGTTTTTATCATCAGGTTTTCCTTTTAAGACAGATAGAGGAAAAGTTACTTTCCATTTCAACACCCTGTCGCTCTGGAAAGCGTCGGGGTGCAATGTTTATAGTGTAGAATGGACGCAGACGCACCCGGTACTATTGTTTATGCGAAGCAACACAATCGCATAACGTTAAGGCGTAACGGTTTCAAACCGCGCCTATTGGTGGGAGATTCTGTCATTTGCGTCTGTCCTGTAGAGGAGAAATCATGAGAGCATCTCAATTCCTGACATTATTTTTAAACGTTCTCCTAGTCGGTTTCGTCTTAAGTCTTACGAGCTGCGGCGGTAGCAACCTTAACAACCCCGTTGCTGAATCCGATACGACGGCCGTGACTACCGAAGCCACCGATGCTGATGACATTGTCGAACTAGCAGTCGCCGAGGATGCGGCGGACGTTGAACAAGGAGCCGAACTCAACGTCAAGGTAACCGTCACGAAAAAGACGGTGGAACCGGGCGAAGATGTGGAATTGACGGCTTCAGTCAAAGGGGTTAAAGGTACCAGTGTCACGCTGAACTGGCTAAACGTGACTGGACACGGCACGCTTTCCGCCACAACTGAAAATCCGGTTACTTGGACTGCACCGTCGACGTTAGACGGAGCGAACGTTCAGGTTGAAGTGATTCAATTGGTGGTGACTGTGATTACGGAGGTGGTTTCAGTCGGTGCCTCTGGAATTGATACCGATACCCAAATTTTGTCAGAGACGAAGACGATTTTGCTGAGCGTTAAAGACAACTAGCCTGTGGGGTGTTTTATTGATGCGCCTCGTTGTGGCGAGCAGCTCCTAAGCTGCTTGCTATCTAATGTCTCTAACGGTTCAGCACAGCACTCAAAATTAGGGTATCATCAGATGAGGAAACAGATTCATATTTTTATCGTTGTTTTGCTGGTGGTGTCGGCATCTCGCGTGGCTTTGGGGATGCACCGCCAGCATGAAGTGAGTCGAGGCGATACGTTATCCGAGATTGCGGCGAAGTATGATGTGCCTCTGAAATCGCTCGTCCAAGCCAACGGTATTCTGGATGCCAATCATCTACGGATTGGGATGATGTTGCGCATTCCGGGGAAGGCACTCGGCGGCATTTGGTATGAGGTTCAGCCAGGGGATACGTTATCTGGCATCGCCCGCCGGCATGGCTTGGGATGGAAGGTGTTGCAGTTAATGAACGACATCTCCTCGCCTCGGCACCTCCGCGTCGGCGCGAAAATTTTTATTCCAAACGGGAGCGATGCTGCTTTCAGGTGCCCGCTGCGGATACCTATTGATGTCACCTCAAAGTATGGGCATCGCTACCATCCGATTACGGGCCGCTACCGGTTACACGAAGGCATAGATTTCCGCGCGGCTGTAGGCACGCGGGTTTACGCAGCCCAATCCGGAAAAGTTATCTACGCCGGCCGAAAAGGCGGATACGGAAAAGTCATCGGCATCCAACATGCCGGCGATTGGACTACATGGTATGGACACTTGTCAAGAATCAGAGTCTCAGTCGGAAAAAAAGTGGGACAGGGGCAGGTTATCGGCCTCTCTGGGAATACCGGGATGTCGACTGGGCCTCACCTGCATTTTGAAATTCGCTACAAAGGTAAGAGCGAAAATCCTGTTCGCTACCTCACCCTCCGGTAACGCCGAGGGGCCAAAACGTAGCGTGTGGGCCTGCCTCTCGCGAACGTCATGGCTTCTTGTCGTTGTCGTTCTTCTCATCATCTTCTTGATAGACGCGCGCTCTGAAAAAAATCGTTCATCAGAACCGCTCAGCCTGAGGCCCGAAGTTGGCACACGTGGGCTCGGGTTGAGCGGCGCGTTTATCAGCAGTTCTGACGATGCTACCGGCGCGCTTTGGAATCCCGCTGGGCTCGCTGCCTTGCAAACCGGTGATTTCATCTATGATGTTTCGCAAGGCGCGTTCTCTGTCGCTTATCCTATTCGGCCGCTCGGCACGTTCGGCGTGAATCTGCTAGATTTCCACCGCGGCGGCGCAGACCGGTTTTTAATAAAGCATCCTAACAACCCCATCGGCACATTTGAATATGGGAGCAATCAGGCGATGCTCTCTTACGCGCGCGCGTTCGGCGCGGTGCAACTCGGCGCGAATTTAGGTTATACCCGCGCACCTTACATCGGCAGCCAGTGGGCCCCCAGTTACGATGTCGGCGCACTCGTCACGCTTAATCCGCATCTCACTTTGGGGATGCGGGTGCGCGATATTTCGGGTGTCGTCATTTACGGCCAAAATGGGCAAGTGTTGCAAACGTTTGCCCCGCAGTTCGCCTGCGGTGCGACGGTGCGCCTGCATTCCGCCATCCAGTGGCACAGCCGAATCGATGCTACCTCGCGCAGCGTCGGGACAGGGCTGGAACTTTCTGCTAGAAACATTTCAGCACGGATGGGAATTGCCTCCGCGTTTGACGATTTAAACGAACTTCGCTATTCGGCAGGAGTGCCGCTCGTCTGGAGTTTAGGATGCTCTTACTATCCTTTGGGGAAGCAGTTTCACTATACTTACCTCAACCGCGGCGATGTGGAACATAAACACCTGGTTTCGGTTGGGTTTACCTTCGGGCACCGTGAAGCGGAAAGCGTGGCAAAGCACAAGCCGTCGCCAACGCCAAAAAACACCAAGAACGTAGTCATTGACAATGGCGTTGACAAGTTACGCGGAGAGGCATCGGTGCCCCAACCCACTCATCCGAACGCATTGCGAAATACAAAAAAGGTGGGGCAGATTGCGAAACAGTATGGGGTTGAAGTGGAGCTGCTGCTCGCGTTGGTTTATGTTGAATCGACTTTTAACCCGTTGGCGGTTTCGCCGAGTGGAGCAGGCGGTTTGATGCAGATGATGCCGGGTACCGCACGAGAACTTGGACTCAAGGTGCCGCAGTATAAAGACAGGCGCAACCCGACACGAGATGGAAAAGTCGATGAACGCTTTGAGCCGCGTAAGAATCTCCATGCGGGGTTAAATTACTTAAAGAGGCTTTTAGACAAATACGGTGGCAATCGGCAGTTAGCACTCGGTGCTTACAACATGGGCCCGGGCAGAGTGAAAAAAGGTAGTCCGCTTCCCAGTCAAGGTAAAAAATACGCGGAGAAAGTGTTGAGTCAATATAAACTCTACCGCGGCGATAAATCCCTTAAGGAAGCGGCTATGAGGAAATTGGAGGCGACGCTGTAGGTGGCTGTGCGGCGCGAGTTTCCAGGGTGTTGAGGGACAGGTCCTCGCCTTACGGCCCCTTGACTTTTTCGTAGCGCGGGGGCCTGTCCCCCGCGATGTTTCCTAAAGTTGCGGTGCTGGCGAGGGACAGGCCCTCGCCCTACGGCCCCCTTGACTTTTTCGTAGCGCGGGGGCCTGTCCCCCGCGATGTTTCCTAAAGTTGAGGTGCTAGCGAGGGACAGGCCCCCGCCCTACGGCTCCCTTGACTTTTTCGTAGCGCGGGGGCCTGTCCCCCGCGATGTTTCCTAAAGTTGCGGTGCTGTCGAGGGACAGGCCCTCGCCCTACGGTTTACGGGCCGTTCCGGTAAGGAGTTAATAATTATGGACGCGATTCGTTTGGGAATTGTTGGATGTGGTGGGATGGGACATCGGCACATGTACGGTTTGGCAGAGTTGCATCGCGCTGGATGGGAAAAGTTCACGCTCGTCGGCGCGTGCGATCTGGTGCAAGCGAATGCCGAGTCACTCGCCGCGCAAGCGGAAGAACGCTTTGGCACAAAGCCTGCTGTCGTTGGCAGCCTTGATGAGCTCGCCGAAGTCGGCGTTGACGCTGTGGACGTGACTACCACGCCGCCGTATCATCATACCGTTGCTGTTGAGACGCTGGCGCGCGGCTGGCATACAATGGTTGAGAAACCGATGGGGCTCACCGTGCGCGCGTGTAACCTCATCTGCCGGGCAGCGGAGGCCTCCGATGCGGTGTTGAGCGTCGCCGAGAACTACCGCCGCGATCCGGTGAATCGGCTGGCGAAGGCACTGCTTGATGCGGAAGTTATCGGCAAACCGCGCTTTCTCATTCATCACGCTATCGGCGGTGCAAACCGCATGCTCATCTCTGTCTGGCGGCATCAGAAGGACCAGAGTGGCGTGTTGCTAGATGTCGGCGTTCATTATTCGGACATGATTGAGTATCTGCTCGGCGAGGTTGACACTGTCTACGCGCAGACGCGGCTGCACGAACCGATTCGGCACAACCCTGCCGCGGTGAGCGGAGAATCCGGTTCCAATCCGGCGGGTGTCTACACGAAGTGGCAGCAGAAAATGCCTGCCGAATTTGAAGCCACTGCTGAAGATGCCGCTTATGCAACGCTGACGTTCAAAAACGGCGT
The DNA here is from genome assembly GCA_003635305.1 of Candidatus Poribacteria bacterium. Lineage (GTDB taxonomy): Bacteria > Poribacteria > WGA-4E > WGA-4E > WGA-3G > AGPOR5. Next base: position 3,663 of record PYJE01000175.1, on the reverse strand, counting down.
TGTCGGGCAATATATTGAAGACCACGGTGCGTGGGGACAGGGCAGCTGGCTCCGCCAAATTCACGGCTCCAAAGGTTCAATGTCCTTGCCCGGTGACAGAAGTGGCAGACTCATCTCGCTGAATATTGATGGGCAAGAGACGATGAACGATGAACGGCTCCTGTCCCTTGTCCCGGATTTCCACCTCGATGCCGTGACGACAGCTCTCTTCGGCGACGACAGGCTTTGGCGGTATGAGTTCCCGTTTGCGCAGACCGATGCGAAAATCATCGCGATTGAATACGGCGATTTTGCTGAAGCTATCGCCGGTAACCGCACCGTTGAGGTTGATGCGTATCAAGGCGCGCGCTCGGTTGCTGTCTCTTATGCCATGCTTGAATCCGGCGCGACTGGCCAAATCGTCAGTTTGGACGCGATGTTGGATGAATCTGTCAACACCTATCAACGTGAGATTGATGAGGGGTTGGGGATTTGACACTTCGTATGGGCAGAATTCTGGTTCTGCCCATAAAAAAAGAAAAACCTTGCATGTTATGGAGAAATATGGTATAATAAAAATAACTGAGGCATCCGCGGGTTGAATAGTTAGCCAATCCGTAGGAAATTCTATGTCTCTATGTCTAAACAAAGTGAAAAAGGAGGAAAATCGTGACCGATCGCGAATTCCGAGAAAACACCATCGACCGGCTTGCGCGCGTGGAAACACAAGGACAGGCCAATAGCAACCGGCTGGTGAATGTTGAAAAACAGTGCCAATTGAACAGCGAAGAAATTCAGGTTGTCAAAGCCGATGTGCAGGAGGTTAAAGCCGATGTGCAAGGCGTGAAAACCGACGTGCAAGGCGTGAAAACCGACGTGGAGAAGGTTAAAACCGACGTAGAGAAGGTTAAAACCGATGTGCAGGAGGTTAAAGCCGATGTGCAAGGCGTGAAAACCGACGTAGAGAAGGTTAAAGCCGATGTGCAAGGCGTGAAAACCGACGTAGAGAAGGTTAAAGCCGATGTGCAAGGCGTGAAAGCCGATGTGCAAGGCGTGAAAACCGATGTGCAGGAGGTTAAAGCCGATGTGCAAGGCGTGAAAGCCGATGTGCAAGGCGTGAAAACCGATGTACAGAAGGTGTTGACGATTTTGGAAGAGCGCGAAAAACGCGAGGCACAGGAACGTGAGGAGCGGCATCAACGTGAAAACCGCCGCCTGACGAAAACCGCCATCATCGCGAGCGTGCTCACAGCGGTGTTATATACGCTGGTGCGCCTGCTCACCTAAAGGATACAACATGACAAATCGACACGCACTCGGCATCGGTTTAATCGGGCTCGGCATTGGACAACAGCACCTGCTCGGCTATCAACGGCGAGGTTTAAACGTCGCTGCTATCTGCGATAAAGACGCGGCGCGCCTCAATGAAGTCGGCGACAGATTTCAGATTGCGACGCGGTATACCCGCATCGCCGAGTTGATTGCGGATGCAAACGTGCATGTCGTTGATATCGCGGTGCAACCGTGGCTCCGCCTACCTATTGTCAAAGTTGCAGCGGAAGCGGGCAAGCATATCCTCTGTCAGAAGCCGTTCGCCATGTCCATGCGCCAAGCCGTGGAGATGGTGGAACTCTGTGAACAATACAACGTGCAGCTCATGGTGAACCAGAATTCCTGTTTCGTCCCCGGCTTCCTCGCGATTGAACCTTACATCAACGCAACACACCTCGGCGAGATTTATCACGTTTCCATCACCTGCAACGGGTTCTATACTACTTTTCCGGAACAGCATCTTATCCCGGCGATGCAGGTGCATCACATCGGGCTCGTCTATAAGTGGTTCGGCGAATACGAGAGTGTTTACTGCCAAGCGCATGGACACGACAGCACTATTGACGAAGGCGAGGCACTCTCTGTCGCGCTTTTCACGAGCCGAAACGGCACACAGGGACTGCTCTCTTGCAACTGGGCATTCCTCGCGAACCCAGGGCGTAACCTCCAACATCCACACGAAGAAATCCGCATCCAAGGAACGAAAGGCGCGATTTACGGCAACAGCGAGGATATGTGCGTCCACCTCACCGAACCTGAAACGCAAGAGATTCGTCCGACAATAGAAGGCACATGGTTTCCCGATGCGTTCGGCAATGCGATGGCGCACTTCTTGGATTGCCTACTTACAAGACAGAAACCGATAACGGATGGCCGCGGCAACTTGCATGTCGTTCAAACTGTGTTTGCGATGCATCAGTCCGCCAAATCTGGCGAGGTTGTCAAGATTGATGACATTTCGCTTGATGGGGATTACGATTTGAGTCCGCATCCGGTGCATGGTGTGGATGATGTGAGTGTTTTGCAATAGCCGGGTTTGCGCGTTTTGATAACGTTAAAAAAATAAATTGGGGTTATTTCCATGGGCGTTTTGAAATGTCTCTTTAGGGCCTTTAGGTCCTTAATGTCTATAGAACGCCAGGTCTACGAAGAACCCTAAGGTCCTTTAGGTCCTTAATGTTTGCTGTTCGATTAAGGAACTAGGGGTCCTTGAGAGGAGCGATGCACGTTTTTCTATAGATATTTAGGTCTTAGCAGACCTAGGGGTTTCCATTCCGCTATATCTCGCGAACATTTTTGTTTGCAAATTTTCGCATTTTGTGGTATTCTACGTAACATTGAAAAGTCAATTTCCACTTGTTTGGGTTCGTGAACGGCCGCTTCCGAACTGCGGCACTCGGCCCCATCAATACGTAGTGTGGATTGCGCTGGTTCAGGAACGGTCGCGTCGGAACTGCGGCACTTGAACCCACCGAGGCGCATGACTTCACACACCGTCGTAACTTGGTTTCGCCATGACTGACGCGCCGTTTTCCATAGCGTCAAAACACTTAACTCGCAGACGGAGGCAGTCAACTTGCAAACCGTTTCCTTGAAAATCGGCACTGCAACTCCGAAGAGTTTGGTGGTTGAACCGAAACCGCTAGACATATTGTCTAAACTTTACGCATTTTCACAGGGAGGGGTTATGATGACAACCCAATTGAAAAAGGCCGAAACGAAAGATAACGTTCTATCTGAGAATACTGCACAGGGAGTTTACCAAAAACTCAATGAGTTGATGTCAAACCGTGCAAGTAGGTTGACGCGGTGGATCTGGGAACTGTTGCAGAACGCACGCGACGCTTCGATGGGTAAAGATAGCCTTATTGCAACTGTGCAATGTCTTCCCAACGAACTCACCTTTTTGCACAATGGAAAAGGATTTACAGATCGCGAGATAGCCCACCTCATTTTTCATGGTTCAACGAAAGTTGAGGAGGAACGGACAATCGGGCAATATGGCACCGGTTTCCTCACAACACACCTGTTGTCGCCGACAATAGATGTCTCAGGGCAACTTGGCGATTCATGGTTCAATTTCTGCCTTGAGCGGAAACCTGATTCAGTGGAAGCCCTTCGTGAGTCAATGGACCGAGCGTGGGAAAATTTCAAGGTTTTTCCGTCTCTTCAAGTACCGATACCCGACTGTTTCACTACCCGATTCGTGTACCCCATTGAAGATGACGCGGTAGATGCAGTGGAAAAAGGAATCGCAATGTTGAAGCAATGTGCGCCGTTCGTGGTTGTTTTCAATCAGGAGTTTTCCCGCATCGACATTGAAAATCGTGGCGAAACGATGTGTTTTGAAGT
>PYJE01000174.1 GCA_003635305.1 Candidatus Poribacteria bacterium | reverse complement strand
GAGTTTCGCTACCGTGCCTTTCCCGTGCCGCGTGATGTAGAGGTTACCGGCGATGTCGCACCGCATGCCATCCATGTTGAAATCCGCGAACTGGATGAGCAGCCGCTTGTTGCTAATCTCCCCATCTGGCGACAAATCATACGCCCAGACATTGCGTTGCACCGATTCGTTGACATAGAGCGTCCGTTCGTCCGGACTGACTTCAATGCCGTTTGTCGTGCCCATGTCCGCTTCAAGTAAAGTTACGCTGCCATCAGTATCCACACGCCAGAGTTGTCCTGTGGATTCGCTCCAATTCGGATCGCTGGCGTAGAGGATGTCGTTCGCGCCGATGCCCAGGTCATTCGGCTGATTCATGTTCGGTTCGTGCGCGTGGACAGTGATTTCGCACGTCTGCATGTCCACCTTTAACACGTTATGGTTTGTATAATCGGCGATGAACATGAAACCTTCGCTATTAAAACGGATGCCGTTGCCGATGCTTCCGTTGGGCAGTTCGACAAAAACGCTCTCTTCGCCTTGCGGCGTTACTTTGCCGATGGTGTGTTGTCGGGCAAAGTTCACGGCGTATAAATTCCCTTCTGCATCGCACGCAGGGCCTTCAATGCCGGAAGTCCATCCGTTGACTTGTGTCCATTCTCGGCTAGAAAAAAGTTCTTGGTTCATGTTTGGTGTCCTCCAAAAGAGTTCTGTAAACCGTTTTTTAAGGATACTATAAGGTTTTCAAAATAGCAAGATATTTCCAGAGGACAGACGCAGCAACAGGCTGGTAGGCGCGGTTGCAAACCGCGATTACCGTTGGGGAGGATGAGCGAACCTTGCTCGTGCGCGCTTACAAAGCGCGCCTACGAGAAGAATAAAAAATAACTTGACAAAAAAAGACGTGGCAACAGGCTGGTAGGCGCGGTTTGAAACCGCGCTTATCGTTGGGGACATGACTGAACCTTGCTCGTGCGCGCTTACAAAGCGCGCCTACGAAAAAAAATAAAAGAGTTTGACAAAAAAAGTGGAAATATGGTATACTTTGAACACAATTTGCATTGATTTGGAGGATATGTGATAATGGCTGTGAGTTCATTGCCGGGAAGTAGTGAAATTGAGCCTGTTCTTCTTGAACTGCTCGGTGACGGGAAAGAGTGGCGGAATAGGGATTTTGTGGATGCTCTCGCCGCTCATTATTCGCTGACACCTGAGCAATTAGCGGAAAAATTGCCCAGTGGACGGCGGCGGTTTTATGAACGCTGTAACTTTGCAAAAGAAGACATGAGACAAGCGGGGTTTGTAGAGTCTCCTCGCCGCGGATATTGGCGGATAACGAAGCGGGGACTTGACGTATTGGCCGGCATTGTGCCGCCTTTCCCCTATTGGCGCAATTGGAAACCGCCTAAGCGCGGCTAATTCGGTTTGACACCAAAACCGCGAAACGCGGGCAGCGCGACGACGTTGCGCGCCCGCCGAATTTCGATGTGGTGTGGGAGTTCCTTTTTCTGCACCACATCACGTGATTGGTTTGACAAATTAAGCGGAAATGTGTTATGCTATTAACACACTTCCAAATCAGGAACGGAGACATTTTATGGAAATGGTGAAGAAAAAGGCTTTCGATCCCTCAACGGGAGAGGTGTACGAGGTAGAAATGCCGGCACCTAAAGAAGTCAGAAATGGCATCCTTGAACTTGAATTTCCGCCTGAAGGAATTCGGGCGAAGGATGCAGTCACTCAATTAGCTGATAAGTTTCAATTGTCGGACGAGCAGCGAAATGCGAAGTATAAGTGTGGGAGTAATGTCTTTCAGATCGCTGTAGTTCGGCGTGAATTTAATCGATTTTTAAGAGACGGCACGTTAGTGCAGCCGCATGGCAAAGGGACACCGTACTGTCTCAGCCAAACTCCACCGCGCCCACCGAGTCACGATCCTGCACCAACCCCAGAGCCTTTGGTTCCTGTGGCAGAAACGTATCGCGGAATCCGAAAGAAGTTCGAGGAAACGTTGCTAGAAGAACTTCGGGACATCAACCCTACTGTTTTTGAGCAACTCGTTGTCGATCTTATCAGTAAAATGGGATATGGCACCGGCGAACACGTAGGGCGCGTTGGGGACGGTGGTATTGATGGAATCGTTAAGGATCATAGGCTCGGTCTCTATGAGGTTTATATCCAAACGAAACGTCAGAAATCAAATGTCTCAAACACGGCCATTAACAAGTTCAAGGATGCCTTAAAATTGCAAGATGCAAGGATGGGCATTTTTGTCGCCACCTCGGGGTTTAGCAACCGTGCTAAAGAGGCTGCAGTGTCATCAGCAACAAACCCTGAGGAAGGCTTTAGGATCGTCGGTCTCATTGATGGTGAACAACTTGCCCGGCTTCTGCTTGAGTATAACGTTTTCCACGGCTAATTCGGTTTGACATCAAAACCGAGAACCGCGGGCAGCGCGACGACGTTACGCGCCCGCCGCATTTCAATGTGGTGCAGGAATATCGCTTCCTGCACCACATCGCGCTAAAATGGAGGTATTTTATGGAGACAGTAAAGCGACGGGTTTTTGATCCTGAAACAGACCAGGAGTATGAAATCGAGTTACCGTCGCACGAAGCCGTGCAAGCTGCTTTGCTGGAACTTGACTATCCAGTGCGCGGAATATCCAGCATGGATGCCGCGAATCGACTGGCGGAACATTTTTCATTAACCGATCGGCAGAGGAATGCTCGGGGTTCGGCGAATTCCCGCCATGGACTTTTTCCATATTGGGTAAATAGGGGAGCGAATAACTTAGTCAAATCGGGGCAGCTGGTGAAACTTAGAAGAGGGTGGTTTGCTAAGCCGGAACAGACTCCCGAAGGTTCTGAATCGGAGACTGCTCCCTCGATTTCCGCCGATGCAGCCAGTGATAATCCTGTCGAAGACAACCTGAGCCCAACCGCTGAGCAATCTATTGAGGAAAACTATCAACAGATTCAAGGCGAATTGGCGGCAGACCTGCTCCAACGGATTAAGGACAACTCTCCCGCCTTTTTCGAGGAACTCGTTATTGACTTGCTCGTTGCAATGGGTTACGGCGGTTCGCGCGAAGAGGCCGGAAGAGCCGTAGGAGGCAGCAGCGACGGTGGTATTGATGGAATCATCAACGAAGATATCCTCGGACTTGACGTGGTTTACGTCCAAGCCAAACGGTGGGAAGGAAACGTCAGTCGGCCGGAAATTCAGAAGTTTGCCGGGGCATTGCAGGGACAACGCGCCCGGAAGGGCATCTTCATCACGACATCGGATTTCACGCGAGAAGCCAGAGATTATGTGACAACAATCGAGACCAAGATTGTCCTGATTGATGGCCGTCAACTGGCGCAGTTTATGATCGACCGGAACGTCGGCGTTTCTGTAGTCAAGTCTTACGAGATTAAGCGGGTGGATTCGGATTATTTCGCCGAAGAAGGGGAGTGATTCGGGATTCGATGTGGTGCGGGAATAGATACATTTTTCCGCACCACATCGCGCGATGAAGAGTCGGGATGACACTGAACCATCCCCTGCAAACAGAGACATGCGGTTGTCCCATATCTGCAGTTTGCGATTGCTCCATCACTAAGTTGATTTCTCTTGGGTCTGTCAACCCTCGTTTTCCTTCTGTAGTTCGGGCTCGCCCGAGCCCGAAACAGGTCAAGATCGGGCGATCTTAACCTACAGAGACGAGACGAATCAAGTTCATTTCATATTATACTTTGGAAACAGTCGCTGCACCGAAAAGCAGCGGCGTAATTTCAATTGATAGAGGAGAACTTAAAATGGCTGTGAGTTCGTTGCCGACAAGCAAAAATCTTGAATTCCCTCTCCTTCAACTTCTCTCCGACAAGAGAGAATGGGGAATTGCCGATATAGTTGATACCCTCGCCGCTCATTATTCGCTGACTACTGCGGATTTAGAGGAAAGTTTACCCAGTGGACAGCCGCGTTTTTATCACCGTTGCAATTGGGCCAGACTTGATTTGAAAGCGGCAGGTCTGGTAGATTTTCCAAAACAGGGATATTCGCGGATAACAGCACGTGGCCTTCAAGAGTTACACGAATGCCGTCTGAGCGGAGAACTAACTCGTGAAGAACGCCAACGGATGCGAGAGGAACCTGCCGCACCCAAGGCAGAAAACATCGAGAAAACCCAGCGGCGATTACCAAAAAGAATCGTCATCGATCCGAATATCCTGATGGGGAAGCCCTCTATCAGAGGCACGCGGTTAGGCGTTGAATTCATCCTTGACTTGCTGGCGCAAGGTTGGAGCGAGGCCGAGATTCTTGAGAATTATCCGAGTCTCGTGCTTGAGGATATCCGCGCCTGCCTTGCGTATGCAAGCGCGATGATGGACGCGGCGAAGGACTATCCATGTCCTATGGAATTGACACATGCGCTTCTTAGCCGATGAAAATATTCCCGCGCAAATCGTGAAAGCGATTAGTTCTAGCGGGCACGATGTGCTATGGATACAAGAAATCGATCCTGCGATAGACGACCGAAGGGTCCTTTCCCACGCCACGGATGGTCAGCGAACGCTCATCACATTTGATAAAGACTTCGGTGAATTAGTTTTTCTACATGGAGAAAAAGCACCTTTCGGGATAATCCTGTTTCGCTTCCCGCCAGAAACCTCATTGACGAGCCAAGCGCGAATTGTGGTGAATGTGCTGGAGAGACGCACAGACTGGACAGGACACTTTTTCTCTGTTTCTGATACAGGACAGATTCGTCCCAGACCTCTACCAAAAGGGCGGATATAGAAATCCGCCCTTACAAAAACTACTAGAGATATTCAAACCACTTCCATCCAAACGCCTGGCACGAACCCCGGATACTCCCCATCACTAAACGCCGGATAATAGACATCCTCGCCAGTGAAATCGTGAACGGTTTCGCCGCCGTTGGCATCAGGAATATGCACTCTGCACGTAGACTCGCTTTCGCGGAAGAGTTGCTGCGGGGTAGGTTCGGTTCTCTCAACGCGATACGCTGCTAAAGCAGCCTCATCTACCTCAATGCCGAGCCCCGGTGCTTCCGAAACCTGAATTGTTCCATCAAGGACAGCGAGGCGGTTTTTGAGAAGATCGGACTCCCATAACTCGTGACAGGTGATTGCCGGTAATTCGGCTTGGGATAGCACTGCACCGAGATGCACCGCATACGCTGTCGTAATGCCGGTGCCTACCATCTGAAGCCAGAAGGGTTGCTCAAACGATGCACATAGCGCGTTAGTCCTTCGCAATGCAGTGATGCCGCCGCCGACAACGAACCCGCCGCAACAGCGCGCATGCAAACACGCCTCGTTAAAATGTTCGACAATACGTTTTTGGACAGCCGCCTGTAACCTCCCGGCACCGGCGACATCGGTGCCGAGATAAAACGGACTTTCGTAAATGGCGACGTTCGGATGTTCGTCAAGCCGTTGTAGTACCGGGATAGCGTTATCCGCCGTGCGGAGGAAGCCGTTGAAATCGATGTCCAACCGATACTCTGCAGGCACAGCGTCGCCGACTGCCTCCACCTGCGCGAAGATGTCTCGCCATGGGCGCGCTTTGAGTTTTGCGGAAGTATAGCCGCGTCGGACTGATTCTTCCACCTCCGCCACCCAATCTTCGGGCGGCATATCAATATCCCACCACGAGATAGGGCATTTTTCGCGAACCTTTGTGCCGACGAGTTGATAGACTGGCACGTCCACCACTTTCCCGATTGCGTCAAAAAGCGACATCTGAATGCCGAACCCGATGCTGTCGTCGTTCATGATAGCAAACGGGTTTTGCCCGATGAGGCGTTCTATGTTATCCGATTCATCTGCTAGATTTTCGCCATATCCGACGATGCCGTTGCTGAGCTCGGCGCGGTAGACATAGACGCGCTCGCCGTGTGTCAAGGCGCGGTGCATGTGACGGCTGACGCGCTCGCAGTAGAAGGGCACGTTCAATGAGATGGCTTCAAGGTGTTTGATAGTCAACATGAGGGGCCTCCGTGAAGAGTGCTTTGTTGCATTATAGCAGAATTGCGAAATTGTTGGGAAAAAATATCCCTGTCCCGATACGGATGCCGGTAGGCGGGACATCTCTGTCCTGATACCCAACCCATCGAGACGCGGGAGGGCTCTCCTACAGCGTGTATTTTGCCCAGGTTGAAAATTTGTTTGACCATTTTCATAAATCGTGGTATGCTTTCACACAGATTCACAATTTCTCAACCCGCATCGGAATAGCATTATGAGCAAAATCGCAGCCGTAGAGGTTTTTCCTACCGCCATCGGCATGAAAGATGTTTTCACTATCGGCACCGGCTTTGTCGGCGATGCAGCATCGGCAGGGCACCATATCTTCGTTAAAATCACGACAGACGACGGTTACATCGGTTGGGGAGAGCAGCGCGCGCTTCCTTCATGGAGTTATGAAACGGTGGAATCGATGACTTCAACGATTCAGCACCACATTGCGCCGCTTCTCCTCGGACAGAATCCGCTGCATCTCAACAAAATCCACGATGAGATGTATCAGGCGTTGAAACCGGCTGTCAGCAACGGGCATCCTTTCGCCAAAGCCGCCGTTGACATCGCTTTGCATGACATGAGGGCGCGCATCCTCGGCGTGCCGTTACATATTCTTTTCGGCGGGAAACGCCACGACACTCTGCCGCTCTGTTATGCATTGAGCATTGATACGCCTGAGATAATGGGGTTGAAAGCGAAAGCGTTGTCGCCGTGCGGCTGTTTTAAGGTGAAAGTTGCGGGAGAGCCGGGTGCAGATGAAGAACGTTTGCGCGCCGTGCATGAGGCAATGCCGGATGCAACCCTCTGGATTGACGCGAATCAGTCTTATGTCCCTTCCAAAGCCGTTGAACTCCTTGAGCGGGTGGCTGATCTTCGTCAAATTTACTGCATGGAGCAGCCGGTGGCAAGTCAAGACTGGTTCGGCATGAAGCGCGTGCGCGATAATGCGTCTATTCCGATTGCGATTGACGAAGGCTGTTTTACTTCGTTTGACTTGGCAAAGATTGCGCGGCTTGAATGCGCCGATGCTGTCGTGTTGAAGGTGTGCAAATCGGGCGGCTTGATGGAATGCTTGAAAAGCGTGCATGTCGCCGAGGCGCATTCGTTGGAGATGCTTGGCAGCGGGTTGACAGAAGCGGGCATCGGTTTTATTGCATCTGTGCACCTTTTCGCTACCTTGGATTTGGTTCTGCCAGCGGAGTTGAATGCGCCGGCGTTTTTAGCGACGCTGGCAGTCAGCGGCGTGGTAATTCGCGAGCATCAGGTGATAGTGCCGGATGCGCCTGGGCTCGGCGTTACGCCTGATGAGGATTACATTAGGGAGCATCGCCTTATACCGAATTAACGGTAGGCGAGGTTTGTCACCGCGCACGTGTGAGGTTGCGCAGGAGCCTCGCGAGGGACAGGCCCTCGCACTACGGGACTGAGCGACGCTTTCTGAAAATCAAAATCTCTATGACAATAGCGATGACAATCGCTGCGGCACAGAGGAGGTAAGGACTCTGAACGCCAAGTTGCGAATCAGCGGCGATGCCCCCTAAAAAGGGCCCGATGAGAATTCCAACGCCTAAGATTGCCTCGTGCCAGCCGCTCTTGTTGCCTTTGTCGGCGTGCCGGTCCAAGCCGTAGTAAAGGCTGCTGAAATAGGTGAAGGCGACAGACACGCCGATAGCGACGAAGGCAAACGCCCATAAAGTTGCATGCTGAATCTGCCAGATGCCGATGAAGCTGATAATCGCCAACGTTTGGACGATGAGGAGGGGTGCGAGCCGATAGTGCCACCGGGTTGAATATCCGCCACCGAGCCCGATGAAGGTTAAGGTTTGCACGCCGCCAAGGATGAGCATCAGATTTCCGAAAACTTTGGCGGCGAGGCCCATCTCTAAAATGAGTTTCGGCGCGAGTCGGCGCAGGACTCCCAGCGCGAACCACGACGCAAAATTCGCGCATCGCGCAACGTGGAGATAGGTAGTCCGCACTGCAGGCGGCGGAAATACTGGTTCTGCAGTTTCCGCTTCAGATGCCACTGCGCGGATAGCGGGATTAGGTTTGTTTGAAAAGATTGTTCCGCCTGTCAGCACACTGAAGATACCGGCAAGGTAGAACGGTGTAAACGGGTTTGCATCACGATAGAGGTAACCGGCGGCTGCCGGGCCGAGGGTTATCCCGATACTCCAAAAGAGATTGAAAAGCATCACCCGGTGAATCAGTTCGCCTTCGCCTTCCCGTTCGGCGAGCCATGCTTCATAAGCCGGCCAGAAGAGTGCCATCCCTATCCCTACCCCTGGAAAGATGAGGAGCAGGTGCAGACGGCTACGGCAGAACGGCAGCCCGATGCTGACAGCACCGATGAGGATACACGCGAGGTAAAGCACCCACCGCCGTTCACCCCGGTCGGACAGCCGGCCGAACGGGATGGCGAGTGTAGCGAAGAACGCCGTGGTTACCGCCATCAGCCCACCGAGGAACGCGTTTGAGAGGCGCAGATGACTCGTGTAAAAGGAGGTGTTCGTCAGGAGACTGCTAAACGCAAAATCCATGAGTAAGGCTGGCAGATAGGCGGTGAGCAGTTGGCTCGCTTTTAGGCGCATTTTTTCTCTGGTTCTCAAACCCGTTTGCCTTGGCGTGAGCGTGGGCATGTCAACTTTTTGGCCCGTCAGAAACGCTTACGAGGCGACAATCTCCGCGTCAACTGTATGATAGCCGGTCGCGCCCACTGGCTCAGCTTCAATGCCGATTTCGTCTTGCGTCAGGCCGTCATTGGCGGTGGCTCTCGCATAGATTTCGACAGGTTCCGCGCTCTCCGGCACCTGCCACTCCCATTTCCAGAGCACCCATGCCAACGGCGTATCCTTCGCCCAAATCTCGGCTTCTTGCCACGTTTGGCCGTAATCAACGCTGACTTCCACCGTTTTGATGCCGCCGTGGTTGCCTGCATCAAATGCTGCGCCGCTCACGGTGTAGGTAGTTCCCGCTTTTATCTTCTCGCCTTCGTTCGGTGTGCCGATGGCCGTAGCCAACTTGACAGCAGCAATCGCGTCCCAGCCGCGCTTCTCCCAGTAACTCTCATGTTGCACCGCCAATTGGATATTGACTATCCATTTGGGGTTTTTGGTGCCGTAGTGGCCGGGGTTGAGCAACCGAATCGGGAAGCCGTGTTCTGTCGGTAGCGGTTCGCCGTTCATCTGATAGGCGAGGAGCGTTTCGTCCCGCATCGCGTTCGCGAGAGGGATAGCGGTGTGATACCCATCGGCGCATCGGAAGACAACCACTTTCGCCTCGGCTTTCACACCGAATTTCTGAAGGACATCGCGCAAGCGGACACCCTTCCACGTTGCGTTGCTCATCTGCTCCGTGCCAAACGCATCGCCGATGCACTTCAGGGTTCGCATCGTCGTCACAGCATCCATCGCGGTGATGTCCTCAAGCGGCAAAGGGGCAGCCGGTTTCTCTATTAAACCGGTGACGGCTAATCGCCAATGCGCCGCGTTAATCTCGACAGGTTTCCCGATTTGGAGGATATAGAAATCGGCAGTAGGGGTTATCAGCGTGCTGGGCCAGAGGAGCGAACTCTCGGCGGCTTGTGCCTCCAGTTGAAGCGGTAGCACCATGCCCGCGGCACCAATCGCGCTGAGTTTGATAAAGGTTCTTCGTTTCATGATTCGTCCTTCTTGTTTGGTGGATTTTGCTTTCGTTTGTTTGTGCGCATTCGCGCGGTAATCCTGACGATGCCGCGTATCATAATCGCCGTGCCGAGCGCGAGAAACAGCGGCAATCCCCAACGCCACTGCAGGAAAAAATAGGCGATAAACCCGGCGGCCATCAAGGCGATAGCGGTATTCAGAAGGATGCGGTTCTCATACCATTTTTGCATTTTCTGCAGGGGTTCCATTCGTGCGCATTAAATACCCAATCGCGCCGAAGACTCGGTTGAGTGCACTTATGGCGAGCACTGTTTCGTTGCGCGTAAACACATCCCCGGTCAGTTTCCCGAATTGCCAGAGTTCGCCATCGGTGACAATACCATAAACGGGTTTTATGTCATCGCCGTTAAGTTTTTGAACAGCGACTAATTCTGCCAGGCACTGCCCCCATCCTGCAACGAAGTCGTTCCGTTTCGCTTCAACGACGATGATGATGGGGGTGCCAAGCACCGTTTTTCCCAACGGCGATTTCGTTGAGATGATGTAGTCAGGCGTGCCGGTAAGGAGTGAATCGTAAGCGATGGCTCGCTGGCTCCATATCGCGAGATGTTCAACATAATTTTTGTAGACATCTCGGAGAATCGGATAGATAACGTTTTCACAACGTGCTGTTTCCGATGCAAACACGTCAATATGTCGCCGGCTAAACTCAAACTCCTCCAAAAACGCCGAGGAGGGTTCAATGTCGTCGTATTGAATGTAGTCTTCTTCAACATACTTAATGTTGAAGGTCTGCTGCACTTGCGCAATGGATTTGAAATCTGTAAATGCCATTTGCGTTACCCTCTCGCATGCGAATTTGCTATCCAATAACAAATATGATAACATGTCGACAATTGAATGTCAACCGAAAAAAACCTGGCAATTGACAGCAAATTGTCTCCGAAGAAAATTTTTAACTTGACAAATTCAATAAAATTTTCCATAATCTATACTATACTCATCCGATTTAAAGCGCATGGAAGCAATCGGAGTGGTTCAACCTAACAGGAGACTTGATACAATGTTAAAAGCGTTGTTAATAATAAACTCGTTGTTCTTCGCTATTGTCCGCACAGGAAATTTTCGGAGAATTGCAACTGGCCTAGTCGTAATAGGCCTCGTATTTCTTCAAGCGTCAAGCAATGTATCCGCCGAACAAGAATGGGCCGAAAAGATACAACGGTCCGAAGAGTCCCGCAGCCGAGAAGAGGGAGCGCGTATCGTAGAACCTGACGTTTTATGGATGTTGCAAATCGAACACATCAACGAAAGGCATAAGGCTCAAACTGCGCTTGTAATTACTTCCAGCCTAAAAGAGGAAAAATACAAGAGTCAGAGCATTAGTGTCCTCAACTCTTATGTCCAGATGGCTCTGGATTCCCTTGTTAAGAAGGGTATGGTCCTGAGGTATAGGCCAGATCCGCTGGCTTCGTATCACATCTACTACTACCCCAAGTATCCGGCCCTGAGCAAGGGACGCGAACTCGCAAGGAAAATTATGACAGAAATGGCCCCAGACCCCGATGTCTATGTCCCAGAGGCAGAGCAGCTGTTTCATTCGTCTTTTCGTCCAACAACGCAATCGGAAAAGAATCTCCTCAAGGCTGTTGAAAAGCAAAAGATTATTGAATATCTCCTTTTGGCCGGTAGGGAACGCTCGTATCGCCTTTTGAATTGCGATTTATCAATGAAATCTTACAAAGCCGAAGTGAAAACTAATTCGGCTATTCCGCTCCCATGGGCCCTCAGTGCCCCTCCGAATGAATGGGAATTACGAGAGGTTCGAGAAAATGTCATTGATTCAATGTCAACGTTTCTCTGGTTCTCCTTCACTATGTCCGATAAACTAGCGGATGAAGTCGTTAATTACCTTTATCAGTATCCCATTTGCAGCTTAGAAGAATCCGCTATTGAAGAGAAAATGGTGGATGAAGTGCTTCAAAGAGAGACAATACCATGTTTTACGCACACATGGTGTCGCCTTAGATAGCGACGGGCACCCTTGCGGCCAGGACAGGGAAGAGAAGGCTCATGTGTCTCCCCGAAAATGAGAAATTATGCCCCTTCGCAATTTCGCAAAGACGCTTTTTTCACGGTTCGCGTGGCGCGCCTATAATACTTACCGCAAAGGGGTTCGCTTTCGGCGACAGTTGCGGGAGACGACTGCGTTGCTGGATGCGCCTCGCGAAACTGTCCTCGCCTATCAGGCGGAACGTTTGGAAAAACTGCTTCGGCATGCGCGCGAAACAACGCCGTATTATCGTGAGTTGCTCAAGCGAGCATCAATCGAACCCTCGCGGGGGACAGGCCCCCGCGCTACGGGTGCAGCGGCAATCGCGTTGTCCGACATTCCGCCGCTCGAAAAACAGATTATCCGCGAGCAGCGCGAACGCCTATGTTCAGACGCATTTCCGCCGGACCGGCGTATCAAAAATGCCACTGGCGGCTCAACCGGAACGCCGCTGACGTTCTATCAGGATAGAGACTATTGGAACCAGCGGAACCTCAGCGTCTATTACTTCGACCGGTGGGCAGGTTGGGACTTCGGCGAGCCGCAACTGATTCTCTGGGGTGCCCTTCAGGATAGCCGGTCGCGCCGATTCAACGCCTTTTGGCGGAATCAGCACTGGCTCAACGGCTTCCATCTCACTGAATCGGCGATGCGTGAAACTTATGAGAAAATGCGGTGGTGGCATCCACGGACAATCCTCGCCTATCCCTCATCGCTTTATCAGTTTGCTAAGTTTATAGCGCGCTTTCAAAGCTCGCCCACGGGAAACCGAAATGCCGAGGGCGTGCGGGTTCCGGTAAAATGGACAACTCAACTCAAAGGCATCATTACTTCGGCGGAGATGCTACATCCGCATTATCGCTACCTCGCAGAAGAGGTTTTCCAGACAAAAGTTTACAACCGCTATGGCGGCAGAGAAGTCGGTTTAATCGCAATGGAATGCGCCGAAGGACGGATGCACGTCAACTGCCGAGATATCTGCGTTGAGGTGGATAGTCCAAACCCGTGGACAGAACCGGGTGAGCTCTTGGTGACGCAGTTGAATAACTACGCGATGCCGTTTATCCGTTATCGCATCGGGGATATCGGCCGTCTCTCCGATGAGATGTGTCCGTGCGGCAATCAACTGCCGATTTTAGCGGAACTCCTCGGACGTTCCACTGCAACCTTCCAGACGAAAAGCGGCGCGTTGATACATGGCGGCTATTTCACGCAGCAATTCTATTCCCTCACCGGTGTCAGTCAATTCCAACTGATTCAGGAGACGTTGGAGAAATGCACCTTGAAATTGGTAATTAACGCGCAGTGGCAAGAGGCGACGCGCCATCACATTATTCAAAAAATTCGGGAGGCACTCGGCGCGGAAGTCACCGTGAACGTAGAATTTGTGGCGGATATTCCTCTCCCTGCATCGGGCAAGCGCGAATTCACGATTTCCTATCTCGCCAACGCTCGCGGGGGACAGGCCCCCGCACCACAGGACAAGGCGCATTCAACAGATGTCACGTAACGTTCCGTTTGGTTTTGTGCCTCCCGGTACATACGCCAGAATGAGCCCATCGACAGGCAGCGTTTTATCCGCTACAACGCCGGTGCTTTGCTCGGCAGTTAAGCCTTTGGAAAGCAAGAGGTAAAAGGTATCCTTTGCCCAGCCGAAGGTAGTAAAGAAATTGCCTTGTCCCTTTGAAATAACCAAGTCTGCCTCCATGACAGCGTTGGCAAATTCCGGTGTGGCTTGGTAGAGATTCGTGCCGATGGTTTTGGAACCGGAAGAGATGAAGGTGACAACCCCGTCTCTGATGGCCAATTGCAGGTTGCGGAATTGTGGATAACTGTTTTCCCCCCGATAGTCTGATATGGATGGCCGAAATTGTGTATAATTAGCGATGTCACGAAGATCATCCACCGTAGCATCGTTGCTAGCGTTATCGGCTTTGCCGACAACACAGATGCGGTGCCCGAGTCCCACCAAATCCTGAATGAAAGCGATATCGAAAACC
>PYJE01000173.1 GCA_003635305.1 Candidatus Poribacteria bacterium | reverse complement strand
GCTTGACAGGAAACCGGCACAGAACCAGAGCAGACGCTTAGCGTTTCCGTTTAAGGCGGCTCCATGTGGTGGTGAGGAGTCCTTCAGGTTGAACGGGGAGCGTCTTGTCTTCTGCCTTGTCGTAGTCCTCGTCTGTGGGTTGATATTCGAGATCGCTGGACCAGACGAAAACGTCGTATTGCACTTGAAGCGAGCTCTGTCGTGTCCAGATCATCATGACGTTTTCACCGTCTTGCAATTCGTTGATGGTGCCGCCATCTTGTCCGAAGTCCCCGGTTTTCTTCCATGCCCAGGTGGGGATATTTTCTTCAAAGATGATGTGATCTGGGCGGACAAAAACGGGTTCAGCGTTGGGGATTTTGTCGCCATCGTCACCTAACACCCAGAGCCAGTCTGAATGGTTGCTTGGGTTGATGACTCTTCCGATGAACCGCCATTCGCCGGCTTTTCCGCCTGCTCGGCTGATGTCGAACCGATAGAGGATCCAGCCTTTTTTTCCGGATCCTGCGTTGGTGATAATGTCGTCGTAGGCATCGTCTGCGGGTTCTACGGCTTTTTCGGCTTTTCCGAGTTGGTAGACATCTTCGGAGTCTCTGTCGTCAAAAGCCTCTGCCTCGAACCAGATTTGCACCCCTTTTCCGTATTTGGACACTTTGAACTGTTCTACGGCGAAGCTGGGGAGCGCGCTGTGTAGCATCAGCATGCATGCCAGGCTGCACACGAATAGGATTTTCTGAGTCATGGGATTTTCCTCCATAAAGCGTTGCAAAGTAGGGTTATGATGTTTTAGCATATCATAAGTCCTGATATTTGTCAAATTTTCGTATTTTGACGCAGAGCGATTCAGTTATCCCACAATATGATACAATTTTGTTTGCAATACATGTGATTTTGTGGTATCCTATATTTATGTGAATTTTCGCATTACCGAAACACCGAACCGAGGGGATGGATTGATTGTCTCATCTCCGCCTCTAAAACACTAAAAGGAGTCAAATCATGACAGAGAAAGAGTTCCGAGAATTCAAGGAAGACGTGAAAGAGCGGCTGGTGCGGTTGGAGGGAGAAGTCGCCTATAATCGCCGGGCTATTGACGAGAACGGCCGCCGTATTAACGAGAACCACCGCGAGATGCAGGCCGATATGCGTCGTATGGAGAAGGCGGTTGCGCGCATGGAAGCGGATGTGCGCGTCATCTTGACGAAGTTGGAGGAGCGTGAAAAACACGAGAAACGGAATCGGACGGTGTGGGGTATCATCGTCGGTGCGGCGAGCGCGCTTATCTCGGCTGTCGTCAGTTTCTTTTCGACGCGGCCCTAGCTGCTGCCGGTCCTGACGTGCTATAGACATTCAGGTCTTCCAGACCTGAAGAGGGGTTTGGGCGTGACGAGGGACGGGCCCGCGCGGGTATCGGGACAAGGATGTCCCTCCTACCAGATCCAAGGGTAGGTATCGCGGGGGAGAAAAGTTGCGCTTGAAAGGGGAGACGAAATTGTTGTGAAAAAAATTGATAAAAAATTCTTGACAAAAAAGCGCGAATATGCGATAATGTTATTATCGTTAGTGAAAAACGTTCAAAAACCTGCATTATGCAGGCGAAAGTTAGGGTTTTCTGTTTTGTAGTTTAAGGAGAAGAACCGATGGATACCCATATTTTCGATACCGACTCCTCGAAGTTTGGCAAAGAGGGGCTAACTTTTGACGATGTTTTGCTTATTCCGGCGGCATCGGATGTTGTTCCGGAGGCGGTCGACACGCGCACGCGGTTGACACGGAATCTCTGGTTAAATATTCCGTTATGTAGTGCGCCGATGGACACCGTCACCGAGTCTAACCTTGCTATTGCGCTTGCGCGGGAAGGCGGTATCGGAATCATTCACTATAACTGCACGCTTGAAGAGCAGGTGTCTGAGGTAGACCGGGTGAAGCGTTCGGAGAGCGGTATGATTACTGCGCCGATTACGTTGACGGCGGACAAGACGATTCGGGATGCGCTGGATGTTACGGCGCGTTATCGCATCGGCGGCGTGCCGATTATCACCGAAGATGGATGCCTCGTTGGGCTGATTACCAACCGCGATTTGAAATATGAAGAGGAGCTGGATTTGCCAGTTACTGCTCGGATGACACCTGGTGACGAGTTGATTACCGCTGCGCCGGGTATCACGCTGGAGAAGGCGAAGAAGATTTTGCACGAATCGCGGAAGGAGAAGCTTCCGATTGTCGATGGCGAGTTTCGGCTGCGCGGGCTGATTACTATCAAGGATATCGACAAGGTTCAGCAATTTCCGAATGCGTGTAAAGACGATGCGGGGCGGCTTCGGGTTGGTGCGGCGATTCTGCCTTCAACGCCGTTGGCGGGTGTTGACGAGTTGGTGGGTGCTGGTGTCGATGTGTTGGTTTTGGATACGGCGCATGGGCACTCCAAAAACGTGATTCTCGCGACGGAGCGTATCAAAGCCGAATTTCCGGATGTTGAGCTTGTTTCGGGTAACGTTGTTACGCCGGAGGGGACGCGGAGTCTGATTGAGGCAGGTGCGGATGCTGTCAAAGTCGGCGTTGGACCGGGTTCAATTTGCACGACGCGTGTTATCGCGGGAGTCAGCATTCCGCAGATTACGGCGGTTTACGATTGCGCGGCGGAGGCGGACAAGTACGACATTCCCATTATCGCCGATGGTGGCATCCGTTATTCTGGTGATATTGCGAAGGCGATAGGTGCGGGTGCGAGTTCTGTGATGATTGGTAGCCTGCTTGCTGGGACGGATGAGAGTCCTGGTGCGACGGTTATTTATCAGGGGCGCACCTATAAGATGCATCGAGGGATGGGTTCGCTTGGTGCTTTGCGGAAGCGAAACGAACGCTATTTGGGTGACGAGGTGGAGGATATCTCCAAGTTGGTGCCGAGAGGTATTGAGGGGCGCGTGCCTCACAAAGGCAAGCTCAGCAATTTTGTCTATCAACTTGTTGGGGGTGTTCGTTCGGCGATGGGGTATTGCGGTACGCCGGACATTGCGTCGCTGCGTGCGGATAGCCATTTTATCCGGATGACGAGTAGCGGTTACCGCGAGAGCCATCCGCATGATATTGATATTACGGAGGAGGCACCGAATTACACGGTTGCGCGCCTCGCGAATTAATTAATTGAATGAGATTGAGATGATGGACGCAAGTTTGCATGCGCGTTTGTAAACCGCGCCTACGGTGTGGTTTTGTTCTCCGCGTGTTTAGATGCGCGGTTAGAAACCGCGCCTACGGTGTTGGGGCGGCTGGAAAGCGCGTCTACGGTGTTGGTTTTGCGCGCCGCGTGTTTAGATGCGCGGTTGTAAACCGCGCCTACGGTATTGGTGCGGTTGGAAAGCGCGCCTACAAGATTCGTGCTGCGTCTGTCCTAATTGAGAAAGGAAAATTGTTATGAAAGTCAACGAAGAAATGTCGTTTTGGGATAGGCTCTATATCCCGGCTTTAATTAAGGGGATGCTCACGACGTTGAAGCATATCCCGAAGAAGAAGCTCACCTACCAATATCCCGAAGACCCGAGGAGCGTCGATGAACGCAATGAGAGGTATCGGGGGATTCACAAGTTGACGACGACGGACGAGGGCGAGATTAAGTGCGTTGCGTGCTTCTTGTGCGCCACGGCGTGTCCGGCTGATTGCATCACGATTCAGGCTGCGCCTGCTCCTGAGGGTTGGACGACGCAGGAGGGGTATCCGCGCGAGAAGTATCCCGATGTTTTCGAGATTAACATGCTGCGGTGCATTTTCTGCGGCTACTGCGTTGAGGCGTGTCCGGAGGATGCTATCCGCATGACCGGGTTGACATTGCCGCAGTATTTCCGCGAACGCCAGGAAGCGGGAGAGAGTCTTGGCAGCGACCGGAAGGATTTCATTTTCGACCGGGGTATGCTTGTCGCGAACAACGATATTCCGCAGGAGGGGCTCAGCGTTGAGGCACAGTAGGTGCGAGTTTGGGCCTTATGCGCCATTTCCGCGCAAGCGGTATGACATCATTTACGCAGATCCGCCGTGGGACTACAAGGGGCAGTTGCAGCATACGGGTGTGGGTGGCCGGGAGAGTGGTGGTGCGATTCGGCATTACCCGACTGTCCCTGTTTCGGAGATGGCGGCGTGGGATCTTGCGGCGATTAGCGCGGCGGATTGTCTTCTCTTTATGTGGAGTTCGTCGCCGCACTTGGATCAGGCGATAGGCCTCGGCAAGGCTTGGGGTTTCCAATGGGCTACCGTGGCGTTCGTCTGGGATAAGCAGTCTGTGAATCCCGGTTACTACACGATGAGCCAATGCGAGTTGTGCCTTGTTTTCAAACGGGGCAAGATTCCACAGCCGCGGGGTGCGCGGAATGTGAGACAGTTGGTTCAGTCGAAACGGACGCTTCATTCTGAGAAGCCGGATGTGGTGCGTGACAGGATTGCCGCGATGTTTCCGCATCAACGTAAGATTGAGCTCTTCGCGCGCAAGCGGAGCCCAGGTTGGGATGTATGGGGGCTTGAGAGCGGGCAGTTATAGGCGGGGTTTCGGCGGTTTTTATTGAGCGCGGTTGTAAACCGCGCCTACGGTGGATAGCAGTGGCGTTTTTTGTTGAGCGCGGTTGTAAACCGCGCCTACGGTGGATAGAGTTTGAAGCTGTGGTAAGCGCGGTTGTAAACCGCGCCTACGGTGGATAGCATTGAAAACTGCGCCTACGGTGTGTAGAATTTGAAACTGCGCCTACGGTGGCTAGAAAAGTCCCTGTATCCGCCATTTTGACTAATGAGATTATTGAATTTACCGACATGCAGAGTTTATCACTGAATTTTCAAACAGAGACGCTTCATGCGTTAACCGACAAAATCAAAGCCAGTTTGGAAGGCCGGATAGATTGGGGTGATACCTTCGGGCTTGCGCTCGGTATTAAGGGGGATAAACACCTCATCGTCTGGACACCGAAGGAGACTTCCGAGGGCGAGATTTTGCCGGGCTTCGATTCGGAAGATGGCAAGTTGACGCTGAAGATGAAGCCGCGTCCTGGGGCATGGGTGTCTTGGATTGACGAGACGCGTGTTGCTGCGGAGATAGTGGATGACCACGATAGAGTCTATCGGAGTGTCCATGAGTTAGAACGCAATGCGCGGCAGATTACCGATTTTGCGGATGGTGTTCTTTCCGAGATTTTGGTGCAACATTTAGGGACGACGCACAAGCTTTCGACGCTCACGCAGGAAATCTTGCAATCGCGCTTGGCGGTGCCTAGCACTATCAAAACGGGGGGCTACATCCTCGCGCGGGCGACTGATAACGATATTGGGGAGATTCCACCGGCGACGGTGATTATTCCGGAACAAACGCACATCCACCGTCTCCATCTGAACGAAGATGTGTTGATGGAGAGGCTTCGGGAGGATGATGGCCATGATGTGCTGCTTGTCGTGCTCCGGACGCATCTCCGCCGGTATCCGGACTTGATTGATTTAGAATACTGCTTGAACCTGCAGTCACGGTTGGCTGATGGGGATTTACTGCGCGCGGCTAGCACGGAAGCGGAGGAGTTGCCCGGCTATCGTGGTGGAGAAGAGGAGGCGGATGCGGAGAGAGCACTGCCTGTTCGAGTTCTCGCGACTGCTGCTGCTTACGATGCGCTTGAGCCGACACTGCTGAAGTTGGTGCCTAT
>PYJE01000172.1 GCA_003635305.1 Candidatus Poribacteria bacterium | reverse complement strand
CCTTTGATGCATTTGAAGTGCTTGACTCTTGGCGGTGCCGAGGTATTTTGGATTTGTATCCGCAAAAAGAATGATGGCCGGATTACACCGCAGCAGTTCACGCAAGCGGTTGCCAATTTGCAACTTTCTGTTTTTTAGCAAGTTCCTCTGTCCACAGATTAACGAAAAAATGATGCAATTAACCAAACCCATTCTCACCATCGCATTGCTGCTCCTATCCCTCAGCATCGGATGCGATAGGACAAAGACAATTGACACCCTCATCACGCCCGATGAGGAGAACATGGAGATTCTTATCATCGGGCCCTATACCGAAACCTGCCAAGGTTTCATCGAGCAGTCCTGTTTCCTTGAATTCAACGAGGAAGCGCAGGAGTGGCATTTTTTCTATGAAACCATCCAAGGATTTGATTATGAACCGGGATATATCTGGACGCTCAAGGTCCGGCTGGAAGACCGGGGAACCGAGATTCAGGATGTAGGACGCTATGCCTATCATCTCGTGGAGGTGTTGAGCAAGAAGGCGGCATCATCGGATGAGATGCCGCCGATTCCGTGAGTGCTCTGCGGAAAAAGCGCGGTTTGCAACCGCGCCTAGAATCCTCCCTGGTAGGCGCGCTTTGTAAGCGCGCCTAAGATCCTCCCTGGTAGGCGCGCTTTGTAAGCGCGCCCGTTTCTGAAAAAGCGCGGTTGTAAACCGCGCCTACGGGCATGGAAATTTACTGCGCCTAGAATCCTCCCTGGTAGGCGCGCTTTGTAAGCGCGCCCGTTTCTGAAAAAGCGCGGTTTCAAACCGCGCCTACGGGCATGCAAATTTACCTAAGCGCGTTTTGCAACCGCGCCTACGGGCATGCAAATTTACCTACCGTGGATTGCCTGCAGATTGAGCCGCGCGGCGACATCGTCAGACACAGCGTTCGTCCACTCTACATCCGCAATGCTTTGCAGGCTCATCAGCGCGACATCTACCAACGGGTTCGAGAGGGAATAGTTGAGTAGGAAACTATCCACGTCAACGGCTGCCATCTCATTAGGAAAGCAGTGGTGCATGAGGTTTTGGAAGGCGTTGCTGGTTGTGGAACGCATCAGCACGATGCCGATTTCCTGCGCTTCGGCATCGGGGATAACGCCGCGCTTTCCGAACGCATCGCAGGTGCTTTGATACATCAGGTTGTAGTGAATCTGCATCATATCCAATTCACCGGTGGCGATGAGCTGCTCCACTCCACCGGAAGGACCATCCGCAGAGAACCCGATGAAGCGAACCTTCCCTTCCTCTTTCAGTTTCAGATACGCCGCTAATCCACCGCCGTTCAGAATCTGTTCGGTGTGTTCGGCATAGAACCATCCGCCGTGGAATTGCAGGATGTCAATGTAGTCGGTGCCGAGGCGTTGGAGGCTGCCTTCCACGTCGGCGGCGATGCCTGCCGGCTCAAACGCTTCTGTCTTAGTGGCGACGATGCATGCCTCGCGCCGTTCTGCAATCGCCTTGCCGATGACGATTTCGCTATAACCGCCGCCGTAGGTAGGCGCGGTGTCGAGATAGTTGATGCCACTGTCAAAGGCGTGGTGGAGCATCTTGATGAGCTGCCTCTCATCGTGCTCGGGGCGGACTCTGCCGCCGCCGTATCCAATTTCTGAAACGCTGAGGCCTGTCTTGCCGAGGGTGCGGTATTGCATCAGTAATCCTCCTATAGACGCGGTAGGCGCGGTTTCAAACTATAGACGCGGTAGGCGCGGTTTCAAACTATAAGACGCGGTAGGCGCGGTTTCAAACCGCGCCTACCAGGGCTTGTGCGCCTACCGGGGCTTGCCCCCTACACATAATCCATCTGCGAAGCGCGGCCCTTATTTTGCCGGATGGTGCGGTTGCTCGGTTTGATGCAATTCGCGCCGAATAACGCTTCCACCTTCTCAATAACCGGCGGTTCATAAGCGATACCGTAGGCAGAACCGCACTGTGCGATGACTTCGCCGAACTTCGGGCTCATGAGGTGGAGGATGAGGTCATGCTCACCCTTGTTATCCCGCGCAATCTGCTGAAGCGTCTCCAATTTCTGGATATTGTCAATGTCCTCCTCCGGGATAGTCACCTCAACCGCCGATGTCTGCTCGGCGATGACAGATTTAATATCGGAGAGCTGTTCGGCGAGGATTTGCCGTTCTTCCTGCGCATCGCCGTTTCGTCTGTTTTGCCCGACAGTGCCACGAATCCACACCACGTTCCCTTCTTCTAAGTGGGCAGCGGCGGATTTATACGCATCCGGAAAGACGACGACTTCTACTGCCCCTTCCAAATCTTCAAAACCGAGGGCTGCCATTGAATCCCCCTTCTTCGTGGTGATGAGTTTCACCTCCGTTATCATCCCGGCGACGTAGATTTCGCTGCCGAGTTGATGTTCAACGAGGCTCTCCGTGGTAGAATCAGTGAAGTTATTGATAATGTCACCATATTCTTCCAAGGGGTGCCCGGAGACGTAAAAGCCGAGCTGCTCTTTCTCCTTCATGAGACGTTCAAGCGGTTTCCATTCGGAAGTATCCGCGAAGGTTACGGTGATAGGTGGCTTTTCCTCGATGTCGCCGAAGATGTTCATCTGTCCGCGTGCGCGTTCCTCCTGCGCGGCCTGCGATGCCTTCATAGCGAGTTCTACGTTCTCAAAGAGCCGTGCCCGGTGCGTATCAATTGAATCAAACGCCCCGCTCATAATGAGGCTTTCAGTGGCGCGCTTGTTCACCAGTTTGGTGTTCACGCGTTCGCAGAAATCTTGTATCGATGTGAACGAGCCGCCCTTCTCCCGTGCGGCTACAATTTCGTCTATCGCCGCGTCGCCGACACTTTTGATGGCGACGAACCCGAAAACGATGTCATTGTCCTCCACCGTGAAATCTTTCTGGCTACTGTTGATATCCGGCGGAAGTAGGTTAATTTCTACCTCGAGGAAATCGGCGAGTTTGGCGCATTCGGCACGGTAGCGAGTCATTTTCGCCGTGCTGCTTGCCTCCCCTGTCATCATGGCCGCCATGAATTCACGAGGGTAGTGCGTTTTGAGATATGCCATGCGGTAAGCCAACATAGCGTATGCAACCGAGTGCGACTTGTTGAAGGCGTAGCCGGCGAACGGTTCAAGCAGGGCAAACACTTCTTCTGCTTCCTTCTTGGCGATGCCGTTTTCCGTTGCGCCTTCCACAAATTTATCGCGCTGGGCGGCAAGCAGTTCCTCATCCTTTTTCCCCATCGCCGAACGGAGGATGTCCGCTTCACCGAGTGTAAACCCCGCCATATCGCGCGCAATCTGCATCACCTGCTCCTGATACACACATACACCGTAGGTATTCTTGAGCGCGTTCTCAAGCGATGGATGCATGTAAGTCACGGGTTGCAAGCCGTTCTTCCTATCGATGAACTGCTGCATCGTGCCGCTTTCAAGCGGCCCGGGACGGTAAAGTGCCGGAATCGCTGAGAACTCCTCAAACGTATCGGGCTTGAGCTGCGTGACAACGCGATACATGCCCGGTGAGGTTTCCAATTGGAATAAACCCGCAATCAAGCCTTTGCTGATAAGCGAGTAGGTGGCGGTATCGTCAAACGGAATCTCTTCCAGTTTGATGTCTTTTCCGTGCTTCTCGCGGATGAGGTTGAGGCAGTCGTAGGTTTCGGTAAGACTCCGCACGCCGAGGGAGTCAAATTTGACGATGCCGACATCTTCCACAGTTTTGCCTTCAAACTGCGTCGCGACTTGCCCATGTTTATCCTTGAAAAGTGGGACGTGATCTGCCAGGCGTCCGTTTGAAACGACGATGGCGGAGGCGTGGCACGACACATGCCGTTTCATGCCTTCAACGGCTCTGCTGAGTTCGATCAGCTCCCGATTTTCAGGTTTGTTGGCGAGTTCCTGAAATTCAGGAACCTTGTCCAACACATCGTCCAGCGTAATCTTCGGAATCTCCGGAATCAGCCGCGTCAGTTTTCTTACCTCGCTTATGTCCATCTCTAGCGCGCGGCCGACATCCTGAATCGCCGAGCGCACACCGAGTGTCGCAAACGTCGCTACCTTTCCGACGGAGTCTTCGCCATATTTTTTGACGAGATAATCGATGACGTGCTCCCGCGCCCGGTCGGCGAAGTCGATATCGATGTCAGGCGGACTGATGCGTTCAAGGTTGAGGAACCGCTCAAACAGGCAGTCGTAATCCATCGGGTTAAAGGTGATTACGCCGAGGGCATACAGCACGAGACTGCTGGCGGCGGAGCCGCGCGCGGAGAGCGGATATCCCTGTTGGTTCGCATAGTTGACATAATCCCACACGATGAGGAAATAGCCGGAATAGCCGGTCTGCTTGATAATATCAAGTTCGTAGTCCAACCGCTTGCATATCTCTTCGGAAAGATGGCCGCCATATTTTTTGCGCAAGCCTTCGTAGCAGAGTTCCTTGAGATAGGTATCGTTTGTGTGTCCCGCCGGCACCTCATACGTCGGCATCAGGCTTTGCCCATAGTCAAGTTTGAGGTTGCACCGATTGGCGATTTCCAGCGTGTTGCTGATTGCCTCAGGCGGGAAATCCTTCAACACCTCGCGCATTTCGTCAATGCTTTTGAAGTAGAAGTGGTTGTCAAACTGCAGCCGGTCCGCGTCGTTGACGGTTTTCTTCGTTTGGATACAAAGCAAGACATCGTGCATACGATGGTCGGTCTGCCGGAGGTAATGGCAGTCGTTCGTGCCTACCAGGGGCAGGTTATACTCCTTCGCCAACTGCATCATTATCGGATAGGCGTTAAGTTCAGTATCGATGTAGTGATTCTGCACCTCAACGTAGAGATTCCGCTCACCCATAATCTCCTTTAATTCCAAGAAGTTTTTAACGCCTTCGTCTCGCTTATTTGAAGAGAGGAGTTGCGGCACCTGTCCTTGGATGCATCCGGTGAGTGCGATAATCCCGCCGTGGTATTCCCGCAAGATTTCCATGTCGATGCGTGGTTTGCTGTAGAACCCTTCGGTGTATCCGAGGGATACCAACTTGAGGAGGTTCTGATACCCTGTCGCATCCTCGGCGAGAAGCGTCAAATGATACGGCCCGCCTTGTCCTTTCCCGCGTGTTGTTCTGTGCCCGGGTGCGACATACACTTCGCATCCGACGATGGGATTGACACCGGCTGCAGTGGCTTTCGTGTAAAGTTCCCATGCACCGAACATGTTCCCGTGGTCGGTGAGTGCGACAGCGGGCGCGCTGTTTTCCACCGCCCACTGCACCATATCCGAGATGCGGCACGCGCCATCAAGCATGCTATATTCGCTATGGTTGTGTAAATGCACAAATTCTGAAGACATTGTTCCTCCTCATTTTCTGTTGGGTAGGCGCGGTTTCAAACCGCGCCTACGGGGTTCGCTTATCAGGCGGCATCACCGTTCGTCTCTGTAGGTTAAGAACGGCTGAAGTTCGGGCAGTTCTGCCAAACGCTCTTGACTTGTTCGGGCTCAGGCGAGCCTGAACTACAGAGAGTAGGGCTGGCTCAGGCGAACCTGAACAGAGCACCTGATTTTGTCCGGTTGCGCGCGGACAATCGCAACCTACCGATTCTGAGCTACAGCGCAGAATTGCGTAACGTTCCTGTTGTGTTTGCACGTTTCATGTTATGATAGCAAAAATCGGATAAAATGTCCATAATTTTTTTGTTTTGGCGG
>PYJE01000171.1 GCA_003635305.1 Candidatus Poribacteria bacterium | reverse complement strand
CTTGTGTCAGATGTCTGAGCCAACAGCAGTGGAAGTCGCCAGAAGAGTGGAGACAATTTTATGGGATTGAGTTTCCTCCATTTGGTTCAGCGGTAAAACGAATAAACCGACACACTCCAGATCAGCCGAACCAGCACCCAACCGCCGCCGACAATAAATTGCCCCAGAATCAATCCCAAGAAGAGCGGTAACACCCGATGATACAAGCGGATGCCGCCAAACCGCAAGATAATGTTTTTAATCCCCCAGCTGATGAACACGGAAAACCAGAGCCAGCCGAACGTCCACATGCTACTCGCAACCGCATAGCCGGTGGGATGAAACGGGAACATCGGAAAACGGGTGCGCAGCCACCATAGCAAACCCGTAAACAGAAAGCCGACACCCATGAAAGTCACGGCAGGAATGTTTGTCTCTGTCGGATAATAGAGCCACGAACGGAGCATGTTGTAGCCGCCGCTGCCTAGTCCCGGATTCGCGCCGATGTTATAGGAGACAACCAGATACGCCCAAAACGAGGCGAGGATGCCGAAAAAGATGGCGCACATCATCGCCACTACCATGCGCCCTGCGCGCATATTGGCTACCTCAACGAGTTTGAAACCTTCCAGAGTATGGGGCATTGGATGCGCGCGATACCCGCGATTGAACGCAAAATAGAGCGACATCATCGTCAGGCTTGGGGGCGGAATGGGACGCGAGCCGAGGGAGTCGATGATGAATTGCCGCGGGTTGGCGACAAACATCTCATGTGTCGGTGGGCCGACTTCGGCGCGCACGCGCGTGATGCCTAGCGCAAGCAGATAATAGATGCCGAAATAGAGGGCTATCATCCAGACTGCCATGCCTCCCTGATAGGAGAAAATGAAAAGGAAAAGCACTCCGCCGATTAACCCTGCCACCGGCCACCGGTAATCGGTTGCATCTTGCATTTCGCCCGAAGAATCGGTAGGCGCGGTTTGCAAGCGCGTTATTTTCATGCCAAAAGCACCTATTAGGTTCTTGAAAACGGCGTAAAAATGCTTCCGGCCACCGTAAAGTGCAAAACAGGCGATGGCGAGATACGCGCCGACTCCCTGAGGGCCGTCATAAGGGAACCCCGGCAAAACTTGCAGTCCCATCGCTCTGCCGAGGATACGCTCGCCTTTCCAAAAAAGGTAAAAAAACCACAGCGAAAACGACATCTCCAGCGGCATCAAGAACGCCAGTCCCACGCCGAATGAGAGGATGTAGACAGGTGTCCATCCCATCGCGTCCCACGGCTTTTCGGTGAAATAGATGCCCAGGTCTGCTTTGCGCACCGGGATTTCCGGAAACGCCGGAAAGAAGGCGTGGATGCCGTTCACCAAATCGATGCTGCCAGCAATCGCGAACCCTATCCACAACATTTTGTTTTTGAAAAGCCGCCCATCGGCATATGTCATTTCTATCGGCAGGCGGACGATAGGGTATGTCAACCGTTCACGTTCAATCCACTGTTTGCGCAGGAGCAAATCGATGCAAATCATCACCCACATCAGCACGGACAGAAAGAGCGTCCACCATAAAATTGGTTCCCACCACGCGGACAGATACCTTTTCGTGTAAAAGGTGGTATCGCCATCGTAAAAATCTTGCAAAACGGAGAGTTCGCTGAGCGTCATCCAATTCGGGAGGTATCGCCAGAAGAGTTGCTGCCACTCGTTTTCAGGCGTAGCGAACCAAAAACCGTTCGGGATAACCGGCACGACGGTTTGCATCATGTCGTGCCCTGCAATCGCCGAAGATATGGACAAGATAACATAGATTGTGAGTAGTTCTCCCTGTCGGAAGGCAAAGCGCGGCAGCAGCCATTTGAGTAGGAAATTGAGGCATGTCAACACCGTCAACGTCACTACCACGTTGTAAATCAGCGACATGGTAGTGGGCAAAGTGCTCCAATAACGGAGATGGTTTGCCATGATAAAATAGGTGTTCGGCGGTATCAGGAGCACCCCGAGCAGCAGCGCGCGAAAGGTGACACCGGGGTGACTCTTTTGTGGTTGTAGATGTTGCGCGTGGAGCTCAGTGTTGTTTTGCATAAGCCTCGTCAGGGGAGAAAAGAAGTTGATTTAAGATTATACCTCATCGGGTTTGTTGATGCAAGTGATTTTTTACTTGACTTTTTACGCAAATTTTGGTATAATATTATATAGAATCACAAAGTTGACAGAAATTAGACGCAAATGGCAACGTATCAAATTTTGTATTGGAGAGATATCCCCGCGCAGGTGAGGGTTTATGATGGGAAGCGGCGCATCTCGCGACAACTGCCGCAACGCTTTCAGAACCGCATCGACAGGGTTGCGATGCAGGAGGGTATCGTGGGCAATGATGCTTATTTGGAACAGTGGCACTGGAGCGAAAAGCAGGAGATGCCCGGCGCACCTCATGCGGTTTTGGATGCCCTCATTCAAGAGTTGAGCGGAGAACGCAAGGAACAGTGAAAACTTTTCGGGAACGATTAACATCTGACGAACCGATACTCTA
Organism: Candidatus Poribacteria bacterium; assembly: GCA_003635305.1. GTDB lineage: Bacteria > Poribacteria > WGA-4E > WGA-4E > WGA-3G > AGPOR5. Next base: position 16,696 of record PYJE01000171.1, on the reverse strand, counting down.
CGACGGTGGGTTTGGCACGCAGTTGTTCGCTCGCGGCATCGAACTCGCCAACAGCGCGCTTGCTAATGAATTGCATCCTACTGCTATCGCAGATATTCACGCGACGTATATTCGCGCGGGCGCGGAGGTAATCGGCACGAATACCTTTGTCGTCTCGCCACTCCATCTGCAGATGGCAGGACAAGACAAATCGGATGCACGAAGACTGACGCGGCTCGCCGTGCAGCATGCGAAGAACGCGGTTGAGCAAACGGAATCTGACCAGGTATACATCGCCGGTTCGGTAGGGCCCTCGCCCGGGGCTATTGAAGCCGACAGCGGCGATACAACCTTCGGCATCGCAAACGCCGAGGTCTGGGAAGCGCATCGACTCGTTATTCATACGCTCGCCGAAGAAGGGGTCCATTTTCTCTGCCTGGAGACGATGTTTTCCGCTAAAGAAGCCGCCATCGCTGTCAATATTGCGAGCGAGACAGGACTGCCGATTGCTGTCAATCTGACATACAAATGGACGAAAAATCGGCGCACCGGCGAAGTGATTTATCGAACTGACTGGGGACATTCTCCGAAGGACCTGCTTCACATCCTCGGAGACGACTCGCTGTTGGATGCTGTTGACATCATCGGCATTAACTGCGGTGCAGAAACGCGGCGCGCCGAACATACAGGCATGCCGTATGCAATTACCGGCACGCAACAACTCCTTGCAGCACTCAACGAAATGCACATCCGTGACAAACGGGTGATGGCGTATCCGAACGCCGGGATGCCGCAATTAGACGAAAACATGAACACCGTCTACGCACAAACGCCAGATGAGATGGCGGGCTATATCCCAACGCTGATTGAAACGGGTGCGTATCTTATCGGTGGGTGTTGCGGCACAACGCCAGCGCATCTCAAAGCCTTCCGCGAACGGATAGATAATAGGCACAAGGCGAAAAATGGAAACGGTAACACTCATCTATAAAAGACTGCCAGACCGGGTTTCATACTTTCAGCAGCGGTTGCTCTATGAAGACGAGAACGTCATTGTCACATCGCAGCGAGTGAATCCATCGTCGCCGATTGTGCATAACGGTGAAACGGTGTTGGGAGAGAACTTCACCGCGGTCTGGTTCGTGTTCAGGGGGCAGTGGTATGACATCGGGAAAATCTACAACCTCAATAACGAGTGGACAGGCTATTATTGCGATATTATCGTGCCGGTGATGCGGACAGCAAGCCGTTTTGAAATAACCGATTTGTTCTTGGATCTTTGGGTATATCCGGATGGCAGTTATGAGATTCAGGATGAGGACGAGTTTGAGGCGGCAATTCAGTCAGGCGCGATTGACATCGGCCTCGCCCGAAAAGCGCGCGAGGCACTTAACGCCTTAATCGCTGAAGTGGAATCAGGAGATTTCCCGCCGCAAATCGTGAGAACCGAAAACGAGGTTGTGTGAGACGCGTGTCAAACTATTTGCAATTCTGGAAAATTTATCTGGATACTTGTTGCCTGAGCCGTCTCGTTGACGAACTCTCGCAAGACAGGATTCTTCGGGAAGCCGAAGCTGTCCAGACAATCCTTGAGTCTTTTAAAACCGGGCGATGGTACTGGATTGCCAGCGAGGTTCTGAAAGATGAAGTCAGCCAAAACCCTGACGAGGCACGACGCTTCAGCGTCCAATACTACTTGAAGTACGTGCATCAAAATGTCCTGATCGAAGCACCGCAAATGTTAAGAGGACAACAACTTGAAGCGTTAGGGTTTAAACATGACGACGCGTTGCACATCGCATGCGCTGAAAGCGGCAACGCGGACGTTTTGTTAACGACTGATGACAAGTTCCTCCGCCGAGCACGACACCAAGCGGATAAACTATACGTCCGAGTTGAAAACCCTTATACATGGTTAGAGGAGAGCCCTGGAAATGAACATCTTCAAGATGACAGAACAGGAGATTTATGAGGCCGGTATTGAAATTCTGAAAGAGAAACTCGGCCCCGCCATCGACCGGTTTCTCCCGCAGTGTAAACCGGGCAAAGGCAACTGGTCTGTTGACCGGTACAAATGGATAAATAGAGAACGAAATGTCAAGGCACTCGCGCGGCGCATCCAGCAAGAACGCGAGAAAACGCGCGATAAGGAACGGGAAGAGGCACGTATGAGACAGCATCGCGCCACCGCGAGTCATGCCGAAATCTTAGAGATGACGGATCTGGAGATTTACAAAACCGGCATTGAAGTGCTTGGCGAGAAACTGGGTCCGGCCGGGATGAATCGGTTTCATCGGTATTGCGCACAACTGAACGTTGAGAGGGGCGGTACCCGACGCACCGAGACAGCCGCCGGATATGAACCACAGCCGCCTTTACTGGGGACACCTCCTCCCTAATAGGCGCGCACACCGAGACAGTTGCTTGTAGGGGGACAGATACCCCCTACAGGCAGTGCGGTGGTTTATTAGGAAAAACGCAAGGACATCGGGCGAAAAATAAGGTGTTGATATTCATTTCCAATTAATCGTATAATACATACAACAAAACAGCACAACCCGTTGTCTCAATCTTTAGCAAACAACTTTTGAGCGGAGGCAGAACGACGCAGAACCTCTTTTTCCCAATCGGTGGCGGAAATGAAATCGGCGCAAGCTGCTACTTTATTCGGTTAAACGGCACGAAATTGCTCTTGGATTCCGGCATTCGCTTGCATTCCGATACTACGTTTCCTCGCTTCGATTCGCTTTATGCCCAGAATCTACTTGATGGCTTGTGGGAGCTGGAAGGCATCCTACTCTCTCACGGACACTTGGACCATGTCGGTTCACTCCCCACTGTCGTCGCCGAGGCACCGGATGTCCCGATTCATGCGACGCAGGCGACGCACGATATCATGGAGTTGCAACTGAGCCAAGCCGGTGGAGACGCTGCGCCTGATGCAACCTTGCAGGATTTTCGAGAGGTGCAGCAATTCAACGCAACTCGCGTGGAACACGCACTAGAAAACATCCAGTTCGTTGAATGGGATAACCCCTTTCTCTTAGAACATCAGGGAAGCGTGCGATACCCACCCGTGCAAGTCACGTTCTATCCTGCCGGGCACATCCTCGGCGCGAGCATGATTTATGTCCAGTCCGACGCGGGAAACATTCTGTTTAGCGGCGACTTTACACCGTTCGACCAGATGACTGTTCCCAAGTATCAGATTCCGGACAATTTGGAAGTTGACTTACTCATTGCGGAATCGACATACGGGTATCAGGAAGGGGCTTACGCGGGAAAAGTCGTTGAAGAACGCGAAATCTTCGCGCGGAAAATTGAGCGATGTCTCCACAACAGAGGCAGTGTGCTTATCCCCGCGTTTGCGATAGGAAGGAGCCAGGAACTCGCGCTCATCTTGCAGCATCTCATACACTCCGGGCGATTGACACCGTTTACCATCTACATTGATGGCCTCGCTCAAAACGCTTGTGAGATTTATCAAAATAACGGCGTGCGCGTCTTCGGGTATCAGGTAGGTAAGGCACCGCGGGGACTCCTCGACAACCTAGACACCTTCAACGGTGTCCTCATTGCCAGTTCCGGCATGCTACTTGATAAGAGTGCCTCAGCACGTTACGCCGAAAAACTGCTCCCCGATGCAAGGAACGCCATCTTCTTCAGCGGCTACCTTGACGAAGAAAGCCCCGGGCGGCGACTTGAGCGGTTATATCGGAGCAAAGGCGAGCGGTTTCGCCTCAACGACAGAAGCGTTCCTGTCCACGCCAATGTCGACACATACCGTCTCTCCGCGCACACGGACAGCGAGGGAATACTTTCGCTTATTGAGAAAGTCTATCCCAAGAAAGTCGTCTTCGTTCACGGATACCCGCAACAGCGGACTTTGGTGAACGTCTATAGCGAAACCTTCCGACGGTTTGGAAAGGATATAGAGGTGTATCAAGCCACTAACGGCACACCTATCTATTTCTAACTCATGCGTCGGAATGAAAATTTGGTGGCGGGGCATCACACCTCGGCCGCCTTCATCGTAGGGCGAGGGGCGTTCCCTCGCCAGGCTACTGATAGATAGATAACAGAGGTAACCCTACGTGGAATTGAAAATCAGCGAGCTGATAAGGAAATATCGGCATAAAGGCAGGAGTCAAGAGAAATACCTCGTTGAACGGCAACTCAACGCCTATTTTTTGGCGCGCGCCGTTTTACACGCGCCCCAAAGCCGCCCCAACGAACTCGTCAGGCGACTCAAAAAGGACATGGGCGTGAGCCGCCTCCCCTTTCGCGTGGTAGACGAACTAGACCGGTATCATCTCGGCCCCAGAAGGCGCGTTACATGGGCAGAACAGATTGCCGAAATCGGCGAATGCCTCTGCCAATTCGCAACCGGCACCCCGGCCGACTATGACTTTGAGGCGTTGTATGAGCAGGCGAAAGAATACCTCGCCACCCAATCGATAGAGGAATACGCGCGCCTCGCACCGCAGGACGCACGGCCGATTGAACCCAAGGCGATTCTCTACGCCTTTTACACCGAGCTCCCAGATTCAGTGAGTTACAAAGGCATCCTTCACGATACGGCGAAACTCGCGAACTTTAAGCAGTCCAAGACGCTCTTGGATGAACTCGTTGAACTCGTCGCGGAAGAGCGCGGGCTCCGCCCCAAAAAGTCGGCACCCGAACGCGCCCCTGGCGGCATCGACGAAACACGCGGGCTTCCCGCATCTTTGACGCATCGCGAGACTGCACCCCGAACCGCCACCGCTCCATCTCTCCCTGAGGACGACATCCCGTTTGACCTCATTGAGGACGAAAATGTGATGGCGGGCGAAGAAGCACTCCACGAGAACGCGGACTTGCGTGCCGCCCTTGAAATCGCCCAGCAGCGGTTTGAGGTTGTCAACGAAGAAGTCAAGCACATCCGCGAGGAAGCGAAACTTGATGCCACCATCGCCTTCTTCCAAGAGATGAACTCTGGGAAGCACAGCAGCCTGCTAGACCAGCTCCTCAAGGCGGAAGGACTCGTCAAGGGATTAAAGAAAAATGGGATAGAGATTCCGCAGGAGATCGAACTCATTCCCATTATCATCCGCATGTTTAACCGTTTCCTCAAGACCCAAGGCATCGTGCCAAAAGCGACTGTCGGGGCAAAAATGGAGATAACCCTCAGTGATTCCGATGAATACGAGTACATCGGTTCCGAATGGGAAGACCCGGGGGAAACGAAGACGGTGGAGGTAATCTCCGCCGGATGGCTCTACGAAGGCGCGCTCATCGGCACTGAGAGTGAGCCTATCGTGATTAACAAACCCAAAGTTCAGGAGGTAACGTCATGAAACATTGGGTCATCGCACCTATGGAATCCACCATACCTGACAATTTGTTCCAGAACGCTTGGCAATACGACAAACAACATGGAACAATCGCCGCAGGGTGGCCCGTCCATACGCAACACGGCACCATCATCTCGCCTGCAGGAGTTCCTCCTGCAGTCCGAGGACAGGTGTCTCCAGCGGAGCAGCTGGCGCATGTAGACAGTTACGAAACGTTTGAAGATTTCCAAGCGCACTTTGACGATTTTAACGAAGAATGTCAACTTGACTGGGGGCCGCGTGCAGCGAAAATCGTCTGGGAATTCCATCGCGAAATTCAGATAGGTGACAAGGTTATCGCACGGCACGGATTAAGCAAAATTCTGGGCATCGGCACCGTTACCAAAACCGCTTACTACGACTGGACGCAGGCGATAACGCGACTTGGAATATCCCTGCCTGTGGATGACGCAGACTATTTTCACGTTCGGCCGCGGTTTATCGAAGTCAGCTGGGAGCATACGGGAGAATTTCCCATCAAATTGGCATGGAGACGCAGCGTTCAGGAAATCACTAGCGAGCAATTTCACGACGTGCTGGCAAAGTTGAACCTTGAAGCAGCACCGGCACCGGAACTCACGCCCCCCACACCAGAGACAAGTCAGCCACACTCGCCTGTAACAGAGAGCGCGGCACCTGTCCCCACCAAACCCTCGCAGGATACGTCAAGGCCACGGATGCAAGCACCTACCTTTAGCCGTCCAATGGGGCCGAGAGCGATTTTACCGCAAGGTTCGCTCGGCACGGAACCTCGCACTACCAGCCCAACGATGGCCCCGAGTGCACCAACCGCGCCCGCGCATCCCAACTATTACATCGGCATCGATTTAGGCACAACTAACTCTGTCATGGGATGGGGCACGCTCAATCCACAGACCAATAAGTTAGAACCCAAGGTCGTGGAGATTAACATGATGATTGAGCGGGGCGGCATGGGGAAAAAGGAGTTGTTACCGTCGTGCGTCTATTTCAAAGAAAGCAGTCCGCCGATTGTCGGCGAATACGCAAAGACGATGATAGGCCGACAGACGAGCCGGGTAGTGAAATCGGTTAAGAGCGAAATGGGCACACCCAAACAGTATGAGTTTGATGATAACACTTATAGTGCATCGGAAATCTCATCGCAGATTCTCACGCACCTCGCCGCTAGCGCGAAGACGTTGTTCGGCTTCGTGCCCGAGGATGTCGTTATCACCGTGCCTGCCTCTTTTGACTCCGATATGCGGGCAGCCACGGTTGAGGCAGCACGCCTCGCCGGATTCCGCACGCACGAAAACGATGGAAGCCCCCTGAACATCTTGCTTGATGAACCGCGGGCCGCACTCTACGATTTCATCAATAGGCAGGACAAAGGTGAAATTCCGGAAACCCTCATTAACTTCCACGCACCGAAACTGGTCCTCGTCTTTGACCTGGGCGGCGGCACATTAGATGTCTCTTTACACAGAGTCTCTTATGAACACCACGAATTCCGGCTGAACATCGAAGATTTGGCTGTCTCACGGTATACGCAAATTGGTGGAGATGATTTCGACCAGAAACTCGCCGACCATTTCTTCGATGCCTACGCGAACCGGCTCCCCAATAACCTTGATGAGTTCCAAATGAACCTGCTCAAGAGTAACTTCCGCGAATACGCTGAACAAGCCAAGATCGATCTGAGCAGTGAGATTGAGACGAGCAAATTGATGGGCCACTTTGATGCGGACACAGTTGAGACGATGATTATGCAAACGCCGTTTGAAAATCAGGTGTTTCAATACGATTTGACGCTGTCTGAGTACGAGGACATCGTTGAGCCGCTGCTCGCGAATCAACTCACGCTGGATTCTGTCTCACAACTTGACACTCTGCCGGCCTGTGATAACATCATCTATCCTATCCTTGATGTGTTAAGAAAAGGGGAGCGGAAACTTGGGACGATGCCGCAGGTAGATGCCGTGCTCCTCAACGGCGGGATGACGAAACTGCACCCTATCCAAAAACGGTTGGAGAAATTCTTCGGCTTTGCACCGATTACCGCGGGCGATGCGGACAAAGCCGTCGCGCGCGGGGCCGTTGTGTATCACTACGACTTGCACAGGGGCATCAAACCGGCCCGCATTCTCAACGACACTATCGGCATTGAAATCGCCGGGGGGAGAGTCAAACCGCTTGTAGAAGCGGGGACGATTCTGCCGCTGTCGGAGCCGCAGCCGATTGAAGGGTTGCAGGTAAGCGATGGCGCGCCTTCCTTGCGGCTTCCGTTCTATCTCGGCAGCCGGCAGGATACGAAACCACCGAATCGCCGTATACTTGAGCGGAACGTGCGGTTTCGGAGGCCGCTCCTGAAAAATGAGCCTATCTACCTCCAAGTGCAGGTGGACGAGCGCGGCATTATGAATGTCGAAGGCTGGCCCAGGGCGAACCCTAATGAGAGGTTCGCGGTGAGCGTTGATTCCACCCGCGCTGCCGGGGCAGCACCTGAGGCAGGGAGCCGCCCCGCTGCTGAAACGAGCAACGTTCAGCAGCCGAGATTCAATGCGCCTACTCACAGCCCGGCCCCGAGCGGGCCTGCATCTGCACCCCCACCTGCGCCCGCGTCGCGCCCTTCCGGTGCAGTGAGTCCCCGTCCCATGTCAAGCGTGCCTTCCTTCCGGCCCGCTGCTCCGAGTGAGGGAACCACGCTTGATGTGCAGTATGAAATCGCGGAGATGAAGAAAAACTTCTCCTACTACATGCGAACGTATCAGATTAATCGTAAGAAAACGATTATGGATCAGGTTATCCGGCAGCGTCAAAAAATCTCCCATGCGACAAACGCCGAGGAGTTTATCGGTCCGCTCCTCGAAAACATTCCCTATGTCAATAACTATGGGAAGGCGCGGGTGATGGTGCTTCTGGGCGACTTGGCAAGCAAAACTTCGGACATAGATCGCCTTTACGACATCTGTGATGCCGCTATCGCGCTGAGCAATCCTGATGAACTCGGGCACAAGCACCCGCAGGTTATCAAGACGGTGGTTCGGTATGCGGTGGAAGCGATTGGGAAAACGGGACTCCCCATCGCCGAATCGCATCTGATTAACCTGATTACGCGGGAGACACCTATTGCTGTCCGTCCGAACGCCGTTTATTCCATCGGCAAGTGCTGCCACAGCGTGAACGCGGTTGAGCATTTGAAACAGCTCATCGAGTATGGCGTAGCGGCAGACCGGATTGCTATTAACTGGGCTTTCGGAAAGATGGGGAGTCGGGAGCATGAGCAGCCGTTACCGATTGGGCAGTTGGAGTCGGTTATCCACATTCTCATGGAGCAGTTGCGCAGCGACGCGCATAAGGATGTCAAGCGGAACGGCATTTACGCGCTCGGCGAAATTTGCGATAGACGCGATTGCGCGAACGATGCGATTGCCGTTGAGAAAACCGCCGAGGTGATAGCGGTGCTTGAACCGTATCACCTGTTCCGGACAGATGGGAGTCTCACGGAGTTGGCGAACCTGCAGCAGGAACGGATGCTGAAACGGTTCGCCGGTGTGTCGCTGAACATGATCAGAGGCGTGCGTCTCTCTGCCGAACAGGAGACGAGCCTGCTAACCATCCGGAATGAGTAATTTTCGTTTTTCGCGAGGCGTTCGGTCTTTCGTCTTTCGCGAAGCGTTAGATCGTTTCGGAGGCCTGTAGGGCGAGGGCCTGTCCCTCGCCAGGCTTGTCGCAGGAAATGCCTGCGCCGTGCCTTCAAACGCTGTAGGGCGAGAGCCTGTCCCTCGCCAGGCTATCAATTAAGGAATACCTCAAAATGGCGACTAAACTAGCAATCAACGGCGGCGAACCTGTCCGCAGCAAACCATTTCCCACTTGGCCCACGCTTGATGCCTCTGACATGGAGGCATTCGCGCGCATTTATGAGAGTGGGCAGTGGGGTATTGGCGGCACAAGCGTGCCGGAATTTGCACGGCAATTCGCTGAATTTCAGGGCGCGAAGGACGGCGTTTGCGTCAATAGCGGCACATCTGCACTTTATCTCGCCTTGAAAGCCGCCGGTGTGTGCCCTGGTGACGAAGTCATCACTACTGCCTATACTTTTCAAGCCACGGTCGTCGCCATTCTGATGACGCACGCCGTGCCGGTGTTTGTGGATACTGCACCGGATACGTTTTTGTTAGATGCTTCCAAAGTGGAGGCGGCGATAACGGAAAAGACGAAGGCAATCTTGCCTGTCCACATCGCAGGATATCCGGCAGATATGGATGCGCTCGTCGCGATTGCACACCGTCATAATCTCAAGGTAATTGAGGATTGCGCGCAGGCGCACGGTGCCGAGTGGCGCGGGCGAGGTGTCGGCAGTTGGGGAGATTTCGGATGCTTTAGTTTCCAATCTTCTAAAAACTTGTGCGCAGGAGAAGGCGGCATCATCTTGACGAACGACAGGGAGGCGTATGAACGCGTCTGGGCACTGCACAACTGCGGCCGCACGCCGCCCGATGCCGAGTTGGGTAACATAGAACCCTTCGGCGGCAACTTCCGGATGACAGAATGGCAGGCGGGGCTGCTGCTATCCCGATTGACGCGGCTTGAGGAAGAGACGAACTATCGGCACATGAACATGCGGTGGCTAGATGGCTGGTTCGGCGAGATTCCGGGCATCAAGGTAACACCGCTAGATCCTCGTGCAACGCGCGGTGGGTGCCACGGCTACAAAGCAATCTTCGATTCCGAGGAGTTCGAGGGCATCTCCCGCGAGACGTTCCTCAAAGCCATGCGCGCCGAAGGCATTCCGATAGGCTATTGGTATACCACACCGATGTACCGCGCGTCTTTCTTGGCATCAAACCTTTTCGGACAAGACGTGGACTATGCCGAAGTGCATTGTCCGGAAACGGAGAAAGTGTGTCAAACGGGGCTCTCCCTGAGTCAGAACGTTTTAATGGGTAGCGAAGAAGATATGGAGGACATCATTAAGGCGGCAATCAAGGTGCGTCGGAACGTTAACGAATTAAAATGAGAAATGTTCGCCGAACGCATTGCGCAGTCCGAAAAATCGTATTTTTTACTATCCTTTTTCGCCTTAAGTGACTCTATATAAGCAAACCCGTAGAAACGGAAAAGGAGTTAACTATGTCTACCGAACATGAAACGCAGAAAGAGATTCGGCGCGTCCTGCGGCTATTGGAAACGACAGCGCACGTTGTCGAAACGTCGCATCTTATCGATGCGGATGAAAGCGAGGAGCGGTGCGCCCGGCAGTTTAACAAGGCTCTCAGCCACCTCACCGAATTGGGGGCTGTCCCAGAAGGCCTGTTTGAGCCGGTGGAGTCCTCTACCTCTTTGGGCGATATCTGCTTCGCCTGCCATCAGGTTGTAGGTTACCTCAAAGAGGGGGTATGTGACGAATTTGACCTCGCCCAGGTGGGGAAAACCATCGGCGATGAGTTGAAGGATGTCGGCGAAGTCGTTCGCCAATCGATGCCCTCCTTCCTTAAAGAGGTATGGGGTGGCCCGGCGGAAGAAACGCCGCCTGAAACCGTGGAAGTCACCTCTGACGAAGATGAGGCTGGCGAAGAAGCGGCTTCTGTCGCGCAGCGCGTCGCGAAACTAGAGGGGCAGATGGAAACCGTCGTGGAGATTCTCCAAGAACTTCGCGCGCAACAGGTTGAGCAGGACGAGGCGTAGCCCTTGTTGCGATCAGGCGATCGCAACCTACAGACTCAGGCAACAGGTTGAGCAGGACGAGGCGTAGTGCCTTCATCGTCTCCTATCCTCACATGCTCGTAGGGCGAGGGCCTGTCCCTCGCCATGCACCACTTTGCTCGTAGGGCGAGGCAGATTGCGCGCTTGCAAAGCGCGCCTACCGGGAAGCCAGGCACCACGATGCTCGTAGGGCGAGGGCCTGTCCCTCGCCACGCACCACTATGTTCGTAAGGCACGCTGTAGTTCGCGCTCGCCTGAGCGCGAACGGGTCAGGACACCATGCACGACTCTGCTCGTAGGGCGAGGCAGATTGCGCGCTTGCAAAGCGCGCCTACCGGGGAGCCAGGCACCACTACTTTGCTCGTAGGGCGAGGGCCTGTCCCTCGCCAGGCACCACGATGCTCGTAGGGCACACTGTAGTTCGCGCTCGCCTGATCGCGAACAGGTCAGGATGCCAGGCATCCCTATGCTCGTAGGGCGAGGCAGATTGCGCGCTTGCAAAGCGCGCCTACCGGTGAACCATGCACTACTCTGCTCGTAGGGCGAGGGCCTGTCCCTCGCCAGGCACGACGAGGTCCGAGAAATAATGAGCATGCGGTTGAAGACCCAAGGATAAACGCAAATAGATTGCGCGGTTGGAAACCGCGCCTACCGGGTGCGAAGGTGGAGGCAGGTCAGTAGTTCTTGATAAACAATTCCTTCCCTTTCGCGGCGGTTGCCTTCCGATAATTGTTCATGCCGTATTGCAGCGACCACTCCTGAATCTCTGCGAAATCGAAGAGCTCGCGGATGACAGGCGAATCGTCGTAGGTTATCAGCCATTTGTGTCGACATTTCTTCATGTTCTCCGCGAACTGCGCATGATCGAACCCCGTGTGCAAACTGCCGCGCACACCGTAAAGTTTTGACGCAGTCGCCTTCCAATATGGCGGATCCAAGAAAAGAAAGACATTTTCGCCTTCTTGGAATAGCACGTCGGCGTAATCCCCGCACGTGATGTTGACATTGCGGAGATAGGGCGCAACCTGCGCTACGCGCACGATGGACGATGCTGTCCATCGCTTCGCATAGGCAGAAGGCGAATACCCGCCGGAATCTACCACTCCCGAAAAGGTAATACGATTCAAGATGAAAAACCGCACCGCACGCTCAAATTCGGAGAGCAAGGCGCGGTTTTGGCTGAGCTCATCTTTGTCGGCTGTTAATTCGGCAAATAAGGCGCGGCCATCGGTTGCGTTCGCTTGCGTTGTCGTCAACGCTTCTACCAATGCAGGGTTATTATCGCGCGCCTGCTGCCAGAAACAGACGACATCGTAGTTAATATCGTTCAACCAATAGGTTTTGATGCGGCTGTGGAAGAGACTACGGATGGCGAAGAAGACAGAACCGCCACCGACGAAAGGTTCTCGGAACTCGACGATGTTCAGCGGAATGAGGGGGAGAATCTGTTTCAAGGCGCGAGACTTTCCACCCGGATATCGTAGAGGACTTTTGGCAAATTTACGCATCGCGTGCTGTTATCCAGATTTGTAGTTTGGCGTTCTCGTCTGCTTCTCGGTTCAGCAAGGCGACGAAGTGCCGCTGTCCTTGCGTTCATTTGGAGAAATCACCAGTGCTTGAACGAATACATCCGCTGCTCCAAAAACAATCCCAAGATTGCCCAGAGACTGCCCATCACAAATTCGCCGAGCATTGTGCCGAGAAAAAAGGGCAACGCCCGGCGATACGCGCCCAAGCCACCGTGCCGAATCAGGATAGATTTGATTGCCCAAGCGAGAAACACCGGAAACCAAAGCCGCCCGAAGTTCCAATTGCCAGCGAGTGGATACGCGAGCGGATGCAACTGCCACCAGATAAACCGCAGCCGCATGAAAAGTGTGCCTAACGTCAGCGATATCCCGAAACTGAAGAAGCCGAGGTGCCGCCAATCGGTATCGCTTGGGAAGGTGAGCCATCGCTGTAAATCGCTGAACGCTTCTTGTCCGCGCCAGGTGCCTAAACTCCCGTGCTTGTAGCCTGCGTGCAGGAAAGCCGTAAATCCAATGAGCAATCCGATGATCGTCGCGCCCCACATCACCCACAAAAGTTGGCGTGCGTTGATGCCGCCCCGGTCTGCCAATTTAAAGCCTTCCAATTGATTGGGCATCGGTTGTGAACGGTAGTTACGCGTGAAGCCGTAGAGGAAGGCGAAGCCGGTGAGCGTCGGCGCGCCAATCTTTCGTGAACCGAAGAGTGACGTGAGGAAAAAGCCGGGCCCCGCCCGATAGAAATCCTGTGTAGGTGTGCCGAGTTCAGCGCGCATCCGCGTAAACGCTAACACAAGGATAAAGTGGACGCTGAAGAATCCAAACACTCCCCACCATGACATCCCCGCCTTCAAGCAAAACCCAAACACAATCGCGATACTGACGAGAAACCCGACGAACGCGGCGCGATACCCCATCGGTTCATTTGCTGAATCGATACGACTTTTCACGCCCAGGATATTGCGCAACACCTGCCATAAATGCTTATGCGTTATCCAGAGCGCGAAAAAACAGAGCCCGAAATACGCGCCGAGTGACTGCATATCAATGTGCGGATAGCCGGGCGTTTGGTTCATCCCGGTCATCGCGCCGAAGACAAGCTGCACCTTCCAGAAAAGGTAGAACAACCAACACGAAAGCGATAGATCCAAGGGCATCAAAAACCCGATACCGATAGCGTAAGGGTTAAGATGGATAGGCGTTGAACCGATGGCACTCAGCGGTTTCTCTGTGAAGAGCCTGCCGATGTCGTGGCGAATCGGAAGACTCGGCACATAAGGATAGAGGAAACTGATGCCGTTGAGCAAATCGAGCCCACATCCGATAGCGAAACCGAGCCAGAGGAGCCGATTCTGGTAAAAACTGGGGCTCTTCGTCATCTCATAAGGAAGCAAGATAATGGGGTAACTCAGTTTCTCATGTTCGATCCACTGTTTGCGCAGGATGACATTGAGCATCAGCATTGAGAATGCGAGCGCGGCGAAGAAGAGGGTCCAGCATAACACCGGTGTCAACCACGCGCGGATATGTTCGGTTTCAAAAAGGTTCGAGGTGCCTTCGTAGTAACCGGTTAGGGCGCGTCTATCTAGCACTGCAATCCAGTCGGGAATGTATCGGAAGAAGAGGGATTGCCATTCGTTTTCGGGTGTGGCGAACCACGTTGCGTGTCCCAGAACGCACATCGTTGCTTGCAGCAGGTCATGCCCACAAACGACGCATGCCAGCGTCACCATGAGGTAAACGGTGAGCATTTCTGTCTGCGTCAGCCGCCACTTCGGCATGTAGCGGGTGAGCAGCAGGTTGCACATTGCGACGAGAAAGAGCGTGAAGACGGCGTTAAAGAAAATCGCCATCGTCGTCGGATACTGCGTTGTCCACACCGTCTCAGTCTGAACGACGAGGTAAATATTCAGCGGGAGCGACAGCAGTCCGATGAGGATAGCGCGCCATGTGATGTTTTCAGCGGCGGACGGGGTTCGCATAGGAATCTTCACTATCTTTTTCTCTGCAGTAGGCGCGTTTTGCAATCGCGCCTAACTCTCTTTTCCTCCGCGGTAGGCGCGTTTTGCAAGCGCGCCTAACTCTCTTTTCCTCCGCGGTAGGCGCGCTTTGCAAGCGCGCCTATCAAAGGGTTAACCTGCCGCCTCCGCTGGCTGCGTCAACGGCGGCAACTCCTCCACAACCTTCACCGTCTCCAAACTCACCGTAATCACCGAACCAATCAGTTCTACGATATACCGCGGGTTCTCGACATCGTTCGCGTCGTTCACAATCTCACTCCGATTTTTGTCTACCTTGACGCGATACTGATCGATGAGCCACTCCAACGCCGAACGCTTGCCCAACTGATACTCCAACGCTTTCGCCGGAATCCCCGCTAACGTGAGCGACTCGTTGTATTTCAGCTGCGTTTTGTCCTTGGATAACCGCATCCGTTCAACGAGCAAGTCAAGAGGCGCGTCGGGCTTGCTGATGAAATCCAGCGGATATTGCGGTTGCGTCTCGTAGTGAACGTGCATTTCCGCGAGTTTCGCACCGGCGTTCGCGAATGCCCAGAAATCCTCGGCGAAGGGGATGTGCGGCAAATCACGCTTGAGGTCTGCGGCGTAGCGTTCGCGATAATCGGGGTGGTGCAGCAGCCCGTAAGTATAGTGGAAAATTTCCCACTTGCCGATGGAATCGTCGCCGTAGTGCGCGCGGAAGTTTTCCACTGCCCAATCGGTGATGTTTTCTCGGCGATTGGTGCCGTCTTCATCGTAAATGTAGAAGGGAAAGCACTGGTTGGCATCAAGCGTAATGAGTGCTGTATTCGGGATGACATTTGTCATACAACACCAAAACGGCGCGCGGCCACCAACACCAGGTACACAAATCACCCGGTTCTCTGCTTCAGCGTCAAGTGTCGGGAAGATAGCGGGAAACCCGCCGACGAAGTCATTGAGAACCCGGTCCAAGAAGAGATTGGTTTTGGTGAAGGGCCGATAGAGTCCCTCCCGAACCTTGTCCTCGGCGTATTCGGCGAGTCTCCCGCGCTTTAGTTTCGCCTTCAAATCTCGGCTCCACTTGATTTTCTTGTCATCGGCACCAACAAAGTCATCGACATTGTGCGCCGTTTTGTCTTCCAACCCGCGCCATCTCTGCACCTCGCTGTTATAGGCGTTTATCAGATGCTGCACGTTTTCCGTGAGCGTCTGCCGGTTGAAGTTGTAAACCCATGCATCCCGGCCGGTTACGGTGCCGTTGCTATAGGTGTGGAAGATGACACCTTCCGGCTCGCCTTTCATTCGCTTTGCCGCCTTGCTACCCATCGGGAGGAATGTCAAGAATTCGCTGTTGAGTCCTTCGGTGAGCCAGGTATGCCGCGCGTCAGGTTCAAGGGTTTTCCACGGGACATTGCCGACGTGTTCGGATTGCGCCAGGAACTCAAATTTCTGGTGTTTGTTCCACGCGTCGTCGGTGCGGTAATAGAAGATACGCGCCGGTTCGTGCTGTTCACCGTAGCGCGGGGAAAACCTGTCCCTCGCCGCGCGCTTCACGAACAGATTGATGCTCACACCGACTTGGATGCCGAAGACGCTGGCATCAGAGACGAGGGTGTCGGTGCGTGCGTTGCCGCCCAGGTCGAGGACGTAGATGTCGTCAAAATCGGCGGACAGTTGGTGCCGCATCTGGTCAAAGGCGATGCCAGCAATGAAACTATTGTTCGTCACGAGGGCGACAATCCCTTCTTTACCGATTCTATCGGATGCCCAGCGGAGGGATTTGACGTAGGGATCGTAGAGTGCCTTCCGCAGCGTGGCGCGAGAGCCTTTGACGTAGGTTTCCTCAACGCGTTTATCCATCGCCGCATATTTGCGATTCTTGTTATTATCGTTCTCGTTGACTTGCCCGACGTTATAGGGTGGATTCCCGATGACGACGAACATCGGCGATGCCTTCTGTTTTGCCACGCGCGCAGTGTTCTCCTCGGTGAGGAGCGACAACTGCCGTTCTTCGGCGAGTTCAAACGTATCAACGAGGGAGATGCCTTCAAAGGGGAGATATTCGTCCGTTATGGCGTAAAATTCATGCTCGATGTTGAGATTCGCCACGTAGTAGGGCAGCAACAGCACCTCGTTGCACCAGAGTTCATCGCGGTATTTCGCCTTC
>PYJE01000170.1 GCA_003635305.1 Candidatus Poribacteria bacterium | reverse complement strand
CATGCGCGGATTCCCACTGCGGGGCAGACTGATGAGTTTCAATCTCGTTATCGAGCGGCTTCTCATTTCAGGTCCGTGGTCGCGGAGCCCCTGATACGCTTTGGCTGAACGCCCGCACTTCTGCCAACGTGCATTTTCAACGCGACGATGCATGCTAACTACCAGTGCAAAAATTCTGTCCAGCCAAGACATATAAGGTTCAATCCTCCATCTGCCAGGTAAACAGGAATTTCAGACCCCTTTCCTTGACAGATTTTTCCTGAAAGGTTGATTTCACATTTTATTTTACACTATATACGATTTTTTGTCAAGTCCTTTTTTTAGTCCGAGGCGGTGGATCTGCTTTTCGCAAGCCGCGCAGAGGTGATAAAATGTGACGGTATCCTCTGCCGGATCGATCTCCGCTTGCAGCCGATGCTGTAACCGGAGGAACGCGCGCCGGTCGGTGTTGCATTCAAAGAGGCTGTATTGGACGCGCGTGCCAAAGTCTTGAAGGATTTTCGCGACTTTGGCACGGCGGTTGTCGTCGGTGATGTCGTAAGCGACGGTGTAAAGCATAGAGTTGTTCCTTCTACCACACCGGTAGGCGCGGTTTACAACTCCCGCGCCCTGTAGTTCAGGATCGCCTGATCCTGAAACAGGCCAAGACCCTACCCCGCCGGTAGGCGCGGTTTACAACCGCGCAGCGTGGTGCCGGTAGGCGCGGTTTGCAACCGCGCAACATCGGGACAGGGATGTCCCGCCTCCCCCACCGGTAGGCGCGGTTTACAACCGCGCTTACGCACCTACCGGACGGTGAGCGGCGTGTATGCATCAATCTCGTCCGTCAGGTATTTTGCCAGCAAGCGCGCCTGCAACTCCAGAGCTCGGCGGAAACTGAGTTTATACTTGAACACGGGATGCGTGAGCGTCTCATTTTTCCGCGTCTCGTAAGCAGCGTAAAACTTCTTGCGCGCACTCGATTTGAGATACCATCCACCGTGGGACTGCTCAAAATCGGCCGGCGTAATTTGCCGAGTGTTAATCAAGGTGATAACAACAGAGTCGGCGATGATAGGGCGAAATTCCTCCATCAGATCCAAGGCAAGGCACGGCTTTCCGTATTTCATCTGATGGAAGAACCCGATGTACGGGTCCATCCCGACTATCTGGATTGCGGCCATCACATCCGCTGTTAGCAGCGAGTAAGCGAAGCTGAGGAGGGCATTCGTTGCGTCTGCAGGGGGCCGTCGGCTTCGGCGTTCAAAACCGAATCCCATTTCCGATTTGAGCATGAAAGCGAAGGAGCCGAAATATTCGGCGGAGGCATTGCCTTCGATGCCGAGTAGTTGCGTGAGTTCTGTCGCGCGAGGGATACGTTTTTGCATGCGGTGCATCGCCTTAATGCTAGCGAGGAGCGCTGCGAGCGCGTCCTCGGCACCTTTTTCGGCGCGCCATTTGCGGCGTTGAAGCATCGTGCGCATGTTCCAGATTTTCCCATGCACGAACGCTTTAGAGAGCGCGAGGCACTTCTCGGCGTTATCAGCGACGCGATGTTGCGCGCGACGCAAAAGCGAATTGCGGGAAACTTGCGGTGTCAGCGCACCGTGATACCGGCCATATGCGGAGAGAAACACAACGGGGATGCCTTCGTGCAAAAGCGTTTGCATCGCCGGTGTCGTCAAATTGACATTACCAGAGATGACGACTTGTCCGAGGTGAATAAGCGGAATATCGCGGATTATCTCATTTTCTTTCGCCACCAGGATGCGTTCGCCTGTCTTCTTGATAGCGCATCCCGGCTCATCAACGTAGAGGACATTCTCAATGCCGAGTGCGGGTTTGATGCGTTTGGGACGTTCATCCAATTCGTGGAGGTAAGCGACTTCGTCTGGCAGGCAGACCGGGCGCATGCTACAGCCGTTGCAACGGTTATCGTGGACAGGTTTTGGAATCTTCCGCGATGCCAATAGGGCGCGTGCTTCGTTGAGGTAACGACGTGTCGTCTCGCGGAGTTCTGCATCGAACGGCACCTTGCGTCGCCGCTTGGAACCGATGTAGAAGATATAACCGTGCGGAATGGATACGCCGGTTTTCTCTTCTAGGAGCATCCCTTGTAGGCAGAGTTGCACCTGGTCATTGAGCCAATTCCCCATGCCCGCCTTTTTGAATTCGACTGGGTATGGCACGCCGTTTTTCTCTTCAACCAGATCGGTGTATCCCGAAACGCCGAGGGTATCAGAGGCGAGGTATTGCCGGTGCGAGATGATTTTGTCGCCTTTGCGCCGATTTTTTACCTCGGTGTGGACATGCTCGTGCTTGATTTTCCCTTCCTCAACGTGCGCGTTGATAATTTGATGTCCCTCTACCGATTCGTAATAGAACCGCCGGGGACAGAAAACGTAGGTGTTGATTTGCGAGAGCGGCATGTAAGTCTCGGACATTTTCATCTCCTTTTCTTCTATTACCTATTCCCCTGGTAGGCGCGGTTTGAAACCGCTCCTACTAGATTCGTTCCGCGTCCATCCTATACCGTCGCGCGGGGGCCTGTCCCCCGCGAACATGTTTGCGATCAGGCGAGCGCAAACTACAGAGGTGGCCGTAGCGCGGGGGCCTGTCCCCCGCGAACAATTATAGGTGAGTTGGTATCGCAAGCGGCCGTCTTGGCCGTAGCGCGGGGGCCTGTCCCCCGCGAACCCGGTAGGAGGGACATCCCTGTCCCGATTCTTCTATTACCTAGGAATTGCGCAGATGCCCTCATTTTTCCCCTGGTAGGCGCGGTTTGAAACCGCGCCTACCAGGTTCGTTTGAAGAGACAATTAGAAATCCACCCTTACAGTCCCGCGTGAAGTCAATTAGGATTGCGAAGGCGTTTGGTCTGCCCCATTCCCATGGTGGTTTTGTAGCCGGTGCCGCAATAGAAAGCGAAATCGGCTAAGCAGTTGGCCACCAGGATGTGGCGAAGATGTTGCGCGTTATCGGAGACTAAGCGACACGCGCAGTGTCCTACCCATCCGACTTCGGTGTGTCGTCCGAAGTTGAGGGCACGTGTTTTCGTTTCGGCTTGTGCTAGGCGCGCGTATTCGGCGATGAATGCGAGGAACTCGGTTTTCTCCAATTTGACAGGCGAGAAAGCGTTCCACTTGTTTATCCAACTCTGATAACACCGCACCAGATCGATCTGGGTGTGGTTATACGTTTTTTGTCCGCGCGGTGTCAGCGTGCGGAAGGCGGTTGGGGAATAGAAACGGAGTCGGATGTGGGTATCGTCTGTCGCGGTTTGGATAAGTTGGGCGTAAGTGGCGTTGCCTCCCCACTTTTCCGCCGCTGAGGTGTGCGCTACCCACTTTTTGACCTGAAACGTTGCGTTTCCCAACTGAATTGGCGGGATGGTGAACTTCAAGAAAGCGACACCGAAATGCGCGAAGAGTTCGTCATCAAGGAACGTGAATCGGAGTTTGCATTCGGTGCCGGCGCGGATGTGGAGTTGATTTTTTCCGCGCGGCGTGCCTTTCGCCATCAATGGTGAGACGGTGAACGGTTTTTGAGCGGATTGCGCGTGAAGTTCCTCTGCGAGTTCGCTATTCGTTTCCTTCATGATAGAGAGAAACGCAGCGTGTGCGTGGTGTCCCATTGTCGGGCGTAGCGTCACGTTGGTTTCTGGTATGAGAGAGAGAACGGTGCTGATTGGCATGGAATTTACCTCCTACAGGTTTACCAAGCGTTGCTTCTCTTTCCATTTCCCTTGCAATTCCGCATGGATGAGGAATGCCTGCAATCCGAGAACCAACTTATATTCTACCTGTCGTCCACCCGCGAAAGTCACATGCAATGGATAAGCGACTTGTCGCTTCGTCTCAAGAATGCTGTTGAGGGCACTGCGATTCTCCATTTTTGACAGCAAGCAGGTGAGATACTGTTCTGCCAGAATATCTTGGAATGCCAAAGGGACATATCCGTTTCGGGTTAATCCCAACCGCAATCCTTTCAGCGCAGTAGGTCCCCAACAATGCTGCCGTTCAAAGTCTTTCCTATCAAACTCTCTGGCATCGTATTCAAATTGGACGCGAGCCGGGGGGTTTTTGAAATCTTGAACGTGCACGAAGCATTTGCAAAAATTTCCCCAATCGCCAGAGCGTTTATGATACTCGTTCTTATCAAGCACAGTGAACTCGCAGTGTTCCAAGATATGAAAGAGATCATACTCGGTATGCTCGGCAGTGTTTTGAAAGAGATGGCCCGGGTCATAGATGCCACACCGAATCCCGACCTCCGAGTTCCGAAAGTTGAAGAGCGACTGAGTCCGGTGATATTCCTGTTCCGCGAACTCAACAATCTTTGGGCGACTCTTTTTGAGCAGACTCGCGAGAATGATTTGCTCCTCTTCCTTGGAGAGTTTCTCAAAGGTTTCCAATCTTCTATTGAGCCAACTTTGGTGCCGACAGTAACTCCACGCGGCTCTTTCCCACTGGTGCCGAACGTAATCGTTGGATGTTTTGGCATCAATGACTGTCTCGTAAGTTGCATCCCACTGCATCCTTTTCACCATTTCGTCAAATGTGACAGCACTCTCCGGTGCGAAGACGTGTTTCATTGCATCGAAGACATCGCGGGCGCGTCCTTGGCGTTCTTCCGAGGTCCGCTTGAAATGTTCATAAAGCGGATAGAACGCTTCCAGAATGGCGTAGGACTGGATATAGTGATAAAACCGGTTGTCCTCGCCTAGGGCATCTTTAACAATCTGCGCAAATTCTCTCCGCTCGTAGTTCGCTCCTGGCTCCAACTGCGCGTGGAGTTTCCCTTGGACAAAGGCGTGGCCAATGCTCAGGTGGTTCGTATCTGGCTTACCCAGTAACCGGCCGGCTCTGCCGACGCGTTGGGTAAACTCGGAACCGTAGAGCGCGTCAAAGCAGACGAAATCGATGTTTTGGCGCGATTTGCCCGCCTTGGTGAAGTTGTATCCGATGTCTACCGTCGGGGTTGCAAGGACGCACGGAAACTGCTTTGTCGCTGCACGCCGTTCCGATGTGCTGACAGCTCCCGTGATTAAGCCGAGTTTTTCTCGAAGCCCCGCTTTCTGAAGAGCCCGCTTAATGTCATTAATGGTTCGGAGAGAACTACTGATAATGGCACCATCCATGCCTGAACCAAGCAGGTTGGCGATGCGTTCAGGCTGCGCATCAAGGGTATCGTGCATCTTGTTACTGTGCACCGTTAATTCCAGCGCGGCGAGCGTCTGTCTCTGCTCATAAGCCTTGCTCTCTTCCGGTTCGTTGTCCGGACTGACAAGCGCGTAAGTCAGCCCAATTTTTTCAAGATAGGTGAGCACCTTCTCATCAGGCGTGGCCGAAAGCAGACAAATTTTCCGTCCGTTATCAAAGTAGCCGTATGCCTTTGACAGCATGAAAAACATCAGGAAATTAGCGAGCTGCTTGGCGTTGTAGTAGTGAAACTCGTCAATGACAACGTAGTCGAATTCCACAAGAAAATCGCGGAAAAGATTCGCACTATCCAACGTTGAATAGACGGTGTAAAAAGAGAGATAAAACAGATCCGGGTTTGTGACGAGGATGAGCGGCGTTCGCCGTGTCAACTCGGGAAAGTAGTCACGCGGGTTTTGGATGAGTTCGTGCAACTTTCTGGCGTTTCGCACACGGTAACCCGGAGCATCAACTACTTTCCATTCCCGCAACTTTTGCCCAGTGACTTCCGCGACGCAGAAATTCAGTCCATGTTCGTTAACAAACTCGCGAATGTCATCCGCATGCTGGTGGATGAGTTCGTTCGTTGGAGCAATGAACAAAACGTTTTCGTCTACGAAATCAAACAGGCGGAGCAACGAGGCGCGGGTTTTGCCGGTGCCCGTGTTGTATGTGTTGATGACGAGCTCATTTGTCTTAAGGGCATCGTAGGTGCGCTGTTGATGATAAAGCGGCGGCTGCCCAAAGTCAAATGGGTTCGTCGGGTTAACTTTTTCGTACCCTGCGTTTAGGGTGATAGTTATCTCTGGCATCAGAATGCCTCCGTAAAATTGGTAGGGTGTGCATTATTCTACTGTTTAGCGGCACACTGCACACGCTACGGCGAAACTGCTCGGCAGTCTAGAAATCAGTGTAAAACTGCATTCCTGCGGGCAATTGCGTCTTCGCATCATCCGCTAACTGATAGAAATCGCCTGACAACTGAACATGGCGAATAAGCGGTGTGGGACGAATATTGAGCAAATCGAACATGCCAATTTTCGTCTCCGGCGGCAGATCGTTCGGATTGAGATAATGGGCATAGGACGTGTCTTCCGCCTGTGTTTCTCGATAGTGCTGCTTTCGGGCGGAGATTTTCGTCTTGCTCATGAATTTTCCGAGGCGGATGTAACGCGGAATCCGGACTGTTTCTTGGCTTGTCACGTAGAAAACGCCCGTGTTTCCAATTGAGAGCAGTTTGAGTCGGCCAAACTGCGGAAAATTCGCCGCGCGTGCCTTTAATCGCTGGTTGAAAATGCTCCCCCGGTCCACCGAAATGGCGTTCTGTTCCATCTGATACCAATACGAATCCGAAAGCGCGTTGAATTGCACCATCGTGAAGCAGATTTTTCCAGTCAACGTACCCGGCGTAATATAGATACCCGCTTCGTTGAGCTGCTCCAAATCTTCCGCATAGGTAATGTCGCCGCTGTTGTGATAACCCGCGTGACACAACCCAAGCGCGTAAGCAAGCGCGTAGTTACCGATAACCGGCTCGGTTTGAAAAAAGTCGTTTACCTCGCGACTCGCGAAAAAGAGGTTCTCCATGAGTTGGAATTCGCAACGATAAATATGCATGTGACTCCTCTGGCGTGGGGTAGGCACCGCCTACCCCACGTTTCACTTACCCGCGCGGATAGAGCGCAGTAATCGCATCTAGCAGTACTTTCACGTCAGTTGACGAGGTGAATGTCTGCCGAATCTCCTCGATGAGTTTGGTTAACTCTTCCTCGGGAATCGGTTTTTGCGTCCCGATGACTTCGCTGGCAAGTTCTTCTACCGCTGCGGTAATTTCCGTTTTGACGTTCGTCTCATCAAGCGGAAATTGCCGTCCCGCTTCACCGAGCAGGTCGTAAACGCGCTGTGTCAGTTCCAGATTGCTGAAGAGTTCACAGTCGCTAAAAATCGCTCCGACGAGGGTGTTCCGCATTTTGCCCAACCGTGACGAGATGGCTCCGTAGCGGCGGCTCCGCAGGACGTTCGCGATGACGTAGCGAATCTCGTTCGCACCCAAATCCTTGAGCGTCTGCATGTCAATAAACAACGTTTCCGGTTTGACATACTCATCCTCTTGGATGCTTGAAGATGGCTTTCCGGTGACAGGGTCGCGCATGGTGTTGTTATCGTAAAGCGCGTTGAACGTCCGTTTTGCCGTTACCGTTTGATAAGGCAGAATGCTGAACGCGTCGTCCGTAATAACGCGCGATTTCTGCGCGCCGCCACCGCCAACTGCATAACCGTAAATCATGCAGTCTGCGCAAATCCCGCACGGCTTGTTGCGGTTCAAGGCACATATGTTATCGTCACGTTCTTCGCGTTTTCCTTTGTTTTCCGCATAGAACAGCAGGTTGTGCTGCCGCAAGAGTTCGCGGCCGGTGCGGCGTTCAACAGCCGTCTGTTTCCGCTTGCTAATCGTCACGCGCGAGATTGACTGGAGGTCTTGGATTCCGGCGTGAACGGCATCACGCGCTAATCCTTCGCCTGAACCTTCTGTGCGAAAAATCATCTCGGATTCCGCTTTCCGTAAAACTACCAACGTCAGGTAACGGCTCTGCGGGAAGTTTTCGTATTGCCCGACCATAAAGCCGGTATAGTTGTCAAGAACACTCATGACTGCTGTTCCTCCTTCTCTTTGTCGCGCTTGGGAATCATCTCAGTGATGAAGTAGAGATATCCGGCGCGAATCCGTCTACGGTTTTCAAGCAGCTCAAGCAGATTGCCATGGTAGACATCTTTGTAAATCTGATCGAACAGCACCGTGACAAACTGCGAAATGTTCTCCAACTTTTTCGCGCCGAAGAACCGCTTGTTGATGCGCTCAATGGCGCGGGCAACCTCTTTTGACATGATAGCTCGCGCCTCCTCTTCGGTTTCAAGCTCAGGCTGCCAACGTTCTAGGCTGTCAAACGCCACATCAAGCGGTTTGGCGAGCGCATTGTCCTTGAGACTGTCGCCTTTCAATCGTCCTTGCCACGCGATACGCGCGAGTTCCTTGATGTGAGGCATAATCGGTTCGCCTCCTTTCTGCACCACAACATCGGCAAGAAGCGGTGCCGTGTCGCGGACGGTTGTGAACTGCCGGCGTTCATTTCCGGCATGTTCGCGTTTAATCATTCGATGGGTTACGTAGTAGAGTTCAAGTATATCGTAATTCAGGCTCCGAATCAACCGAATGAGATCGTTTGCCTCAATGCTGCCGATTTTTGCGCGGATCTCATGGAGTCTGAGCAATTGCACAAAAACCTTTTGGGTTTCGGCACTATCCAGGTCATTTTCCGGTAACCACCCACGAAATCCAGAGGGAATATGGTCGACGAAAAAGTGCAGGAACTGGTTCCCCGAAAAAAGTGGGATTGACGAATCAGTTAGGACTGCACGGCACCCCAGAAAGCGTTGATAGAGCAAAGCGTTTTCAACAGCAAACAAAACATCCTCGGTGTGATTCTTACCGGGAGTGTTGACTGGGATAGTGAGAATGTTACCGAGTGCTTCGGAGAACTTCGGCAACGGATTCCCATTAACCTTCGTCTGGGAAAACTTTAACTCTAATTGAGTTTGTTCTCGATAGTGCCGGAGCACGGCATCTGTCTGGAGAAATACCGAGGGTAAATCTGGGTTGCGGAATCTCTCTTGTGCCGCCCGAAAAACGTCGATTAACACATCGGTGAAAAACGATGGCGGATACAGGTGGATAAAAAACGTCGCTGTTTGTCCTCCGACATTGTAACAGAGTTTGTCCAACATGTATTGTGTGCGGCAGACGCTACAGACGCGGCGAACCGGCTCACGCGAGGAACCCCCTTCAAGCCGATTGGAAAATTGCTGCACCTTAATATTCGGCGGCACATTCGGTTTCCGCCATCTGTGGGTATCAAATTCCGAACCGCAGTTGCAACACTGGGCATGATTATTCGCAACGTAACGCGCCAGATGCGAGGCGAAATTCCGTTCTCTACCAACAGCGAATTCAAAATCAACGCATTTGTGAACGTAATCCGCGAGGATGCCGAACTCGCTTTCGGTTTGTGCGTTCTCCATGAGAATTGTCCCGTCTTGGACAATCAACTCATAGATTTCATCAAAGTTCCGGCCGCTGTTGTAAAGATCGCGCCCGATAATGTACCCCCGGTCGTAGAGTTTATCAAACAGTTCGTATCGCGGACGACAATTTGCATCCTCGGTTTCCGATGGCAACGCAAGTAGGTCGTAAACATGCTTCCAAGCATCCGTAAGGATGTGAGCAAAGTGTTTGTTCAGGAAGATGTAGTATGTCCGAACCAACTCCCCTAACCTCAGTGCTCCATCGTCTGGCGGAAGCAAATGATCGTTCTCCGACAGAACCCCATCCACAAGGCTCGATTCCGGGGCATCTAAGTTAAACAAACTGAGCTGCCCACCTTGGTTCTCAAAGTTCAGAGCCGCTGCGTACTGCGGCGGTTTTCTACGCTTCTCGCGGACTTTTTCCAGCCGTGCCCGACACTTAGCGTTCATCTCATCTACTTTTGCGTTTGCGACATACTTCCGCTCACTGATTTTCCCCTGCACCTCGTTCCAGATGCGCTCAAAAGGTAACCCGAGTGCGAGGCACTTCTCGTCAACCTTAATCCCAGCGGAACTGCCTTGGATAAACTTGCGGAATTCGTCGCTAGTTCGCGATTCAACCTTAGCGACGATACGTTTCCCTAGCGCAGCGATTTCGTCGTCCGTAATCTGGACATCGCGATGCCGTTCTACGAGGTATGCGACACCATCCGGATAAAAAAGGAGCGGCAGCAGATGCTTTTCCGCCTCAAGATACGCCGCAATTTCGTTGTGGATGAGGTTCGTCAAAATGCCGCGATGCTCGCTGACCTTATGGTAGACGAACCGGTATTGAACGTCATCGAAAATCGGGTTCAGCGCACGGAGGAAGTCTCCCTTCTTTGCGCGTTCCTCCAGCGTTTTCGAGAGGTCGATGACATCTATTGCTTGGATAATGGGAACAAGATAGTTCAAAATCCTGCTCTTATCCAGCGAATACGGTGCGTAGTCCAGATCGAGGGTTTCGTCGTAGACGTTGTGATATCGCGAATGGGCACGGACAATTACCTCAATGTCCTTGAGATAATCTCCCCACTCCGGGAAGAACCGTTCCATCTCAAGTGCTGTCAACACCGAACTGACACTCGCTGCGTTGGCCAGATAATTGAACGAACGCTTCACGCCCTGAAACTCGTTAAGTTTATTCAGGTCATGGACGCTGAATGCACTGAACAACACTTGGACTTCAACGTCATCTAATTCCAAGCGTGGCCGTAACCGTTCCAGAACGAAAATCCCGTTGAGGATGTGGAGATAGAGCGATTCTCCAGATTTCGCGCCATATTGGATAATTTCCTGATAGGCGCGCAGGTTCCTATCGGCGATTTCTTTGACATACGTGCGGAAAATGTCGTCATGCCCAGAATCGATGCCGAGTGACAAAAAGAGTTCTTCCGCTTTGGATTTCTGTTTTGCCATGATGTCTCCTTTCCGATTGCACTAATTCAAGGTTCATTATAGCAGCAACCTTGCAAAACTGCAACCGGTTGTCAATCTGCTTTAATTATACCACAAAAAATTAGTGTTTTGCGCAAAAAGTGAGAAATTCGTCCTAAAAATTCAGAAAACCAGGTCTTTTCTTACGAAAATGTCAGATTTCTCAGAATTTTCTTGATTTTTCGCGCGGAATAGGGTATAATTAAAGTACCAGAAGTAAAATCGCGGCCGAAAACTGTTGCGTATGCCGAGTTGTCTCCTTAGATTAAGGAGAATAGGTCGCCCACCCTCTCGCCAGGGTGGTTTTCTGCTCAATATCAGAAGTAAAATCGCAGCCGAAAACTATTGCGTAGCTGAGCTGTCTTCCGGCCGGCCGGAAGAATAGGTTGCCCACCTTCCCTCCAAGGTGGTTTTCTGTCCAACATCAGAAGTAAAATCGCAGCCGAAGACTATTGCGTATGCTGAGCTGTCTTCCGGCCGGCCGGGAGAATAGGTTGTCCACCCCCTGACACAGGGGGTGGTTTTCTGTTTTAAAGCTCAACAAGGGTGCCCCGCTGTTTGGCTTGCGAAAAGATTTCGCCAAGGTCTTCGGAATCGTATTTCAGCAATTCCGCCGCTGCTCCCGCCACAGCGTCTGCTAGCCTGATGAGCGGTTCGTTTTCACCTTTTTTGCCCCGCACCTTTTTGACAGAACATCCGAGTTTCCTCAAGCGTGTCTTGTAATTATGGCCTTTTTTGTTGCCGAGTGCGTCAACGTAGACGAAAACCGAGGAATCAGGAATAGACAACTTGTGATAGGCTTGTGCAATGCCTTCAACTGTCGCGCCATCATAATCTGTGGTTTTCCGAAAAACGCTGTAAAACACAGTGCCCCCGAAAGAGGAAACATCTGAGACCGCGGTGCGTAAGTAAGCCAAACGCTTTGTTCTTTTCGCCTCCGCCCACTTCGCTCTCCCTTTCCCCGAAGTGCTTTCAAGTGATATGCAACGTTCGCGGAGTGCATCGCTGTCTTTTACTGCCACGCCGGCAACGATGAACAACTCTCCACCCGTATCTTGCCCCGATTCGTCAAAGTAGAATTCAGTTCGTTTTGTCCCTGCTCCCGTTTTTTTTAAGTTGATTTTCATTTTCCCCCTTGTTTTGGTAGTGTCATACTTAAAATACAAATAACATTCTTAATTATAACACCTTTTCAGCGAAATGTCAAGAAAAAAATGAAATTTATCTCAATCCTTGAGATTCTTGTCGAAAATCCGGGGACGTGGCATACAAAAATCCAAATTTTTCAATCTCGCAATCGAGCGGCTTCTCGTCCAGCTATTAATAGGATACCTCATTTATCCTCAAAAGTCAAGGAAAAATCAAAAAATCGCGAATTTACCCTAGAAAACTCCGGTTTTAGGACAGATATGGACGACATCCACCTCGGAAGCATCACCTATTCTGTGGTATCCCCAAAATAAATCGCATCCATCCCGCGCACAATTTCCTTAACCTCGGCGCGGAATTCAGGTGGAGACAGCACCTCCGCCGCATCACCCAAACTTAATACCCAAAACGTGAATTCCTCTGTCGGCACCTGATACCGCACGACTACCGAACCGTCCGCGCACCGCTCCACAATCTCCTGGGAGACGTGACGCTCCTTCTCCTCAACCAGATACGCTTTGTGCGACGCGATTTTGAGATGCACGGTGACAGGCTCACCACTAAATAACTCCCATCGCGACGCAAGGTTCGCAGCTAACGAAAATGCAGCGGGACACTCAAACGATTCGTCCATCATTTCGATTTGCTGGAAACGGAGGATTTTGAAGGTGAGCGACGCGTTCTCCGATAAGTTGGAACGCGCCTCCAGATACCAATCTTCCTTCCGAAAGAAAATGGCATACGGATGAAGCACGTGCTCAACCGTTTCGGTTTTACCACCGGGTTGATACGTTGCGCGCACCGCCTTTTGCACGTGAAGGGACTTCTCCAATGTGCGAAAATGCCCTTCAACTTCATCGTGACGGTTTCCGGCTTTGAGTTTCACCGAAATCTTCGCCTCTTTCTCAATCTCCTTCCGAATACGAGCGGCGAGCGGTTTATTGAGTTTGGCTATCACGCGCTTGAGCCGCTTCTCAAAAAGAGTCCCTTTTGCAGCATCAACTGCAGCCGTTAAAGCATTGAACTCTTGTTTCGTGATTTTTGGATGCGGCAGCGGACGTTTATCCTCAATCCAATAGCACGCCCGTTCCTTTTTCACAACGAAGAACTTCTCAAGGATTTTCAAATCTGCGTAGATACGCGTGAAATGAACGCCGAAACGCTCAGCCAAATCGCGGACTCTCAATCGGGATTTCTGGAGGAGGTTGGCTAACTTGAGAACCCGCTCCAACTGTTTTCGGCCATCGTTATATCCCATATTTTTCTCCTTAGCATGGCAATTTCATTAAGTTTAACACATTAAAATGCGCAAATGCAAATTTTTCTTGCAAAATTAACGCGTTTTATGCTATAATTTCATACATCATGCAAAATGGCATTTTTATTACCGGCACCGATACGGAAATCGGCAAAACGGTTATCGCAGGTGGCCTGGCAGCGTGGCTGAAACAGCGGGATGTTCATGTGGGAGTCATGAAGCCTATCAGCAGCGGCGACGATGCAGACGCGCGCTTCTTAAAGCACGCCGCACAAGTGGACGATGCACTCACGCTTATTAACCCCATCCGCCTCCAATCTCCGCTTGCCCCCTCGGTTGCCGCACGCATCGAGGATAGAAAAATAGACATCGGCGCAATTAACACGGCGTTTCAGGCACTCCGAAAGGAATACGAATTCCTTGTCGTGGAAGGCGCAGGCGGACTTGCTGTCCCCATCCAAGGCGATTTTCTCGTCGCGCACCTCATCGCGCACCTCAAATTGCCGATGTTGATTGTCGCACGGGCTGGCCTCGGCACGTTGAACCACACGTTGCTCACCGTGGCGTTTGCACGACAGGCGAATCTTGAAGTCGCTGGCATCGTGCTGAACGCGATACCGCCGAAAGTCACCGGGCTCGCCGAGCAGACAAACCCGGAAGAAATCCATCGGCTGACAGACGTGCCGGTGCTTGGCGTTTTGCCCTATGAAGAACGACTCAGCGAACCGGAGCCAGAGCTGGCGTTTTTGTCAGGGTTTGTCAATGAATACATCGATTGGGAGCAGGTTTTTTAAATGTTCAGCGCGATTGTTCTCGCCGCAGGATTAGGCAAAAAGGTATGGCCCTACGGCGAATTCCGACAGAAATGCACGCTACCAGTGGCCAACACGCCCATCGTGCGCCGCATCGTGGAGAACCTCGTTCAGGTAGGCTGTGAACAGGTTATCGTCGTGGTGGGGCATTACGCGCAGCAGGTGCGCGGTGCTGTCGCCGACATCCCCGAAGTGGAATTTGTCACGCAACAGACACTCGATGGCACTGCAACCGCAACCTTGGCAGCAGTCAAACGCCTTAAAAACGAATATTATCTGGTAGTTTCGGGAGATATTGTAACCTCTCCCGATAATTTACGTAATTTGATTAACAAGAGCACGAAGCAAAAAGCTGAAGCCGCTGTGCTAGTGCAACCTCTCGGACAAGAAGATGCGAGCAATTGGCTCTGTGCCGGTATCAGCGATGAATGCGTGACGGGCATTGAAGGCCATCCGCGCGGCGGTTCGCATCGGCTCTGTGGCGTTTACGCTTTTCGGGAGAAGGGGACAACACCCTATCTCTTGAGAAACCCCGGCATCGTCACGCGCGTGCCTGTCGGCGGCATGCCGCCCCCAGAATCGGACATCGCGCAATCTATTCAGTTGATGGTAGACGATGGAAAATCGGTGTTGGCGGTAGAAACGACAGAGTTCTTCGTTGATGTCGATAAGCCATGGCATGTGCTAGAAGCGAATCAGCGACTGGTAGACTATCTCGTCAAGCAGATTGACGCAGACAGTTGTGCAAAAGGCGCGCAGATTTCGGATGCCGCCGAGATTAACGGCCGCGTCGTGTTAGGCAAGAACTCGGTTATCGGCCCGCGCGTCGTCATCAACGGCACGCTGATTGCAGGCTCGAACAATAATATCACGAACGGCGCGATTTTGCACGGGAGCATCTTCGTCGGAGAGCAGTGCCGCATCAGCGATTACTGCGACATCGGGAACAGCGTCATCGGCAACCGATGCATCGTCGGACATGGCGCGGAGATGGCGGGCGTGATGTTTGACAAGGTTTATCTGTATCACTACTGCGAGATGTCCGGTGTCTTCGGCTGCGCCACCGACATCGGCGCGGCGACGGTATGCGGAACGCTGCGGTTTGATGATAAGGATACGCCGATGCAGATAGAGGGACGTTATGAAATCCCGACGTATGGCGCGAACGCCACTTACATGGGCGATTATTGCCGCACCGGTGTCAACGCTATCATCATGCCGGGACGGCGTATCGGGGCTTACAGCGTTGTCGGACCCGGGGTTATCCTCTATGACGATGTGCCGAGCAAAACGATGGTGATGGCGAAACAGGAATTGATAACGAAGCCGTGGGGGCCCGAGCGTTACGGCTGGTAAAGCCTCCGGTAGGCGCGCTTTCAAAGCGCGCCTACCAAGACAAGGAGTTGAAAAGAGTCCAGTAAGCGCACCTGCAAAGCGCGCCTACTAGAGGGAGAAGATGTCTGTCTAGCTCTGTTTAGAAGAGCTCCTTTAGCAGCGCAGTCAGTTCCTCGTTATCGGATGCGAGTTCCAACGCACGCTTGATTTTATCTTCACGGGAGGTTTCAGGTTGCGGCGCGCCATCCGGTGCCCACAAGACTTCAAGTTCTCTCGGGTTCAGCCTATCGTAAGTGACTTTGACAAGCGTGAAGGGATAATTTTCGGGGATGAGCAGAATCCAATCGATGGTTTCGCCGCGCGCCGAATATTGCCTATCCACCGTCAATTTTGCGTCTTGATGCGGCACGTTCTTCTTAATCCATTGCTTCCTGTCGAGGGCATCTGTCTCAAAATAGCCGACTTCAAGCCAGTTGCGGCCGGCACCGTTAGGTTTGGTGGTAACTTCAATGCGTTGCATGCCTGTTTGGTTCTCCGTGCTTGAATCTTTTCATTGCATTTTAACATGCATCGCGAAAAAAATCAAGTTTTTTCTGTATTGAAAACGGAAGGTTCCTGGGGAATTTTGATATGCAAGTGAATATGCGCTACGGGCACGGAACGTTGCCAATAAACATTCCCGATAACAATCTGGCAGGTATCTTAGAAACGCCGGAGAGTGTGCCGCTGGCGGATGCCGATGCGGCGGTGCGGCAAGCAATTGCTGAACCGATAGCATCCCCGGCGTTAGCTGCATTGGCGCGAGGCCGCGATTCTGCTTGTATCGTCATCTCCGATGTAACGCGCCCTGTCCCGAATCAGTTAATTCTGCCGCCGATGCTGGAGACGCTGGTGGCATCGGGCATCCCGCGCGAGAGGATAACGATTCTCATCGCCACCGGTATTCACCGGCCGAACGAAGGCGAGGAACTAGAGAAGATGGTGGGACGTTCCATCATGGAAACGTATCGCATCGTCAACCATTTCTCGCAAGAGCCGGGGACGCATGCCTATCTCGGCAAAACGAGGAACGGCACACCGGTTCACATTGATAAAACGTATCTCGCCGCCGATTTGAAGGTGATTACGGGGTTGATTGAACCGCACTTGATGGCGGGCTATTCCGGCGGCCGGAAAGCGATTTGCCCCGGGCTCGCTTCAGTAGAGACGATGAAAGTCATGCACGGCCCGCACCTGATGGAGCATCCTAAGTCCGCTGTTGGGATACTTGATGGAAATCCGTTCCACGAGGAAGCGACAGAGATTGCCTTGATGGCGGGTGTCGATTTCAATCTCAACGTCGCGATTGACAAAGCACGGCGGATAACCGGCGTTTTCGCCGGCGACATGGTGGCATCGCATCGCGTCGGCGCGCAGTTTGTTGAGAATCAAGCGAAGGCGACGCTGGCTGCGCCAGTCGATGCAGTCGTCGTCTCCAGCGCAGGGCATCCGTTGGATACGACATTCTATCAGGCGATTAAGGGACTCCTCGCCGCCGTTGAGATTGTCAAAGAAGGTGGGAGTATCCTACTGGTTGCAGCGTGTAGCGAAGGTGTCGGAAGCGTTCCCTTCACTGAACTAATTTTCAAAACGCAGGATTTGCGGGCGTTCGTCAAAGGACTTTACAACCCCGCGAATTTTGTCATCGATCAGTGGCAACTGGAAGAATTGGCGAAAGTCGCCCGACAGGCGGACATCTATTTCTATTCAGAGGGCATTCCGTATCCGCAACAGACGAAGCTGTTCGTGCGCCCGGTGCCCGAGCCGCAGGCGGGTATTGAGGCAATTTTGACTCGCTATGGCGACAACGCGCGGATAGCGGCGATACCAGAAGGCCCATACGTGCTTGCGCAAATAGACGCGTAAGGAACACCGCCGCCCTTGGAGCAGGATTTCCAAGAGTTCCAAGAGTTCCAGGATTAGGTTCTGGTCTGTGGTGAGGGGCTTGGTGCTGCCAGGCGCGGTTTGAAAACCGCGAACGAACGAGATTGCGCGCCTGAAAAAATTGCACCAAGAACCGAGTCATTGACAACGTCAATGACGGATATACGGAGAGGAACGCCAAGGCACCAACTCCCGTTATCGAACGCCTTGCGAACAACAAAAAGATGGGAAATTCATCAATTGTAGGACTTAGAGCCTATCAGGACGGTTTGCACCTGGTCATCACGCCAAAAATTTCGGTAGCCGATGTCACAAAGGCGGTTCAGCAGGAGTTTGCGCGGATGAACCAGCCGTTAGCCGGTGTTTCCGTGCATATTGACGTGCAGGCTCCCCTCTTGAGCGAGGCGGACTTGGCTGCTCTCAAGCTTGAACTCCAAGACACTTACGGGATGGTAGTTCGTGGCATCAACATCGCTGATAAGACGGGTGACAGTGCTGCGTCGCAAGTCGTGGAACGTCCTCGTGCTTCTCGTCCGGCGCGCGGCGATATCGAAAAGACGCGGGTTGTTCGGGAGACGATTCGTTCTGGACAGACAGAGGATTTCCCGGAAGGGAATCTGATTATCTACGGTGATGTCAACCCGGGCGG
The DNA here is from genome assembly GCA_003635305.1 of Candidatus Poribacteria bacterium. Classification (GTDB taxonomy): domain Bacteria; phylum Poribacteria; class WGA-4E; order WGA-4E; family WGA-3G; genus AGPOR5. The sequence goes on along the minus strand of PYJE01000170.1, from coordinate 13,651 downwards.
CGAGGTGAGTGCGGGTGGGGACGTTATTGTGCTCGGTTCGTTGCGGGGTAGCGCGCACGCGGGGATGAACGGCAAATTAACGGCTGTTATCGTCGCGATGAACCTCGTTCCGCTGCAGCTGCAAATCGGCAACTATATTAGCCGTCCGTTTGTTGGGCAAAAGTCGCGCGGGTATCCAGAAATCGCCCGCGTCGGCATGCAAGATGTCATCATCGTTGAGGAATTTGTGAAACGCTAATAGGAAGGAGAAACATCGATGGGCAAGGTTATCGTCGTAACATCAGGCAAGGGTGGCGTTGGCAAGACAACATCCACGGCCAACTTAGGCACCGCGCTTGCCCTTATCGGAAAGACAGTCGTCGTGATAGATGCCGATGTCGGGCTTCGGAACCTTGATGTCGTCATGGGGCTAGAGAACCGCATCGTCTACACGTCGATGGATGTGATAGACAATCGGTGCGAGTTGACGAGGGCACTCGTCAAAGACAGGCGCGTGGAAGGCTTGACGCTCCTCGCCGCCTCGCAGAAAAATAACAAGGACGACATCCAACCCGAGCAGATGAAAGCTATCTGCGAGGAACTGCGAAGCAATAACGATTTCGTGCTGGTGGATTCACCGGCCGGCATTGAGAGCGGATTCCGCAATGCCGCAGCGGGGGCAGACGAGGCACTCGTCGTGACAACTCCCGATGTCTCGGCCATCCGCGACGCAGACCGGATTACCGGACTCTTACAACACGAAGGTGTCGAACCTATCAACCTCGTCCTCAACCGGTTATCGCCGGAAATGGTGCGCAAAGGCAACATGGTGAGCAAGGACGATGTCGTCGCCCTGCTGAATCTCAATCTCATCGGGGTTGTGCCGGAAGACCGGGGTGTCATTTCCTCAACGAACCGTGGCATTCCGTTGGTGCATGACAACAGTTCGCAAGCAGCGCAGGCTTACATGCGCATCGCGAAGCGGTTGACTGGACAGCGCATCCCAATTCCGGAAATCCGAGAAAAAGGCTTTTTCTCTAATATTCTGGAGTGGTTCTCTGGGAATAGGTAGGGAGTCAGATGATTTTTCGGCGGTTATTCGGGCGGAAGCCCAAGTCAAGCAGCATCGCGAGGCAACGCCTCAAAGTCGTTATCTCGCAAGATCGATTTGATGTCGACGAAGAGTCAATGCACAGCTTGCAACTTGAACTCATCCAAGTGCTAGCGAAGCATTTTGACTTTCAGATAGATGCCGTGCAGCTGTCCCTCAAACAGCGAGGGAATTCCTATGTGTTAACGGCTGATTTTCCGCATCGGCGCGCGGGGCAATAGAAAGGAGATATGTTATGAACATTTTGAAAATATTTGGACGCAAACCTAAGTCAAGCAATATCGCGCAGCAACGGCTGAAACTCGTGATTACGCAAGACCGGGTTGATATCGGCAACCGCGACATCAAACAGATGCATCGCGAGTTGGCAGAAGTGCTGGCGCGGTACTTCAACTTTACGATAAGTGCAGCGCAGATGTCGCTGAGACAGGAAGGGAATTCCTACGTGCTCATCGCGGATTTCCCTTATGACAACGCGCGTTAGCACCGTGCGGGGGCCACTGGGAGTGGGAGCACCACGCGTAACGAACGGCGACGCGCAAGAAGGATGAACCTTCCCCAGTTACGTAGTGCGGGGGCCTGTCCCCCGCAACTCTTGCAGTATCTACCTATCATCGCCGTTGAGGAGTACGCAGTGCGGGGGCCTGTCCCCGCAAACCCATCCAGTTACGCAGTGCGGGGGCCTGTCCCCCGCAACTCCACCCCATCAGATAATCAACTCCCAAATCGCTTTCGCTACCCCGTTTTCATCGTTTGTTGCGGTGATGTAATCGGCGCAAGCCTTAATCGGCGCGACGGCGTTGCCCATCGCCACACCAAAACCTGCTGTTCGCAGCAGCGTCTCATCGTTATAACTATCGCCGAACGCTACCACCGTCTCCATCGGAATGTCAAACTGCGCGGCGAGCGCGGTGAGGGCACGCCCCTTCGTCACCTCCGGATTCATGAACTCAATGTATTCCGGCTGCGTTTGCGTGACGTAAAGTTCCTCGCCATAAGTCGTTTTGAAATGGCTCAGCAGCGTTGGCAACTCTTCCGGTGTCTGGATAATCAACATCTTCGTCGGCGTTTCGCCTGCCAATTCCCGCAAATCGCCCACCGGTGTCGCGGGGACACCCGTTCGCTGTTCATAGAGCGCGCTCCATGCATTATGCGCCGCGACGTAGAGTTCGTCGTGCAAGCAGTAATTGAGGTGCAAATGCCGCGCGACGCACTCGTTCACGATGGCCATCGCCGCGTTCGCCGGGACAGGCGTGTGATGATACACTTCCCCCGTGGTCGCGTGCTTCACCATCGCGCCGTTATAGGAGATGATTGGGTTCTCTAACCCGAGCGCATCGCTAATCGGTTGGATAGAACGGTGCATCCTGCCAGAAATCAGGACAACAAGCACATCGTTTTTGACGAGGGCCCGAAGGGCATCGCGATGCGCCGCGGAGACTTCATGTTCGCTGTTTAAGAGGGTGCCATCTAAATCGAAGGCGGCTAATTGACACGGGATTTTTTTCATATTTTCTGTTTTATTCCTTTCAAGACAGGGAGTCTCTCCTACCGGCCTAATGCCTGTTCTGTCTCCCAATCAAAAAGATGCGTCTGATTCTCATCGAAATCGAACCAGACCTTCTCGCCAATTGTCGCTGGAAAAGTCGGATGCGTTCGCACGCGAAGGAGAATCGGCTCCTGTGTCGCTGCATCCGTTCCGAGGCGAAGATCCAAGATGTTGACAGAACCGAGTGGTTCAATGAGATGGACTTCGGCGGCGAGGCTTCGTTCGCCCGGCTCGCGCATGGCAGTAATGTGCTCCGGCCGGATGCCGAAAATCAACTTGTCTCTCTCCGTATCAGTGGTGAAACGTGCCTGTTGCTGAGGCGAGAGAGGGAGCCAGATGTCGGTATCGCTGATGTGCAACGCCGGTTGCCCCTCATGCGAACCGAGGCCTGCATCGAGAAGGTTCATCGTCGGCATACCCATGAACCCTGCGACGAAGAGACTCTTCGGTTGGTTGTAAATCTCGTGCGGCGTGCCGATTTGCTGTAGCACGCCTTGGTGCATGACAGCGATGCGATCGGCGAGGGACATCGCTTCAACCTGGTCGTGCGTAACAAAAATCGTCGTTGCACCGATTTCGTGTTGGAGGCGTTTCAACTCGGCGCGCGTATCAACGCGGAGTTTGGCATCCAAGTTGGCCATCGGTTCATCAAGCAGATAAACCTTCGGCTGGCGCACCATTGCGCGGCCGAGGGCGACGCGTTGCATCTCACCACCGCTGAGGACACTCGGCTTCCTGTCCAGCATTTCAGCTATCTGCAAAATCGCAGCAACCTTTCTAACGCGTATGTCAACTTCCGATTTCTCTACCCTGACAGCCTTGAGCGGGAAGGCGATGTTATCGTAGACGGTGAGGTGCGGATAAAGCGCGTAGAATTGGAACACGAAGGCGATATCCCGGTCGGCGGGAGCCAAGTGGTTGACACGCTGTCCATCAATCAAGATCTCGCCTTCTTCGGGGTGCTCAAGTCCAGCGATAAGGCGGAGCGTCGTCGTCTTCCCGCATCCGGAAGGACCCAAAAAGACGACAAATTCTTTGTCCTCAATCTCCAGATTAAAATCTTTGACAGCGGTGACATCACCGTAGCGTTTGACAATGTTTTGAAGTTCGATGTGTGCCATTTTTCGTTGTTCGCAAGACGTTGTCGATTTTTTGTTGTTCGCGAGGCGTTCGATGAGGGTAGTTGGTGTTTGAACATCGGGCACCGTAGGCGCGCTTTCCAAGCGCGCTGGGGTTGGTGCTTGAACATCCCTCATCAACGTTGTCGATGACTACATTTTATCACACATTTTGCGTTTTGTAAAGGAAAAAGTTTGAACGATGCGGCTCACCCTCCGGCGTTGCTTAACACCTGCATTACTGCACCGGCAATAAGCGGTACCGTCAAATTATCATCAAGCCGAAACGGAAGGAGCTCCACGACGGTTGCGATAAACGCCCCTCCAATACCGAGGAGTGGATGAAATCGACGCGCAGTTGCTAACGGCGGCAGTTTCCAGAAATGCGTCTCAGGTAAATAGAAGAAAACGAAGGAGATTGCGGTGCAGACGACGAAACAAGCGAGGCTTCCCTCCAAACTCTTCTCGCCGATGAGTTTCGTTTTTCCCCATCGTTTTCCTACCAACGCGGCGGACATATCGCCTAACACCATGAAAAAGATGCAGACAATCGCGAGGGGTTTGTCAAAAAAGTGGATGCAGAGCAGTGTGCTGATGAGGTAATAGGTTGCCCCGGTAATCGCGCCTTGGCGTTCGTGCGTTCGGAGGAGCGGCGAGAAGACGCGGAAGAAGAACGCGCGAAATCGCGGTGACTTCCATTTGCCGAACTCAACGAGTAGCGCGACGCAAGTCAGGCTGCCTACGAGCAGGAGAAGGAAAGCCCGGTCGAACCAGAGATAGAGGATAGGTAAGATTAAACCTGAGAAATGGATGCTTTTGCGTCTGAGTTCGGTGCTCATGCGTGTCCTCCTCCCTTCATTATCCACATATCCGCAATAAAATCAAACTTTCTTTTTTTTGTCAAAAAAAATACACAATTTTGTCACATTTGGAAACTATAATTTAGTCACCATTCGATGGAACAATGTTGAGAACAAACAGACTTTCATGTCTATAGGGAGAAAAATGGAAGGCCAACAGAAGTTTTGGTGCGTTGGGCTGTTGCTTTTGTTCCTCTGCACTGCGGGTGCCCGCGGGGAGGAACAACTCGTAACAATCACAGGTAGTGTTGTCGATAGTGATACTGAGCTACCGATTGAAGGTGCGGCGATTAAGGTAGTGGATACCACTCTTCGCGTGCATACTGATGCCGCGGGCGCGTGGACGCTGAAAATCCCCAGCGGTATCTACACACTGCAAGTCACTGCGCCGTTTTACACGGCATCGGTGCTCGCCGATTTTCAGGTGGGCGTTGGGCAGCCACCATCGGAGCCGGTGCGCGTTGCACTCGCACCGCAGGTGGTGAAACTTGATGCGATTAAACTGCCGGTGCAACTGAGCCAATCAAGCGAACGCGGGCTCCTTGAGAAACGGATGCGGAGTTCGCGCATTGAAGACAGCATCAGCACGGAAGAGATTAGCCGTCTCCCCGCTTCTTCAGCGGGCGAGGCAATTAAGCGGGTAACCGGTGTCAGCATCGTCGGTGGCCGGTACGTGTTTGTGCGCGGATTGGGCGAACGGTACAGTAACACACTACTCAACAACGTTGAGATTCCGAGTCCGGAACCGAATCGCCGGGTTGTCCCGATGGACATTTTTCCGGCGAGCCTCTTAGCCAGTTTACAGACAGTGAAGACGTTTTCCCCAGACCAGCCGGGAGGCTTCGCAGGCGGGTCTGTCCAAGTTTTTACCAAAGATTTCCCCGAAGAATTGACGATGTCTCTCTCCATCTCGACCGGGCTCAATACGCAGGCAACTGGCGCGGATGGGTTGACATACCCGGGCGGCAGTCTCGATTTTCTGGGGTTTGACGATGAGACGCGCGCGTTACCCGCTCTCATTCAGGAAAACGCCGCAGAACTTCCTATCCGTGAACGCGGCCGGTTTACCACCGCCGGTTTCACCCCGGAGGATATCCAAGAGTTCGGGCGCGCTTTCTCGAACACCTGGTCTCCCGAACGTCAGCCGGTGCCAGCAAACCAGAGTTATAAATTCAGCCTCGGCAACAGCGACACGCTTTTCGGCAAAGAGTTCGGTTACCTCGGTGTGCTTTCCTACGGAAACAGTCATAGTTACGGCACGCAGGTGCGGAACGCCTTCCGCATCGGATTGAACGAGACGCTTTCACCTGTTACCTCCTATAACGTTGAACGGAGTGGGAACGAAGTAGACTGGGGGAGTGTGCTGAATGCGAGTCTCCGTTTCTCACCGGGGCATCAACTCAGCATGCGCACGCTTTTCACGCACACGGCGGAGGATGAAACCCGCACGTGGGAAGGGTTTAACGCCGATAGAAACACCGATATGCGGAGCGCGAGGCTTCGCTATGTTGAACGCGAACTCTTCTCCGGACAGTTAGCCGGCACACACGATTTTGAATTCGGGGAACCAGACATCACGGCTGAAACGCACTTGGATGAAACGGTGGCACTCCCACGGCCGGACATCTCTATGGAGTGGCGGCTCACCTATTCGCGTGCCTCACGCGATGAACCAGATACGCGCGAGACGATTTACGAAGATAGAGGCAACGGTAGATTCACATTCCGCGATGTCACACACAGCGGCAGCCGCTTTTTCTTCGATCTGGAGGATGATGAATACAATGCGCGCGTCGACTGGCGTATCCCGATAGGCGAGGAAGGGCTCGTCAAATTTGGGGGGCTCTGGCGGAACCGAGAAAGAACGTTCGATGCACGGCGGTTCCGATTCTTGCCAGCTGATAATGTGGATGCCACCGTAGATCTTGCTTCACCGCCGGAAGTCCTCTTCCATGTTGATAACATTGCGCCGCGGGTGTTTGAGTTGCGCGAATCAACGCGGGCAACCGATAATTACCTCGCCGGCCACAATGTCTATGCCGGTTACCTCATGCTGGATGTGCCAGTTACGAAAAAATGGCAGTTTATGACAGGTTTGCGGTTGGAGTCGTCAGGACAGAACGTTACTACCTATAATCCGTTTTCTGCCTCGGCACAGCCGATTGTGGCGGATTTGGAGACGCGGGATCTTTTGCCTGGCATCAACCTCACTTATCGGTTGACAGAACGGATGAACCTGCGAGTCGCTGCCTCGCGCACGATAACACTGCCAGATTTCCGCGAACTGGCACCTTTTGAATTTACCGACTTTGTCGGTGGACGAACTATTCTCGGCAATCCGGAATTGGAACGGACGCAGATAGACAACTACGATTTCCGGTGGGAAGCGTTTCCGCAGCTCGGCGGCGTTGTCGCTGTGAGTGTCTTTTACAAACGGTTTCAGAAGCCGATTGAACAGATTGTCCAACCGCAGGCGGAAGTCCGTATTACGTATGAAAATGCGGAGGGAGCCAACAACTATGGCGTGGAGTTAGAGGCGCGCCAGAATTTAGGTGTGCTGACACCGGCCCTGAGCAAGTTTTCTATCAATACCAACGCCGCGCTCATCTCGTCGCAAGTCGTGCTGCCGGACATCGGCATCCAGACTTCTTCGGAGCGGCCGCTGCAGGGGCAGTGTCCCTACATTGTCAATGTCTCGTTGGGCTACGAGGACAGCAATTGGGGGATTTCAAGTGCGATTGCCTACAACATTTTCGGCAAGCGGCTTTCGGAGGTGGGGAACCACGGTGTGCCAGATGTCTATGAGCAACCTCGCGGGCAGTTGGATGTCAGTCTGAGTCGGACGGTTGCGGACTATTTCCGAATCAGTTTTTCGGCGAAGAATCTGTTGGATCCTTACGTGCATTTCAAACAAGGGGAGGAGGTTTACGTTCGCTATAAACTGGGGAGGTCCTTCTCGTTTGGGGTGAGCTATCATCTATGAGCCGGATTTTCAAGATGTTCAAGATGGCCAGGAGCAGGATTTTCAGGATGTTCAAGATGTCCAGGATTAGGTTTTCTGTAGTTCGGGCCCGCTTGAGTCCAAAACGGAGCAGGATTTTCAAGATTTACAAGATTTTCAGGATTCTGTATGGCGCGGTTTGAAACAGCGCCTACCGGGCCAGGGCTGTGCCCGGCCCTAACGTTAAAAAGAATTCATAACATCGTAACGATTTTGTAACAATTCTTGGGTATCCTTAAATGTGACGCGGTGCCGAGTCGCGAAGTCTAACGGCAGAATGGATACTGCCGAGAGATGGGAGTCGCGCTTTGGAAGCGCGTCTATGAGAGGAGTGACGCGAAGTGCGTCTATCCGAATATCAAAAAAGAGACTGGCGGGGTTTGTTTCCGCCGGTCGCGCAATAGAAAAAAGGAGTTTTGGAGACTCATGTCAAAGATTAAGTTTAAAATGGTTCCGTGGATGCTTATGGCCATAGCCGGTTTCGCGATGATTTTCGTCGGCTGCGGTGCAGATGACGAAGAGGATAATGAAAGCGAAACCGCTGCAACGGCGGAAGTGACGGAAACCACTATCAATGTTGGTGGCCGTGAGGTGATAGTGTTGGAAGGGCGGTTGATGGCGGACAAAACCCTCACCGCGGACTACGACTACCTCTTGAAGGGGGCAGTGTTTGTTGATGGCGGTGCGACGTTGACGATTGAACCGGGCGTTACCGTCTATGGCGAGGGTGCGAGTCAAGGCACGCTCATTATCGCGCGCGGCTCGAAGATTATGGCTGCTGGCACGGCGAGTGCGCCGATTGTGATGACTAGCGATGCCCCTGACGGTTCGCACGCCCGCGGGCAGTGGGGCGGCCTGATTATCAACGGCAATGCACCGACGAACCAAGGCGAAACTTTCGGTGAAGGCGACACGGGTGCCTTCGGCGGCAACAATCCGGCGGATAGCAGCGGCGTGCTGCAGTATGTCCGCGTGGAATACGCTGGCATCGAATTTAGCCCGGAGAACGAACTCAACGGTATCGCACTGCAGGGTGTCGGCTCCGGTACTATCATCGAGCACGTGCAGGTGCACATGAACCAAGACGATGGCATTGAGATGTTCGGCGGCACCGTCAATCTCAAATACGTGCTCGTCACAGGCGCGCGCGATGATTCGTTTGACTGGACAGACGGTTGGACCGGCAAGGGCCAATTCTGGGTTGCACAGCAATACGGTGACGATGCAGACAACGGCTTTGAAGTTGACAACAGCAGCAAGGACAACGAAGCGACACCGCGCTCTAACGCGACAATCTACAACGTCACGCTTGTCGGTGACCCGGGCGGACCCGAGAGTGATACCGGCATGTTGATTCGTGAAGGCGCAGCAGGCACCTACGCCAACTTCATTGTCACCGGCTTCAACAAAATGGGGTTGGATCTCAATACCGAATCCACACATGCACAGGCGAATAGCGGCGCGTTAGTGGTGAAAAATAGCCTCTTCTTTGAGAACAAGAAGGGCAATTTCGGTGACGAGAAAGACGATGATGGCTTTGACGAAGCGGACTGGGCTTCCGGTAACGATAATGTAGAGAAGGACCCGGGGCTGGCGGCACCGTTCAACAAAACTGCGCCCGACTTCACGCCGGGTGCCGGTGCAGCCGCTGTCACGCCAGCACAACCGCCCGCTGACGGATTCTTCCAGAAGGTAGACTTTATCGGCGGCGTAAATCCTTCCAGCAATTGGACAACGGGATGGACGACAAGTGCGCAGTATTAGCCCACTTTGCCTCATCAGAGGCACGCGTCTCTCCGCAGCGCGGGGGCCTGTCCCCCGCGCGCGTTTACTCATCGCTGTGTTCCTCCTCTATTGGAGTAGCCTCAGCGGCTGTGAGAAACCTGCGTGGACAAACCCTCTTGACTCGCCAGGCCACATCGGCCTGGCAGTCGTTGACGCGTTGAATCGGCAAGACATTGCCAAGTTGAACCAGCTGCGCGTGCAGCGCGAGGCGTATCTCGCCTGGCTCTGGCCCGCCTTCCCTGCGAGCCGGCCGCCGAGCAACTTCCCCGGTGACTTCGCCTGGGAGAACCTGAATAAAAAATGCAACATCGGTATGAAAAGAGCCATCGCACGCTATGGCGGACACAACCTGTCCTTTGTGGACATCCGCTTTGATAAACCAACAGAAACTTATGATGGGTTCCAGCTGCTGCGTGGAACCGTTTTGACGTTACGGACTGCCGAGGGAAAAAAGGTGGAACTGAAGATTCTCGGTTCAGTAGTCGTAAAAGGGCAGCGTTACAAACTGTTAAGTTATCGAGATTAACAGCACCGTAGCGCGGGGGCCTGTCCCCACTTGCTCTCATTGGAGGAAGAAACCTTATGAGCCACGCGCTCTCTTACTATGCGTTGGCAAGACAAAAAAGAAAGCAACGCCGGAAGAAGATGACAGGAAATGCAGGAACGTCGCCTCGGCATGTTGTGCGGAAGATGTCCGCGCCAGCTGGCGATGCAGTCACCCTGACGATTGCGGATGCGCAGCGGCAAAATCGGGAGGCATCCAAGCAGTGGAAGGCCACGGCCCGAAAAATCGCAGCCGGATTCTCCATCGGGTTGCACGCCGTTGGGCTGATTGTCCTCGGTGTCTATTTTATTCGGAGGACGGTTTTGGAGATGAACAAGGATGCGGTTCAGAGTGTTATCGTCACCGATACAAAGCCGCAGCCGAAGCGTCGCACTCAGCGTCGTGAAACGCGTCCGGCGCAGAAGCCGAAGGCGTTCAAGATTCGTGCGCCGAAGGGGCAGCCTGTGACGACAAGCGCGAAGATTCCTATGGGCAATGCGCGCTTCACCTTACCGACGAGCGATGTCTCCACGCGTTCGACGATGGCCCTGAGCACGGAGGGGCTCGGCCGCAACCTTTTTACCGCATCGCAGCAGGCGAACATCGTGACAACGATGCCGAAGTTTGAAGTGCCGAAGTTTGAAACGACGAGTTTGGTGACGCGGATGGATATGAGCACGAGTCTCGCGCAAATGGAATTCAACGCGCCTGGCAATCTTGAACTTGCCGCCGTCGATTTTGGCAGTGCTAAGCAGTCGCTTAACGAGTTCCTGAAGCAGGTGCGGGAACGGATTAAACGGGTGCAGCGATTTCCGCCGCGCGTGCGGAATTTAGCGGATGACACCGCTACAACGGTGCGGTTTACGCTGTTTAAAGATGGCACTGTGCAGCATACGGAAGTCACCGCTTCTTCCGGTTCGCGTGTGTTAGATAACGCCGCCATCGCCGCTGTGCAAAATGCTGTGCCGTATCCGCCGTTCCCTGATGGACACAACGGTGGTAGTTTGCGGCTGGAACTCCCGATTGTTTTCGAGGTAGTGAATTAATCTGACCCTCCCCCAGCGCGGGGCCTGTTCCCCGCGCTCCTCGCTCCATCAAAACGCCAACCTATCCGCCTTCGCCTTTTCCTCATCGACACATCCGAGCAACACCAACCCTACAACAAAGAATACCATCAGCGAGAGAATTGAAGGCCGCGCGCTCCCCGTGACTTGCGCGATAAACCCGAAAGTGAGTGGCCCGAAGGTAGCAGAAAACTTGCTAAAGACAGAATAAAATCCGTAAAATTCGGCACTTGCTTCTTCAGGAATCATCGCGCCGTAGAAGGAGCGGCTGAGTGCCTGCGAGCCGCCGAGGACGAGGCCGACTACGGCACCGAGCAGAAAGAATTCGGTTGCGGTTTGCGTAAAATAACCGTAGGTAACAACGCCGCTCCAGAGGAGCAGTGTCAGCATGACTGTCCGTTTCGTTCCAAGGAAGTTTGCGATGCGGTTGAAGACAAGCGCGCCCCCTATCGCGATGATTTGGACAGCGAGAAGCGTCACCATCAGCACTGTTATGGAGAGTCCGAGTTCTTGTGTGCCATAAATCGTCGCCATCGTGCTGACGGTGTGGATGCCGTCGTTGTAAACGAGGTAGGCGATGAGAAAGAGGGTGAGGTGTTTAAACCGCCGCACTTTTTTGGCGGTTGCAACAGTTCGGCCGATGCCTATCTTCAGATAGTCGTGCCACTGCAGCTGCGCGTTGTCTGTCCCTCTTCCATCTCCCGGTTTCGCCTCCTTCACAAATTTAACGGTAAATAGCGTCCATCCAGCCCACCAAATCCCTGCCATTCCGATGCCGATGCGTGCCGACATGGCTTCACTCATCCCGAGACTATCGTGCATTTTGACGAGCGCGAGCGCGATGGCAAATTGCAGCCCGCCGCCGAGATATCCGAAGGCATATCCTCGGCTAGAGACAGCGTCCAATCTCTCTGGTGTGGTAATTTGCGGCAGGAACGCATCGTAGAAGACGTTTGCGGCGACAAAGCAGACTTGTGAACCGACGAAAAGCAAAACAGTTAACCAAACATCGCCAGCGGTGCAGAAATAGAGAAGAGTTGCGAAGAGGCTGCCGGTATACGCGAAACCGATGAGGAACTTCTTTTTCGCGGCAGAGAAATCGGCGATGGCACCTAGCACGGGCGCGCAGAAGAACACCACGAGTGCAGACGCGCCGAGCATATAGCCCCATAACGCTGTCGCGCTGAACGTCTGTCCGGCGATGCTGACACCGGCTTCGCCCACGATGCCTAGCGCGAAATAGTTTGGCAATAACGCGGCGACGACAGTGGTGCCGTATGCGGAATTCGCCCAGTCATACATGCACCAACCGAAGAGTGTTTTTTTATCGTTTTTCATAACCTGTTTTTCGGTGTGCGGCGAGGAGTTTGCTTTATTGTGGCATATTTCGTTTGAAAAGTCAAGCGCGTTTTTCAATATGTCTTGACATTTTTTGTGATTAAAGGTAAACTTCTTTAATGAGTTTCGCTGCGCGTTGAGAAGCACTGTGACTCAAGGTTTATACCGCTTGTAGGGCGAGGGCCTGTCCCTCGCCATGTTGAGCGCGTTGAGAAGCACTGTGACTCAAGGTTTATACCGGAGGTGTCAAACGATGGAAGTCTATAGTTTTTCACAATTGTCTGAAGAGCGCCTCACCACGCTCGTAACACTGGACGAAAAAATTGGTGTTTCTGACGAATGGGCACGGATGCAGGAAGTTGCATTGACTTCCAGAGAACTCGCACAGTTGGACTATCTCAAATCCACGCTGCGAGAACGCCAATTGGTGCTGATGAACGAAGGCACGCTGTGGGCCCGCGCCATTTATCCACTGCTGATGCTCGCTGAGCGGGACTATATCCAAGCGTGGACAGGTGTTCCCCTCAAAGCCACCTATCCGACGTTTCAATTAGAAGGTGAGGCGGATGGGGCTCTCGCGCCTTCTGTCGGTGGAAAAATTCGGCCGCCTTATTTTATTGTGCACGAAGCGAAGCGCGGTATAACTGCACCGAATCCACAGTATCAACTTTTCGGGGAAATGCTCGCAGCGGCGTGGCTCAATTGGAAAACCGATGCAAATGCCGAGCAAGAAATTTTCGGATGCTACACCGTCACCGACAATTGGGCTTTCGTCAAAGGTGTCGTCACGGATATGGAGACTGAAAAACCGACATTCTCTGTTGAGTTTTCGCCGGTATACGACGAGGTTTCGGACGCAGAACGCATCTTGCAAACGTTGAAGGCTATCGTTGCGAAACGTCACGGGACGGAGTGCAGCGAATAGCGAGGAGAGTCAAAATGGACACAAAAGCGCATGTCATCAATTTTGAGAAGCAGACACCCATCGAACGGGGAACTGGCATAAAAACGGTGCCGCTTGCCGGGAAGTGGCTCGATTCCACCTCGTTAACGAACGGTGTGACGATGTTTGAGCCCGGTGCCGCAATCGCGCGTCACTATCATAACTGCGACGAATCTGTCACCATTCTGGAGGGAGAGGCATCCTGCGAAGTGGACGGTGAAGTCTTCACGATGAAGGCGTTTGACACGACGTTCGTGCCGGCAGGCATCCCGCATCGCTTCTGGAATGAAAGCAAAGCACCGATGAAAATCCTGTGGACGTATGCCTCTGTCAACGTGACGCGAACGTTTACCGAAACA
>PYJE01000169.1 GCA_003635305.1 Candidatus Poribacteria bacterium | reverse complement strand
TTACCGATGTCACTGACATCTCTGGCACCGGCGACACGGGATACGGCATGGCCGCCGCCGCAGGCGATATCGATAACGATGGCGACGCTGAACTTTACGTCGCAAACTTCGGACAAGACATCCTCTATCGAAACAACGGCGACGGCACGTTCACCGACATCACCGAAGCCGCCGGTATTGATAACCAAAGTTGGGGCATCGCAGCGGTTTATCTCGATTTCAATCTGGATGGCCATCTGGACATTTTCGTCGTCAACTATCTCGTCTATGACGTGTCAATGCCGGTTGAGACTTACAAAGGCATCGTCGGCTATGGGCATCCGCGCCGCTACAGAGGCACCGCAGATGTGCTTTACCGAAACAACGGTGATGGCACGTTCACTAACGTCGCAGCGGAAGCGGGAGTGACGAACCCCGACGAAGGCCGCGGCATGGCCGCCATCGCCTGCGATTATGATAACGATGGGTTTCCCGATATTTACGTCACGAACGATACCAACCGCAATTTCCTCTACCGAAACAACGGCGACGGCACGTTCACCGATGAAAGCCTCTTCATCGGCGGCGGGTATGATGAAAACGGTGTCGCAGAAGGTTCCATGGGCGTTGATTGCGGCGACTATAACGGCGATGGTTGGCTCGATTTCATCATTGCGAATTCGGAGAAGGCGACACTCTATAAAAATGAGGAAGGCATCCTCTTCGCCGACGCGACTGTGGAGAGCGGCTTGCAACAGCCCACGTTACCTTTTGTCGGGTTCAGTCCCCTCTTTTTGGATTACGATAACGATGGCCATCTTGATATTTTCTGTGCGAATGGGCATCCGCAAGATGTCATCGAAATTCTGCAGGACCACGAGACGTATGCGCAACGCGCTCAGCTCTTCCGAAACAACAGCGACGGCACCTATCATGAGGTATCGGAAACCGCCGGTGCCTATTTTGCATCGGCATTCGTTGGACGCGCCGCGGCATGTGCAGACTACGATAACGATGGCGATACCGATATCATCGTCATGAATTCTAATCAACGGGCTGTGTTGCTCCGAAATGAGATAGGCAATCGACACAATTGGCTCGGCATCAAACTCGTGGGGACGCGGAGTAATCGCAACGGCATCGGCGCGAAGGTGACAATTCATGCAGGAGGGATGACGCAAGTCACCGAAACGAAGAGCGGTTCAAGTTACGCATCCGGCAGCGATACGCGCTTGCTGTTTGGAGTAAGGGAACATGAGCGCGTTGAGAAAATCTCTATCACCTGGCCGAGTGGGATTCGGCAGGAATTGGCGGGCGTGGAAGTCAATCAAATTGTGACGATTTCAGAACCAGAAAGATAGCCTTCCGTAGGCGCGCGTGCCAAGCGCGCACGACGTAAAAAGCGCGGTTAAAAATCGCGCCTACCCCCAAAAACTCCTGTAGGCGCGCGTGCCAAGCGCGCACGATGAAAAAAGCGCGGTTGAAAACCGCGCCTACCTCCAACAAACCTCCTGTAGGCGCGCGTGCCAAGCGCGCACGATGAAAAAAGCGCGGTTAAAAACCGCGCCTACGGAATTGAGGCGTTACCGTAGGCGCGCTTTCTAAGCGCGCACGATGGAAAAAGCGCGGTTAAAAACCGCGCCTACCCAAAAACTACCGTAATGGAAAAAGCGCGGTTAAAAACCGCGCCCCCCAAAAACTCCCGTAGGCGCGCTTTCTAAGCGCGCATGTCGTCATGCCGTAGGCGCGCTTTCTAAGCGCGCACGATGGAAAAAGCGCGGTTGCAAACCGCGCCTACGGAATTGAGGCGTTGGCAACAAAAAAAGCCCGCATCCACATTCGGATACGGGCTTTGCGCTTTACCGCCGCTTGATATCTGCCCACCGTGTCGCCAGTTTGCCTTGCGGTTCCACTGGCGTGAGGACATCCAAGAAGAGGTTATCTTGCGTCGGTGCTATCTTGAGCTCGGTGTCCGTCGGTTCAAAACGGAGGTTGACATAATCCGCGCCACCAGATTCACCGCATTTGAAGTGCAAGAAGTTCTCGCCCTTCTGGAGGCTAATCTCGGTGGGAGTTGTTACCTCGCGTGCGCCGCCGGTCCAAGCCGAGTTATCGTAAACCTGTTCTCCGTTGAGCCAGATTTGCGCATAGTCATCATGCGCCGGGTGCATCACTGTCGTCCGGTCATCGGGTGAGATGACGACGATGAGCCCGTGCCACGTGATGTCTTTGCCATCGGCAAGCCCATGGCTGGTGGACATATTCAGCTGGTCTTCCGTATTCAGCGTTACGATAGACCAGGCTAACGCGCCGCCGTTATCGGGCAGGTTGACGATGATGTTCGCCGTTTTGCCGGCACCGTCGCGCGTCGAAACGGAGGCGTTTGAAATCTCACCACCGCTCCCTTCGGATAGATAGTCAACCGCGGCGGAGTCGTTGAAGCCGCCGGTGTTCGTCACCAAATCAAGTCCCCACCATTTCTCAATCCAGGTATCGCCTGCGGGTTGCCAATCCTGCGCGAACGCCATCGGCGTAAGAGTCGCGACACAGGCAATCATCAGAACGATTGCTAATTTGTTCATAGCTATGAAATCTCCTTATTCATTGGGTTGAATTCAGGCTGAGAGCGGTTTGAGCAAGAAGCGCGCTTTCCCAAAAACTCTCGCCCAACAAAATCTAACGATAGGTGTGATAGCAGTACTGCATGCAAATCACGTTATTGCGCGTTGAAAAACACACTTTTATATATTATAGCATTTTTCAACGTTAAATGCAAGAAAAAAACGCATCATATTTATCAGGACAGGTGCAAACGCCAGAATTCCCCACGGGTAGGCGCGGTGACAAACCGCGCCTACGGGATGCGTCCTGCGTCTATCCTATGCAAAGCCCGAATTCCCCACGGGTAGGCACGGTGACAAACTGCATCTACGGGGTGCGTTCTGCGTCTATCCTACTCATTTTCTCGCGTTTTTCGTTGGCATTTTGTTAGTATCGCATGAAAAAGAAAAATTGTCAAGAAATTAATCATATCCGTTCTGTTTTTAACCTTCAATCACAAAAATGTAGAAAACGACAACGTCGTTTTCGGGTTACGCAAAGACACGTTCAACCACCAACCAACCTCTCCGAACGCCTCGCGAACAACAAAAAAACAAAAAATCAGCAATTTATGATATACTTTAGATAGACTCGTTTCCTGCACACTTTTTTTTGGGGAGGTAAGAACTCGTGAACCGTTCTATCACCAGACAGCGTTCCGTGCGCGCGCTCCTTATTTCAGGCATTGTCCATCTCTGCCTTGCCATTATCGGTTCCTTCTTGCTTTATGCCCGTTGGCAAACGCGGATGGAAGATGCAATCGCGGTAGAGTTCATCGAGGCGAAGAGACTCCAGCGCACGCGGCGAACGCTCAAGCAGCCTTTGCGCAAACGGATAATGGCGCGTACCGACTCTGCAAGCGAGGCACACCCGAGACATCTCAAATTGACGGCCTCCGCCAGTCTCATTGACGAGACGCTGCGGCAATCCGAAGAGGCACTGCTGCACAACGCAACGCAAACGGTGGATGACGTGGCAACGGCTCTACCTGAAGTCACGACAGATGCACAACGGTTCGACAGCCGAGAAACCCTCCCTGATTCTGTGGCAACTCCCTTTCAAACCACTGCAGGCGCAGGCGTGGATAGTTTTCGGCAACGAGTCAAAGGTGAAGGCGGCAGCGGGTTTCATCGGCTGGAATCTACCGGCACCTCAGAAATCGGCATCGTCGGCGATGGCGCGGGCGAAGAGGGCAGCGGCGGCGATGGCGAAACGGATAGCACTAATCCGTTCGCCGAGGCACTCAAAAACATCGCGAACCATATTATCGGCACGCGCGAACGAGATAAGGTTAATGTAGTCTTTGTTTTGGATACCAGCGCGAGTATGCGCGATAACATCCAAGAAGTAGCCGCGAACCTTTACAGTATGAGCGACGCATTTGACTACGTCAATCTGGAATATCATCTCGGCATGGCAGAATTCAGCGTGCGACGCGAGGGGCAACAACTCCAGACGCGCTCCCTCCTGCCCGATGTCGGGATGCTCCGCCGCCGTATGCAGAAGACGACGATGAGCGGCGATGAACACGCGCTGGACGCGCTCATCGATACCCTCAGCTACATCGATTTCCACGCCGATGCCGATAAGTATCTCATTCTCGTCACGGATGAACCGGCGACGACGCGCGTGAAACAAGAACATGCTTATGCTATGATGCGCGCGAAGGTGCTGGAACGCTATCAACTGGAGGAGATTCGCGTCAACGTTCTCGGACATCCGGAGCCTTTTCAGCAGCAGTTAGCCGAAGAGACAGACGGACTCTGGCAGCGTATCCCCGGCGATATTGGGAAGGCTACCTCGCTACCCTCGACACGCGTCGCCAATGAGGGGTTCCTCAAGGTGTTTCGCGACATCGCCACGGACATTCGGCGGAACGGCGGCAGTCTGCTGTTTAGCATGGAAGCACAGTTTGAAGTCTTCCTAGAAGATGGCGATATCCCCATGAAAAAGTTGCTGCGCGAATTCGGCGAAAAAGGCGTTTCAGTGGGAAAGGATACCCGGCTCTCTGAACGCGCAACTATCTGGGAGAAAGACGAAGGAGAGCTCTGGATGATTACCGACGATGTGAACCGGTGCGTCTATACCGTCCGCAAAGAGGGGAATAAATTGAACGTCTACACCGGCATTTACCCGGAGAGTTTCAACATCTCCGAGAATCTTACGGCGATGCCGCAGCGGCGCGGCAGTAGATGGCTCATCAACGACGCGCGCCACCACCGCATGTATACCATCCGCACCGACAAAAATCGGCTCAATATCTATGCCGGGGCAGACCCGGGTGTATCCGAAAACAGCGGGTTTGAACCTACTGTTGACATCGTCATCGTGCTGGATTACAGCCGGAGCATGGGCGGCAAATCGCAGGCGATTATGCTCGGACTCAGCACACTCATCGGAAGATTGGATATTCTGCCGATAAAATATCGGATTGGACTCATCCGATTCGCGGAAGCGAAGGATGCGATTAAGGTAATCAACGGCGCGGTTATCACACCGATGCCGCTCAACGAAGCGATGCTGGAGAGTCTCATGGAAGCTCCGTTCGGCGGCGACGAGCATCTCATCGATGCTATTGTCGAAGGCATCCCGAAGGTGAAATTCAGTCCCTATGCCAGCCGCTTCCTCCTCATCTTAACCGATGAACCGACGAGCGGCGGTTATCCCCCAGAACGTGCAATAGAAGTCTGTCAGTCCCTCGGCATCCGCGCGTATGTCATCGGGCACCCGCTGCCCAACGATTTCCAGACGACACTCGTCAAAAAGACCGGGGGACGTTTTTATCAGATGCCCAAACATCTTAAACGCGGGTATCCAAATCAGTAAAATGTAGCAGCGCGGCCCTGGTAGGCGCGGTTTCAAACCGCGCATTTTGTGAGCAGCTCTGGTAGGCGCGGTTTCAAACCGCGCATTACGTAAAGAATGCGCGCGGACAACGCACGTCTACTGGACTCAAATTCAGGAGAAACAACATGTCAACAACTTCCACTAGCACCCAACAACACCGAGAAATGGCAACCGAGCAAGGCCCTGTCGCTGTCGCAATCGTCACCGTCAGCGATACGCGCACACCGGAAACGGACAAAAACGCCGCCTTCCTCCGCGAACAATTAGCGGCGGAAGGAAACAGCGTGGTTGCATACAAAATCATCAAAGATGAACCAGCCCAGGTGGCCGCGGTTTTAGACGAGATGGCAGCCAGCGACGCGCGCGTCATTTTATTCAACGGTGGCACCGGCATCGCGCCGCGCGATACGACGTTTGACATCCTCAACCGCAAGTTAGAGAAGACGCTTCCCGGCTTCGGCGAACTCTTCCGGATGTTCAGCTATGAACAGGTAGGAGCCGCCGCTATGCTCTCCCGCGCCACGGCGGGAGTCTATCGCGGCACCGTGGTCATCTCCACGCCCGGCTCCACCGCCGCTGTCCAACTGGCATGGGAGAAACTCGTCGGACCGGAACTCCAACATTTGGCATGGGAGGTAGGGCGTTAGTCATACCCAATTAACTTCTGTAGTTCGGGCGATTTCGCCCTCCAGACTGTCAAGAACGCAGCATGCAACAACGGCGCATGCGGTGCTACGCAGAGAGATGTGATGTCACTCGCGACTTTACCGAACGCTTTGCGCCAAGAGGAAGGAATGATGCTCACTGTTCAAGAAGCACGCCAACGGATGCTCGCCACCATTCCCGTTTTACCGACAGAAACACGCGACATCCTCAACTGCGACGGCTATGTCCTCGCCGAAGCACTCTATGCCACCGAAGACATCCCGCCGTTTGACAATTCGGCGATGGATGGGTTCGCTGTCCGCGCCGCCGATGTGAAAGCCGCGTCCGAAGCACATCCCGCTGTCCTCACTCTCGTGGAGACACTCGCTGCTGGCGATGCGCCTACCCAACCTGTCGGCAGCGGACAAGCGGCACGCATCATGACCGGGGCGATGATGCCCAGCGGCGCAGATGCTGTCGTCATGCAAGAAGTAACGGAGATAGGAAGGAACTCGGGGCCCGATGCCGCCATCGTCAAAATTTTTGAAGGCGTGGACGAAAAGCAGAACGTCCGGTTCGCCGGGGAGAGTGTGAAAAACGGAGCACTAGTGATGGAGCCGGGAAAACACCTCCGGCCTCCCGAAATCTCGATGCTGGCTTCCCTCAATCGCGCTGAAGTTACGGTGCATCGGAAGCCCATCGTCGCTGTCGTCTCAACCGGTGACGAACTCACGCGCCTCGGTGAGCCGCTTGCACCCGGAAAAATCCGAGATAGCAACCGCTACGGCATCTATGCACAGGTGAAAGAGGCGGGCGGTATCCCGATTGACATGGGCATCGCGCCCGATGACGAGGCGGAAACAGAACGGATTTTCCGAACCGCGCTTGCACAGGCGGACGCGCTTATCACTAGCGGCGGCGTTTCTGTCGGAGAATATGATGTGGTGAGGAACGTCTTGGAGAGATTAGGCGAGATTCACTTCTGGCGCGTCGCGATGAAACCCGGCAAACCGCAGGCATACGGCATCGCCGATGGAAAACCGATTTTTGGATTGCCCGGCAACCCGGTGTCATCGTTGGTAGTGTTTGAACTTTTCGTGCGGCCCGCGCTGCTGAAAATGGCGGGACATTCGGCATTGCTGCGTCCCACCTTCAAGGCGACGCTCGCCGAACATGTCGTTAACAGAGATGGACGTGTGAATTACATGCGCGCCATTCTCACCGAGGAAAATGGCATATGGAACGCGAGGACAACGGGGCCACAGGGTTCCGGCATCCTCCATTCGCTGGTGTTAGCGAACGGTTTAATTACGATTCCCACAGGCGCGACGTTAACAGCCGGTGAGACAGTGGTGGCGCAGTTTTTTTAGCGACGAGAGACAGCGAAGCGGGAGAACTTCGCAAGAGAGCACGGGGGCAGTGTCCCCGTGCTTCTCATGTCGCGCGTCGCCGTGTGTGTTACGCGTGTGGCGGCGGCTCGTGAAAAGGTTCGCCTTTCGCTGCCGCCTCGGCGCGACGCTGATTCCACGCCGCCCACTGCCGGTCCCGCTCCGCTCGCCCCTCGGCAATGCCCTCGGCTTTACCCTCGGCTTTACCCTCAGCAATGCCCGCGGCTTTACCTTCCGCAATACCCGCGGCTTTACCTTCCGCAATACCCGCGGCTCGCCCCTCGGCAATGCCCTCGGCTTTCGCTTGGTCAACGCTAACGGCATACGCCGCTTTGGCTTCACTCCAACGTCTGAATAACATGATGTCAATTGCCTCCTTGAAGATGATGAGCCCTATCCCAACTTGCATAAATAGCGGAAAATGCCGCAGTATCAGAAACAACGTCTCCAACGGCGTATATCCGCCTGCTATCAGCACATAGCCGATGACAAGCAACGGATAGATAGCCTCCATTATCGCAAAATGAACGATAGTGGTCTCTACGTCCTTGACGCTAAATAGCGACTGACGTTCCTCTGTCATGAAGATACACCTCTTTTGTCAGGGAACCCGCAAACGTTAACAGATTCTACCTGATGTAAATATGTTAACATGAAACCTAGGAAGATGTCAAGTTTTTCTGTCAAACACGACAGCGACGCGCGGGTTGTCATCGCGCAGGCACTAGGCGCGCGTTGAAAGCGCGCCTACCCGTGGCACGTTACGCCTGCGGCACTTCGACCGGCAAATCCAGCCGGTCCCCCCACTCTTTCCACGAACCTATGTAGTTGCTTAC
Organism: Candidatus Poribacteria bacterium; assembly: GCA_003635305.1. GTDB lineage: Bacteria > Poribacteria > WGA-4E > WGA-4E > WGA-3G > AGPOR5. The sequence goes on along the minus strand of PYJE01000169.1, from coordinate 7,304 downwards.
CCTCGGATAACCCAAAAGCCGCAACGCCAAATAGGACTGGGAAGAGCGGTAGCCGCCCTGTCAGTAGCACATCACCTGTTTGTCTGAAGTGATGCCGACTTCCTCATACATCGCCCGGAGTTCAGCCGCCGGTTTGAAGGCACCATTCTCGTCAAGGTTGTCAATCCACTCAAGATGGATGGAGCCGGGGATGGCCCCTGCGCGCGCAGCACGCGCAACTCTGCCGTAGTGCTCATCCGGCGTGCGCGTATCCAACGGAACGAAATCGTCCCGATTCAATAGCAACCGAATCAAATCGACGTTCATGTGCGTATCGTGCTTCGCTTGGATTGCGAACGGCGGCACATCAGACGGCTCCGCACCGGACGTGCTGACAGGGCCCTCCACCGCGAGCCACGCTTTGAACCCGCCATCAAGCAGCCGCGGCTCAGGATGCCCCATATATTCACAGAACCAAAAACCGCGCGAAGCACGCGTCCCAGAAATGTCCTCATACCAGACGATAGGCTTACCCGGGTCAAGCCCGCGCTGTTGGAACAGATACGCCATCATCCCTATAAAGGTATCAAACGTCTCCATACGGGTATCTGTGAGACTCAACCCAAACAGATCCAAGTGTAACGCCCCAGGTATATGCCCACGGATATATTCATACGTAGGCCGCGTGTCAACGATACAGAACGTCTCTTTGTCCAGTTCGTCTTTCAACGCCTCAGCAGTAATCACTAACTGAGGGTTTTCATAACCTTTGTAATTCATGTTTAGTTCCTCCTGCTTTTTTTTACAACGCTTTTCATCTTCCATCTGCCGGTGCGATACCAGAGCCACATTGCGAGCCCTTGCACGACGTTCGAGAGCGCGATGCCCAGCCAAACACCGTTCAAACCGATGAAGTGCGATAACACAATGACGAGCCCTAAACCGACACCGATTTGCGCCGCCAGCGTAATCACCATCGGTGAGAACGTATCGCCTGCACCGTTTAAGGCGCGCCCTAGCACCAACGAAAAAGCGATAAACCCGAACGTGGGGGATAAAAATTGTAGATAGACTGCACCTATCTCAACAACATCAGGTTCATCTGGGGCGAAAATCCGAATGAACACCTGCGGAAAAAAGAGGAACATCGCGCCAATCAACGTCATCACTGCCGCACCGAGCAGGTTGGCAACCCGCGTCGATTTCTCTGCGCGTTCTATCTGATTCGCGCCCAGATTCTGCCCTACCATCGGCGAAACAGCGTGAGAGATGCCAAATCCCGGATTCATCACCAGAATCCGAAGCCGCATGCAAATCGTATACGCCGCGACAACATTCTTCCCAAACGGCCCGAGTACCCATAGGAAACCGAGACGCGAGAGATGCCGCCAGAACCCCTGCATAGAACTATAAATGCCGAGTCGTAAAATGTCAAGCATTTCCACCAGATCTGCGCGGAACTCAACGTTGCGTAACGAGAGCGGCGCGCGCCCACTCCAACACAGATAGAGCAAAACCGCCGATCCAAGCCCTCTGCCGATGAGCGTCGCATACGCTGAACCTGCCACGCCTAATTTCGGGAATTGCCATAGCCCGAAAATCAGCAGCGGATCCAACGCGATGTTGATAACTGTCGAGAAAATCAGCACTATCATCGGCGTAACCGCATCGCCACCGGCGCGGAAGATAGAACCGAGTGTCATCGAGAGAAACATCGCGCTGCTGCCAGCGAGAATGATATGCATATAGGTGGTGCCGAGGCGTAACACCTCCGGGTCCTTCATGCGAACGCTCAGTAGGCCTTGTTCCGCCAGCGGATAGCCGATGAGCGCGATGCCGATGGAGAAAAAGATAGAGAGCAGAATCGCTTGCATGGCGACATGCTCTGCCTGCGCGCGGTTCCTTGCACCGAGATACTGCGCCACCATCACCCCACTCCCAGTGGAAATGCCGAGTGATAGCACGCCGACAAGCCGCAACAAATTACCACTCACGCCAACCGCCGCGATAGACGCAGGCCCTAACCTCCCGACGAAAATCATATCCACGATGTTAAAGGCATCTTGCAGAATATTGCTCAGCGTTAAAGGCACCGCAAGCCGTAAAAGGTGCTTGAGGAGATTGCCCTGCGTTAAATCGCCCCGCGCATTTTTCATAAAATTCCTTGTTGAAAAATTTTGGCTTTTGTGTTAATATAACATAGATTGAAAAAAGATATAAAGTAATTGAAATTCAGCGCAGAGCGATTCAGTTCACCCTATTTCTGTCGTTCAGGCTCGCCTGAGCTCGCACAGGTAAGGCTCAGGAGAGCCTTACATACAGAGAAGGGGCCCCGGTGTGGCATTTCACGCGGTGGCATCAAAAATCGAATACGGACTCGCTCTGATTTCAACCATTATTTTTTACAAAGGACGCAATTATGGATTCTAGCAATCACAACAACGTCGATGAAGAGCTGACCCCGCCGTATAACGGCGACGGGGGGCTCACCTTCAGGTGTTATTTTACAACACCCGGCGTTCATCCTTATGAGCCGGTTGAATGGGAACGGCGCGATTCCGCCATCTACAACGAAAAAGGCGAAGCTATCTTTCAGATGGCGCAGGTGGAAGTGCCGAAATCGTGGAGCCAACTCGCAACGGATATCGCCGCGTCTAAATATTTTCGCAAGGCGGGGGTGCCGGAAACCGGTGCAGAAAACAGCGTCCGCCAACTCGTAACGCGCGTAGCGCGCACGCTTCGTCGCGCCGGCGAAGAATTTGGCGGCTATTTCGCCACCCCCGAAGATGCCGAGACGTTTGAGATGGAACTCACGCACATATTAGTGACGCAACGCGGCGCGTTTAACTCGCCGGTCTGGTTCAACTGCGGCCTGTGGCACGAATACGGCATTCAGGGCAGCGGCGGGAATTACCATTGGGACGCTGTCGAGCAGCGAGTGGAGATTTCTCGAAACGCCTATCAACACCCGCAAAATTCGGCTTGCTTTATCCAGAGCGTTGATGACTCTTTGGATTCCATGCTGGAACTCCAAAAATCGGAGGTGCGGCTCTTTAAATACGGCAGCGGCACGGGCTCAAATTTTAGCAAGGTGCGCGCCAAAGGCGAACATCTCTCCAGCGGCGGCGAGAGTTCCGGTGTGCTATCCTTCTTGGAAGGGTTTGACAGGTGGGCAGGGAGCATTAAGTCCGGTGGAACAACAAGACGGGCCGCGAAAATGGTGCTCCTTGACATGGAACATCCGGAAATTGTTGACTATATTGATTGGAAACTGCGGGAAGAACAGAAGGCGAAGGCACTCATCGCCGCTGGGTATCCTGCAGATTTCAATGGCGAGGCTTACAGCACCATCAGTGGGCAGAACAGCAACAATTCTGTCCGCATCCCGGATGTCTTCATGAATGCGTATCTCCAGGGCGATTCGTGGAAGACGACGTATCGCACGAGCGGCGAAGTCGCCGCTGAATATGATGCGCGGCACCTCATGGACAAAATCGCGCACGCTGCGTGGGGATGCGCAGACCCGGGCGTGCAGTTTGACGATACCATTCAGAAATGGCATACTTGTAAGCAGACCGGGCGGATTAACGCCAGCAACCCTTGCAGTGAATATCTATTCCTTGATGACTCCGCTTGCAACCTCGCCAGCATCAACCTCGTCAAATTTTTGGATGCAGGGGATACGTTTGACGTTGAGGGGTTTCGTGCAACCGTGCGCGTTTTTGCAACGGCGATGGAGATTATCGTATCTCTTTCTTCTTATCCGACAGCGAATATCGCGCGGCGTTCACACGAATATCGGCCTCTCGGCCTCGGATTTGCCAATCTCGGCGCGCTCTTAATGCGCTTGGGCATCCCTTATGACAGTGCCGAAGCGCGCGCTTACGCCGGTGCCATCGCCGCTATCCTGAGCGGGAGCGGCTACGCCACGAGTGCGGAAATCGCCAAGAGCATCGGGCCCTTCGCCGGCTACCCCGAAAACGAGGCATCAATGTTAGATGTCATCGACATGCACCGCGAAGCGGCGTATCAGATTGATGCAACCGTCTGTCCATCCGAACTTCTGGAAGCGGCGCATGCCGACTGGGACAGGTGTTTAACGATAGGCAAAAAATGGGGGTATCGGAACGCCCAGATTAGCGTTATCGCGCCGACTGGCACTATCGCGCTCTTGATGGATTGCGATACGACAGGGATTGAACCCGAATTCGCCCTCGTTAAGTTTAAGAAACTGGCGGGCGGCGGCTACATGAAAATTGTCAACCAGAGTGTTCGCAAGGCACTGGAAAAATTGGGCTATTCGCTACAGCAGACAGAGGCGATTATCACGCATCTCGTCGGGACAGGCACGCTTGAAGGCACGCCTTACATTAACCCGGAATCGCTGCGGCGCAGGGGATTCACGAACGAAGACATCGCCCGCGTGGAAGAGATGCTGCCGAGCGCGTTCGATCTAAATCTCGCATTCGCCCCTGGCTTCCTCGGCGATGCGTGCTTAGCGCGGCTTGAAATTAGCGCGGAAGAGGCAGCCGAACCGAACTTTAGCATCCTCGCCGCCATCGGCTATTCACCGAATGAGATTGCGGCGGCGGAAGAGATTATCTGTGGTAGAGGCACCGTTGAGGGCGCGCCGCATCTGACGCAGGCGCATTACCCCGTTTTCGACTGCGCCGTTCAATCCGGCAAGCACGGCACTCGGTATATTGAACATCTAGCACCGCTCCTGCTGATGGCGGCTGTGCAGCCGTTTATCTCCGGCGCGATTTCCAAGACGGTGAACATCCCGCACGACGCAACCGTGGACGACATTAAGATGTTGTATGTTGAGGCGTGGAAGCGCGGGGTGAAGTGCCTCGCCGTGTATCGCGATGGGAGCAAGGGCAGTCAACCGCTCTCTACCCGCAGTCAGCAGGATGCCGCCGAGAGCGAAACCGCCGAGGTGCTGGAGAGTGAAATTATTAATGTGCCTGCCGAGCGGCCGATTCGGAAGCGGCTGCCTGACAAGCGAAATGCTATCGCGCACAAATTCAGCATCGGTGGACATGAAGGCTACATCCACGTCGGACTCTACGATGATGGACAGCCAGGCGAAGTTTTCCTCCGCATGAACAAGGAAGGTTCGGTTATCTCCGGGCTGATGGATGCGGTGGCGATTTTGACTTCGGTGGCGTTGCAATATGGTGTCCCGTTGGAATCGCTCGTCAATAAGTTCAGCCACGTGCGGTTTGAACCGTCCGGATTCACGAACAATCCCGAACTCCCGATGGCGAAATCAATCATGGACTATGTCTATCGGTGGCTCGGCAAAGAATTCCTTCCCGAAGACGTGCAGGAAGTCGACGACGCGGCGGATTACGACGAACAGATGGTGCCGCCGGAACAACTGCATCCGTTCGGACATGGCAGCAACGGCGACACAGAATCGTGGACAGCGCGCGAGAAGCAGGTAGCGTTGCAGCAATCCGATTCCCCGCCGTGTCAAGAATGCGGTTCGCTCATGCTGCGCAGTGGTGTCTGCTATCGCTGCACCAATTGCGGTTCAACGAGTGGGTGCTCGTAATACGGGTTGCGCTGAATCCGCCACTTATGGTATCCTATTGTAAGGCTTGAGTTGAGTAGATGATCGCGTCCCAAATCCGTTGTGATGGGATGAGGAAAGTCCGGACTCCACAGGGCAGGATGCTGGGTAACTCCCAGGAGCGGTGACGCTATGGAAAGTGCAACAGAAAGTAGACTACATCGTTCACTCTCTATTGGTAAGCGCGGTGACAAACCGCGCCTACCGAAAAAAAATGGACTCCATGGGTAGGCGCGCTTTTAAAGCGCGCTTACCGGGGGAAATTGAACGGTGTACAGGTGAAACGGTGCGGTAAAAGCGCACCAGTCCATAAGGTGACTTATGGAGCTCGGTAAACCCCATCTGGAGCAAGGTAAAATGAGGACATGCAAGGGTGTGCCCGCTTCGTCCCCAGGTAACCGCTAGAGGTGAATGGTAACATTCATCCGAGATGAATGATCATCGTATACAGAATCCGGCTTATTCTCAACTCAAGCCTTTTTTTGCCCATATCCCCCGCCGCCGGGTGTCTCAATCTGAACGACATCGCCTGCGTGCGCCGAGACGCTCACTTTACCGGCTAACGGACGTTCTTCGCTTTTTCTGCGGAGAGCGTTACGCCCCGGCTCTCCCGCCTCACCGCCTTGCAAACCGTAAGGCCCACGGGTTCGGCGTTCTGAGAGGATAGTCACTTCTGCGTCTGTTAAGAGCCGCAGCGAGCGCACCACGCCATCGCCACCCCGAAACTTCCCCGTGCCGCCTGTCCCACGTCGGATGGCGTACCGTTCAACTTGCATTGGATATGTCGTCTCAATTGCCTCTATCGGCGTGTTCATCGTATTAGTCATGTGCGTGTGGATGGCATCGATGCCATCTCTATCCGGGCGTGCGCCCATGCCGCCGGCGATAGTCTCGTAGTAGGTGAAATCTCGCCCGCGCTCAGCGTCGTAACCGCCTACCGTCAGATTGTTCATAGAGCCGCAACTCGCCGCGGGAATGCGTTTTGGGCACGCCTGCGCCAGTGCGCCGAGCAGCACATCAACGATACGCTGCGAAGTCTCGACGTTCCCGCCTGCGACAGCAGCGGGGAATTTTGCGTTCACGACGCTACCCACCGGCGCGATGACTCGGAGGGGCTCCATGCACCCGGCGTTAGAAGGCACAGCTACTCCCGCGATGCATCGGAACGTATAGAAGACTGCGGAGAGGGTGATGGCGTAAATCGCATTGACAGAACCGCGCACCTGTCCCGCCGTGCCACTGAAGTCAACGACTGCCTCATCCCCTTTAATCTCAATGGCGACGCGGATTTCGACCGGGGCATCGGTAATGCCATCATTGTCTAAAAAATCGGCATGGGTATAGCGGCCGTCAGGGATTTCTCGCAGGCAGGCGCGCATCATTCGGCTGGAATAGGCGCACAGTGCCTGCATGGATGCTTCCATTTCCGCGATGCCGTACTTGTCTGCCATCTCCTGCAAGCGGCGTTCGCCGATGCGGTTTGCGGCCAGTTGTGCCTCCAAGTCGCCGCGTCGTTCTGTTGGGGTGCGCACGTTAGCAAGAATGAGTTCCCACAAATCGGTGTCTAACTGTCCGCCTCGGATGAGTTTGATAGGTGGAATGCGGATACCTTCTTGGATGACACTCGTTGCAAGTGGCATAGAGCCGGGTGTCATCCCGCCGACATCGGCGTGGTGTGCCCTATTCGCCACGAAAAACGTAGGTTTCGCGTCTTCCGCGACGAAAATCGGCGCGACAAGGGTAATGT
>PYJE01000168.1 GCA_003635305.1 Candidatus Poribacteria bacterium | reverse complement strand
GCCCAAAGAGGCAGCGCCAGAGAACTGCACCGCCAAAGGCAGCACGATGTCTCTTTTTGACAAACAGGGGAAAATAGCAACGGAAGAAGAGATTTCTGCAATTCCTGCAGAACCGGTTGCAACCAGAAATATGGCAGGGATAACATGCACCGGGAAGGAATCCCCAATGCAACAAAAATAGCCCGCCACGCAAAGAATGCGTGCGGGATGAATGGCAAAACGACGACAAACGCCGATGCTGCCGTGCTTTAGAAAACCCTTAACGGAAAATAAGTGGGGGGGGTCGATTCCCTATCAATTCCCCTCAGGGTTCCGTCAAGGCGAACGGGAACACGTGACGGCGCGAAAAACGGGCCGGACGCACACCGACTGTGCTGCGTCCCGCGGAGCCCGGGCAGATCTACGAAGACCTGGTTAGCAATGGGTTTGCGAGTGCGCGCTTTCATTTCTGTCGTTCCTCGTTCAATCATGGTTTGCGGTGGCGCGTTTTTTTCGCGCTCACCACCCTATTGACATTAATTATATACGGAAATATAAAAAATGTCAATTTTTTTTGCGAGAAATTCGCTAAAAACGTTGAAACTGGTTCTATTCTAGCGAATTTCAGTTTTTTTGTCAAGTTTTTTGCGAGAAAAATGCGAAAAATGTCAAATTCACGCGAAAAATTGACAAAAACTTCAAAACTGGTATGATTTTAGCACATTTTGATTTTTTTGTCAAACTTTTTCTCAAAAAAAATCCCTGATGATTCAGTTGTCCTAATATCTGTAGTTCGGGCTCGCCTGAGCCCGAACCTGTAGTTTGCGATCGCCTGATCGCAAACAGGTCTAATCTCAAACAGGTCAAGATCAGGCGATCTTGCCCTACAGAGAATGGGCTTTACCGTAGCGCGGGGGCCTGTCCCCCGCGATCGCTCAATCTGACAAAACAACGCTGCAGCCCATAGATGTTTTCGGTGACATGCAAGCACGGCGAGGGCCTGTCCTTCGCCCTACGGTGAAAGGAGATTTTTGGCTCGGCGAGGGACAGGCCCTCGCCCTCCGGTTCGTGGGCACGGTTTGGATAGCCACGAAAGAAAAAGCATATTAAGGGCTTACAGACCTTAGTTATCTTCGCGTCGCATTGTTCTATAGACATTAAGGTCTTACAGACCTAAAGAAACGTTTCGTCGCGATACCCTCCTAATCCTGAAAATCTTGAACATCTTGGAAATCCTGCTTCAGAACAGAAGGAACAGCGAGGGACAGGCCCTCGCCCTACGGTAACCCCCGGTAGGCGCGGTTTCAAACCGCGCATACAGGAGCGGGAACGGTGCCATCATCGATAAGGTCCTTCGGCGCGGAGACGCTTCAAACCGCGCCTACAGGAGCGGGAACTACGTAACCCCTTGTCCGCGCATTTCCTGCGGAGCCGCAATCCCCAACTCTTCCAACACCAACGGCGCAATGTCAAATAAATGCTTCGCCGGCACGGGACCCGTCGCCTCGCATTGCGGAGACTTCAGGACGAAGATGCCCATCTGTGCATGGTTACAATCGTCGGGACCGGTGTCGTTTTCGTAGGTATAGATGCTGTCATAGCCGATGCTGCCCACCGAACGCCAATAGAGATTGCCGAAATAGACGACGAGGTCTGGCGCGATGTTGCGGCACTCACGGTAAACTTCTTCCGGTTTAAAGACGCGCGTGCCGATGTTTTCACCGGTTTCATCGACGATTGCTTCCAGCCGCGCCTTCAATTCATCGCGGACTTTTTCGTAATCTTGTGGTGGGATGACACCCTGCGGCTCCCTGCCTTTCACGTTCAGGAAGATGCGTCCGTAATAGCCGCCTTCACCCCACGCCTGTGTGCGATGCCAATCGACTACATTTGGGGAAAAAGGCGTGATTTCTTGCGGGCGCGTTTTCAACGTCAAGTAGCCGTGTTGCTGCAGCCATTCGTTGATACAGATGCCGCCATCCATCCGCTTGGCACCGTGGTCGGACACGATGAGGACGGTGGTGTTTTCGTCAACGAGTTTTAATAGACTGCCGAGTTCTGCATCCAGTGTGGCATAATAGCGGCGCATCGTATCTGAAAAGGGGGAATGCGGTTCGTGCTGCCGGTGCGATGTATCCCAAAATCGCCAGAAGGCGTGGTGAAGCCGGTCGGAGCCCATTTCCACCATCACAAACAGATCCCAGGCTTTCGTCTGAAGTAGGTGCCGTGCCAATTTAAAGCGCGCCGCTGTCATTTGAAACAACTCTCGTGCTAATTCCGCGCGTCGTTCTGTCCGGAAATTCGGGACATCAATCAGATAATCGCTGGCGACTTGCGCGATTTCGCGTTTGAGTCGCGGCGGAAAGCACCACTGCGAATTGAGACTCGGCGTGAGGAAGCCGCTCACCATCCACCCCGGAAACGGCTTCGGCGGATAGGACAGCGGCACGCCTAAGACGACAGACTTTTTCCCGTGAATGCCGACGATATCCCACAACGTCGGCACGGTGACAGCGTGCGAGTTGACGATGTAAAGGTTATCATAGGAATAGTCTTTTCGGTTGCGAAAGCCGTAGATGCCGAGTTCGCCCGGGTCTCTGCCTGTCATCATGCACATCCACGCTGGCACGGTGATAGGCGGGATAGTGCTTTCTAGGTTTCCGTAGATGCCTTCTTCCATTAACCGGCGTGTGTTGGGCATGTCGTCTCTGAATGCGTCAAAGACAAGTTCGGGTGCGGCGCAATCCCAACCGATGATGAGGACGCGTTTTTTCAATAGAACGTCTCCTTTTTGCCAAAATATGCGAGGGACAGGCCCTCGCACTACGGGGCCAGGTAAGGTTCGCGGAGGACAGGCCCTCGCACTACGGGGTCAGGTAAGGTTCGCGAGGGACAGGCCCTCGCACTACGGGGCCAGGTAAGGTTCGCGGAGGACAGGCCCTCGCACTACGGGGTCAGGTAAGGTTCGCGAGGGACAGGCCCTCGCACTACGGGGCCAGGTAAGGTTCGCGGGGGACAGGCCCGCGCACTACGGAAAGTGGGCAGTTGCCTTATCTCCCTATCAAGCCCAACGTGGGTTTCTGCCGCCGAATCGCTGTTCGCTGATGTTCCACAACTCCGATAGTCCGAGCTGCCGAATGTGCTCAATGCCCGGCAGACAGTCATCGTTGATGCGCGTGAGCCATCGCTGGAGCTCCGCCTCTAACGTCGCCTTGAGGAACTGCGAATTCTCATCATCAATCAGGTTGTTCATCTGATACGCATCAGCGTGGTTATCGTAGAGCAGCCACCCCGTGCCATCGTAATGGCGCGCGTAGGTATAGCGATGCGTGCGAACCCCGCGCCACTCGCGGATGCCGGCGTTGAAACCTTCGCTGCCGTGCAACGGAACTTCCAATAAAACTGACCGCGGTTCATCAATGGACTTGCCGAGCATTGCGCCGGAAAGATCGATGCCTTCCACCCCCTCAGGAATTTCAAGTCCACACAGCGATAACAGACTCGGCATAAAATCAACAAGGCTCAGCAGCGTTTCACGTGTCACACCTGCCGGAATTTTGCCGGGCCAGCGTATCATGAAAGGGATGCGCACCGATTCGTCCCACGGCCGCTCCTTTCGGACGTGCCCTTGGCTGCCGAGCATGTCCCCGTGGTCGGACGTATAGACGAGGATGGTGTTTTCAGCGATGCCGATGTCATCAAGCGATGCCATCAAACGTCCCAAATTTTCATCCAGCGCGGTGATGTGCGCGTAGTAACCGGCGATGTCCTCCCGCGTCCGCGGCGTGTCTACCGCGTTCGGACGCAGCTGGATTTCCGCCGGCGGATACATCGCTTTGTAGCGTTCGGGGACATGTTCGTAAGGGTTATGCGGCGGCCCCCAACTGAGATAGAGGCAGAACGGCTCATCGGCGTGTTCACGGCAGTATTGAATAGCGCGCTCCGTCTGGAAATCGGGTTCATAGCCTTCAATCTGCATCCGGTTCCCGACGCTATCGTGATAAGGCGCGTTGAAATAGTTGTGGTGGCAATTCCAGCCGAGCCATTCGTCAAAGCCGAAGCGCATCATCGGCGTGATGAACTTGTCCCGCGGCATACCGCCGAGGTGCCACTTGCCGATGTAGCCGGTCGCGTAGCCGGCAGCTCCGAACACTTCCGCGATGCCGGTTTCAGACAGCGGTAACGGCAAGTCGTTGGAGACAGCTCTGTGACTCAACGGATGCTTGCCTGTCATGAGGCAGCCGCGCGCTGGCACACACAGCGGGACATTGGTGAAGGTATTCGGAAAAAAGGTTCCCTCTCGCGCCAGCATATCCATGAAGGGTGTCTGCACCTGAGTGTTTCCTGCACAGCCGACATCGCACCCCCGGTGCTGGTCCCCGAAGATAAAGATTAAGTTGGGTTGCCCTTGTTGCATTGCTAGTGTTTTCCTAGGTACTGCGGTGTCTAATCCAGAGCGGTATCGGTAATTTCTACCAAAGGTTCTCCGGCTTGCAAAAGCCGCAGGGCTCTCCTGAAGGTCTGCCGCAAAATCTTGCGCATCTGAGCCTTGGATGTATTGCCACAAGTCACCCAAATGAGTTGTGGCGGCGGCCCAAGCCGTTCTAGTAACTGAACGAAGTCCAGGTCTTTGGTTATCACGACTGCTTTTGCTTCCCGGGCCACGGTAAAGATTTTTTCATCAGTCGCGTTTTGGAGTCCAAGCCAACGGATTGAATAAGCCTCAACGGCAAAAGTCTCTTGTAGCCAGGGGGCTAGTGCAGGAGAAAGTTACGCATCTATCCAGAATTTCATACAGTCACTACCGGATAGTCGGGCTTCCGGGTGGCGAATTGGATACAGGCAACAATATCTTCGTATTCCAGGTCTGGCATTTCCTCCAGAATCTCTTTAAAAGAGAGGCCGCAAGCCAGCAAATCCAAGACATCAGTCACCCGAATTCTCATGCCTCGGATGCAGGGTTTGCCGCCGCACTGGCCCGGCGTAAAAGTAATTCGGCTAATAGGTTTTGACATCCCTTTATTCCTCATTCGGTTAATTTTGAGACTGAACGTGGGGTTTAAACAACAGAATACCCTAAAAAACAAAAGTTTGCAAACTGATGCACAGAACCAGCGGATATTGGCATCCCGCTGTTACGACTGCATTCGAGTATAAAGTTTGCGGAGGATGCCCTCACTCTGCGTCCATAAGGCGCGTCTCATCGGCGAAACAACTTTTGTATAGTGACAGAAATCGAATCGCTTGGCGCGGTATTGCTCTTTGTGCGCGATTAATCCCCTGTTTTCCGGTGGTGATGCGCCAAAATCCACCCAGTCGTAGCCCGCTTCGCACGCCCACGTGATAATGTAGTGGAAAATCGCATTATTAGGACGATATTGCAAAAACTCTGGCACAGAAGCCTCACACCACAGCGTCACCGTCCGATTGAAATGGAGATAGAGAAGCCCGGCGATAATCGTGCCATCGTAGGTAGCGATGGCCAATTTCGCAAGGTTGCGCCGCATTAAGGTGCGCATAAGCGACAACGGTTTCGGCGTGCCACCCAACCGTCTCACGGTGGTTAAATACATCTCGTAGAAGGAGGCGAGTTCTGCCGCCTCTTCCGTATGCGTAACGGACACCCCGGATTTCTCCGCCTTCCTCACTGCGCCGCGGACGCGCTTATTATAGGCGTGCCAAAGAGCGTCAACGTCTCTGTTCATCGGTAAAAGATGCGTGAAACGTTCGGTGCGTTCATAACCCATTTCAGAGAGAAGGCCGCCGTATGTTTCGCTGTGCTGCGGCGAAAATGTCCACCGCCGTTCACACCATCCTTTTTCCGCCGATGCGTTTTCAAGATAGGTTTCAACCGTCGACATCAGTTCAGCGAAGTTTACCTGCACCGAATCTATGATAAACACCCCACCGAACAGATTCCACGGCAGTGAGTGCCACAATTTTATGCCCGGTATCGGTTGAAACACGAACGCCGGCAAACCGCCGATAACTGTGTCATCCGCCTGAATCAACAGATACACAGGCGTGAGTTGTTTGAAGGCACTGTCCAGCGCGTCTCGCCATGCAAGGGACTGAAAGGCGGTGCTTTCACGGCATTGCAGGATGAGCGCGCCCCATCTGTCGCTATTTTGTCTGGTAAGTGGCTCGAGTGTATACACAAGTTTTATTATACCCGAAAACGTGCTTTTTTTCAACCCAACTTTGTAGTTTGGCATTATTCTGTTGCTATTCCCGCGAAGATATGCTATAATACTCATAAAACCAGTTTTCATCCATAGCGAGGTTACGATGCATAAGCATAACGGATTTTCGGAATTGGCGAAACTGATGTTTAAGCATGCCGGCGACACCGAAAAACTGAAACAACGTCTCACCGCGCAATACCCGACAGAAACGTTGTTAAGATACCTGCAAAGCGGAGCTCCGCTCGTTATACGTGCGGCGGCCTCCGCGCTTAAACTCATTGGCGGCGAAGAAGCCGTGCCTGCCCTCATTGACGCGCTCAAGGACAATGACATCGGCACCCGCCTTAGTGCCGAAAGCGCGCTGTGGCACATCTGGGCGCGTTCCGGCGACGCATCCATCGATAAAATGCTTAACGATGGCAAATCGCTACTGAAAGACGAAGCGTACGAAGAGGCAGTTGAACGTTTCACCGAAGTCATCGAAGCCGCCCCAGAGTTCGCCGAAGGCTACAATCAGCGAGCCATTGCCTATTTTCTGATGGAAGAATGGAGCAAATCCATCAGAGATTGCAAGCGCGCCATCGCGCTCAACCCGAACCACTTCGGCGCGTTCGCCGGGATGGGGCACGTCTACGTCAAACTCGGAAAAATTGAGGAAGCAATTGAGGCATACAAACAGGCGTTGATTATCAACCCGAACCTCATCGGCATCGCCGAAGCAGTCTTACGGCTCCGAGGAGATTACTGATGCTCGGTGCCCGCCGCGCCGCTATCGCGCTCACGGTGCTGCTCGCCAGTTGCCTGTCGTGGGTGATATATCTCCTGCTCGCACGCGCGAAACTCGGCTCACCGACGGAGTGTTTCGCGCTCGCGCAGGTGTGCGTCGTGCTTCTGGCTGCACCTTATTTAGCTGCGTATACGAGCCGCACTGAAGGTGACTCCGTTCTGTTAACACTCAGCCGCATTTCAACTAGAAGACGCTTGTTGATGCAACTCGCCACGAGTCAGATGCCGCTCTTGTGTTGGGCGTTTCTATCAACGGGGTTTCTTTTCTTCTCCATGGAACTACCGTTCGTGAAGGCGTTGCAAATACTCGCCGTGCTAGGCATCTACAGTTTTTCGGCGGGAGCAGTCGGAATGTGGGGCGCGAAGGTTTTTCGAGACGTGCTCTTCAGCACAGAATTTGCGTATCTCCTCTGGTGCGCAACAATCGGCGGCATGTTTTTACTGGCACCTTTGGAGCGTTACATTGACAGCGTTCAACCGATAATTCCGCTGGTTCTCCACGCGAATCCGCTGATTGCCGTGTGTGCGATTTTGGGAGAAACAGATATCTTCAGGACACCGCTGCTCTATGAACTCACGCCGATTCCATCGTATCTTTTCGCCTATCCACCGTGGTATCTCGTCTGTTTCTGGCAGGTATTTATCGGAGGCATCTGCCTACTCAGTTTGAACAAATTCGCAGCAGCCAAACCACTGAAAGGAACAACAAAAACATGGCTAACATAGAACACCCCATCATGAGCGTTTCAGGCGTTCGCGGCCAGACCGGCGTTTCGTTGGAACCGCGGCTCATCACGCAATTTGCGATGGCGTTCGGCACGTTTATCGGCGGCAGAACGGTGGTGATTGGGCGCGATTCCCGGACATCCAGTCCGATGGTTCAGCACGCGGTGCTTGCCGGATTGCTCGCCACCGGGTGCCGCATCATTGACGTTGGACTCTGTCCCACACCGACTATCCTCTTGATGGCGAAGGCACTTGATGCGCAAGGCAGTGTCACCATCACCGCCAGCCATAACCCCGTGGAGTGGAACGGGATTGAATTTGCATCGGCATCGGGGCGGCTTTTGACGCAGGCGGAACGCGACGAACTCGCACGTATCTATAAAGCAGAAGAGTTCGCGCTCGCACCATGGAACGAACAAGGAAGGCTAGAAACGGACAGCGATGCAGTAGCGTATCACCTCACGAAAATATTGCGTTCGCCGTGGCTCGGACAAGAACTGATTCAAAAAGCGAATCTGAAGGTGGTGCTGGACTGCGGCAACGGCGCGGGAAGCGTCATCAGCCCGATGTTGTTGCGAGAACTCGGCTGTCGGATTGTCGAACTCAACTGCGTTCCCGATGGGCACTTCCGCCGTCCCGCCGAACCTACGCCTGAAGCACTCGGCGAGTTGTGCGAAACGGTGCAAGCCACCAACGCCGACATCGGGTTCGCGCACGATGGAGACGCAGATAGACTTGTCGTTGTGACAGAACGCGGCGTGCCGCTGAGCGGCGAATGGACACTCGCGCTCATCGCCGATTTTATCCTTAACCAAACGAAGGGAGATATCGTCGCCACGGTATCGACAAGCCGGATGCTAGATGATGTCGCCGACAAACACGGCGTGACGCTCCACCGCACCAAAGTCGGTGTCGGATGGGTAGTGGAGAAAATGCACGAGGTGAACGCCGTTATCGGCGGCGAAGGCACCGGCGGCGTTATCTACCCGAACATCCAGCATACCACCGATGGCATCGCTTCCATTGCAGCGATGATGCAACGTCTGGCTGAAACGCGTCTGAAAAGCGATTCAGATGGCACGGTGACAGCACTAGTGGATAGCCTGCCACACTACGATATGTGTCGCAAGAAACTGGAGATACCCTCGCAAGACATTGCAACGCAGCTCATCGCGCGCGCCGAGGAAATCTATACCCGTAAGAGAGAACTCCCTGTCTCAAATGGGAAGGACACCCCTGTCCCGCAACTCGTTCTGACAGATGGCATCAAGCGTATCTGGGATGACAGATGGGTGAACATCCGCAAATCGGGCACTGAGCCTGTCATTCGGGTGTTCAGCGAAGCACCTACGGCGATGGAAGCGGAGGCTCTCTGTGACGAGACGCTTGAGACTCTGGAATTGTTAATGAAACAAATCTGCCGTTAACTGCGTTATTTATGATGTGATATGATTGACGCAAAATCAAATTTTGCGGATAGGCGCGCGTTGTAAGCGTGCCAGGTGCAGGCGCGGTGAAAAACCGCGCCTACCATACAAGGCAACAGATATACCTCTGGCACTTGCTGCCAAGCCGATGGAGAAAGAGACGATGAAACCAGAGAGCGCATCAAACGCATTGCGAAATACAAATAAACTAAGACTCGCCTGTATCGGCGGCGGAAGTGGATTGTCGGCACTCCTTAGCGGCATCAAACACTATGCAGACACCAACCTCGGCGACGATAACATCATCAATCTGGATAACCTCGCCGCCATCGTTACCGTCTCCGATGATGGCGGAAGTTCCGGCCGCCTCGTGGAAGAGTTTGACGTGCTACCTCCCGGCGACATCCGCCGGCTGCTGTTTACCTTATCCGACGCAGATGAACTCGCCGGACTGTTTGAATACCGATTCTCAAGCAACGGCGAACTCGGTGGGCATACCATCGGCAATATCCTGCTTACAGCATTGACAGAATTGAAAGGCAACTTTCCAAAAGCCATTCAAGCCGCATCGCGCTTCCTCGCTGTGCGCGGCAGGATTATCCCAGTGACGCTGGACTACACCGTGCTTTGCGCCGAACTCGCCGACGGGGAGATTGTCCGCGGCGAATCAACTATACCCAAACGTGAAAACCGCGAACCCATCAAGCGCGTCTTTTTTGAGCGGCGCGAGAACGGCAAAACACACCATCGCGAAGATGGAAGCGAAATCTACGAATGCCAAGCACACGAAGAAGCGATAGAGGCACTGCTGAACGCCGATGTCATTATCATCGGACCGGGGAGCCTCTATACCAGCATCATGCCCAATCTTGTCATCAAAGGCATTGTTGATGCAATCCAGCGTTCCAACGCCATGAAAATCTACGTCTGTAACGTCATGACGCAGCCCGGTGAAACTGACGGTTACGCCGTGACAGACCACGTCGATGCCCTGTTGGACCACGCCAAAATCAAATTGCAATACGTTCTCGTTAATAATCAGCCCGCGCCAACCGAAGTCATTCAGGAATATGTGCGACAGGAATTGCTCGCGCAGCTCACCCGCATCCGTTCGCTCTCGGAAGATGGACTCTCCATGCTTTACGAAAACAAGGCGCACCCGATGGACGTGATGAACCTCGCCAAGCACATTTCACTGCTGTCAGCGGAAACGATGCTAGTAGCGGATGCCTCGAAAGTGCAGGTATCTTACAATCCGGAACGCGAAAATCTCAAGGCGGAGGGAATGACTGTCGTTGAGGCAGACCTGATTCGCGACATGGTAGTGAAGGAAGGCGGCGTTGAGATGAACGTCATCCGCCACGCACCGGAGAAGCTGGTCTGCTCGCTTGTTAAGATTATGCGGCATCATGAAAAGTTGAACGAACCGCGCTGAAGAAAAAAACGAGGTTCATTGTCGCACGGGAGGTGCCGGACAATGAACCTCGTCTTTAACAAGCACTGCGGAAACTCGCGCCCCGCTGTGTTCAGTTAATTGGACATACGTAGCAGCCTTCTCATCAAAAGCCTCGGATATGCAAGTCTGCTCAGACACAACATGCTACAGAAAACGTCGCGCGATTATCGGCGTGACACCTTGGAAGCAGAGATGCCTTGGGAAGCAATGTGCGTCGCGAATCTGTCGCAAATCTGGGACACATCGTCAATAAACGCCTCCCAACGGAATTCATTCTGCTGCGCCTTCGCTACCGCAAGATACAGTGCCAATTCGTAGAAACTGGAATGATTTTTCTGCGTTTCCTTGGAATGCATGGGTAAACCTCCTCTATAAGAATCTTTTACGTCATAAGATAAAAACGATGCATTGCATGATAGGTTACAATTTTTTCTTAAAAATTGACATTTTTCCATAATTTCTGTATGATATCCTCATGGAAAACATAGAAAACGTAGAAAACATCACAAAAATTGTCAACGAATTTGGCGAGAGTATTGTTCAGGTGACCGGCGATATTCCGGTTAACCTACCTGCGCAAGCAGGGGAGCGGTTTCTGTTCATCAGTCATGCGCAGCGGTTCCTCACGCATGCCTTGCATAAATATCCCGCCAAGTTCTTCCCCGAATTGCCGCGCTGGCTCATCAAGCGGTATTCCGAGGAAAACGAACGCATCCTCGATCCGTTTTCGGGGAGCGGGACGACAAACGTTGAGGCACTGCTAGCACGTCGGCATTCCGTCGGCATTGATGTCGATCCGTTCTCGCGGTTCATTGCGAAGGTGAAGGTAACACCGCTCGCTGAAGATGAACTGCGGACAGCGCGAAAATCGCTGTTGGATGCTGTCTTAAACTACCGTCCCTCCCTTGTTGATGAGGCAGATGTGCCGGATTTCCCTTACAGGGACAACTGGTTCAATAAGGAAATCCTCTGGGAGATGTCCTATCTGAAAAAGGAGATCGGTGCGCTTGGTGTGAGTGAAACGGTGAAGGATTTCTTCCGCGTCTGCTTCTCCTCAATTATCCGAGCCGTATCCAACGCCGACGATAACTGCACCCGCACCGTCATCCGTAAGAAATTGAACAAATTGGTTCGCCCAGGTGACGCGCTGAATCGATTCGCGAAAACCATGCTTGACAAGGTGCCGAAGATGACAGCGTTCTCTCAAACCTATCCGCACGGCATCACTACCGAGTTTCCTGCGGATATGGACGCGCGACATATTAATTATGAGGAAGACTCGTTTGAACTTGCGTTGACCTCTCCGCCGTATGTCAACGCTGTTGACTACCCGCGCACGCATCAACTGGAGATGTATTGGTTAGGTTTCGCGCAGGATTCCCTCACCGAATTGAAGAAGCGAAACGTCGGCACAGAGAGCGTTTCCGCACGCGACTACAAAATTCTCCACGAAATCGGTGTGCCGGAAGCGGACGCTGTCATCGCCAGCATCTTTGAAGAAGACCCGAGGCGGGCGTTCATCGCCTTCAAATACCTGGAGGATATGCGGCAGAACCTCGCCGAAGTTTACAAGGTTTTGCGCCCAGGCGGCAGATACGTCATCGTCGTCGGAAACAATCGCATCCGCGGACGGCTGTTCGAGAACTGGAAGTATTTGATGCCTATGGCTGAAGCACTGGGGTTTACGGTTGAAACTTACTTCGGCTCGGAAATTATTAAGCACTTTATCAAAGTGCCACGGGGCGAACGCATCAACACCGACTGGATCCTCGTTCTGCAAAAATAGGCATTCGGAGGTAGAAATATGGCCAATACGGCAGAGAGGGGTAGGCAAGCCTCTGTAGATGGTTTCGCCCATGAGCATATCGTTGCTGGCATTTTGATGAAAAAATACCAGAACGTTTCGTTGGTAGATTTACCTTTATCACCTTATGACATCATCATCGTCCGACAAGATGCTGAAGGATATGAGGATATCATTCGCGCGCAAGTCAAAACTGCTAGGCAATCTGTCCCTTTCACTGGGGGCTCAAGAGGCGGGATTGATAGAGCGTATAAATCGGGTGTTAAAGAATACACGCAATCCACGGTGATCTCAGATGTTGTCATCGGAATTCATCCGATAAGTGATAATGCGTATGAGCTCTATTTTGTCCCGACGATTCTCATTGAACGTCTGAATCAGAAGAGCATCTCCATCAACCGAATAAGGGATTTGAAGGAAAACTACTTCATTCTGGAAAACTGTAAGAATGAAGAGGTAATCGTCCAAAAGTGCGAGGAGTATGGCATCCTTCAATAGGAAAGCCAATGGCGCGCCGCCACCAATCCTGAAAATCCGCGATTCAGACGAAAGAAAACCGTAACGCATCTGCAAATCCAAAGAATCCCTTGACTTTCAACCGCTTTTTTAGGTATAATATCGCACGTAAACTTTTTTGAGCCCACGGAGACTTACGATGAAAAATTCGGACGCTAACCTAAAACACAACACCGAAAACGGCGACAAACCCGCCGCGAAAACTAATCTCGATTTCATCCGCCAAGAAGTTGAGAAGGACCTGGCGGACAACACCTATCACGGGAAGGTGCATACCCGATTTCCGCCGGAACCGAGCGGCTACCTCCACATCGGGCATGCCAAAGCCATCTGCATTAGTTTCGGCATCGCCGAAGATTACGGCGGACGCTATAACCTCCGCTTTGACGATAGCAACCCCATCACCGAAGAACACGAATACGTCGAGGCAATCAAACGCGATGTCCGATGGCTCGGTTTTGACTGGGAAGAACGTGAGTTCTACGCCTCCGATTACTTTGAGACGCTCTACGGCTACGCCATCAAACTCATCGAAAAGGGCAAGGCGTATGCCTGCGATCTGACACCGGACGAGATGCGCGCCTATCGCGGCACATTAGTCGAACCCGGCAAAGATAGTCCCTACCGAACCCGTTCGATTGAGGAGAATCTGGCGTTGTTCCGCGGCATGCGTAACGGCGAATTCCCAGACGGATCCCGCACTCTTCGCGCCAAAATCGATATGGCGAGCCCCAATCTCAATATGCGCGACCCGGTGATGTACCGCGTCCTCCGCGCGCCGCACTATCGATACGGCACGGAGTGGTGCATCTATCCCACCTACGATTTCACACACGGGCAATCCGATTCTATCGAGGGGATCACGCATTCGTTATGCGATGTGCAATTTGAAGATCATCGTCCACTTTACGACTGGTTTCTGGAAGAATTGGAAATCTATCGGCCGCGCCAAATAGAATTTGCGCGCCTGAATCTGACGCACACGGTGCTAGGCAAGCGGAAGTTGCGCGTGCTGGTGCAGGAAGGACACGTCAATGACTGGGATGATCCTCGCTTGCCGACGCTCGCCGGGATGCGCCGTCGAGGGTATACACCGGAGGCGATTCGTGATTTCTGCAACCGCATCGGTGTTTCAAAAGCCGATAATCTCATTGAGATGAGTCAGTTGGAGTATTCCATACGGACAGATCTGAACCAACGCGCCCCCCGCGTCATGGCAGTGCTGAATCCTGTCAAGGTGGTGATTGACAACTATCCGGTGGGAGAGGTGGAATGGCTGGACGCGGAAAATAACCCAGAAGACGAGAACGCTGGCACGCGGCAAATCCCGTTCTCGCGCGAGCTTTACATTGAACGCGAAGATTTCATGGAAGAACCGCCCCGGAGATTCTTCCGCTTAGCCCCCGGCCGCGAGGTGCGCCTCAAACACGCCTATTACGTCACATGCGAAAGCGTCGTGAAAGACCCGGGCACCGGCGAGATTCTTGAAATTCACTGCACGTATGACCCGGGTACGCGCGGCGGCTGGTCTGACGATGGCCGCCGGGTGCGCGGCACGTTGCATTGGGTATCCGCAGCGCACGCTGTCGATGCCGAAGCACGCCTCTACGAGTCACTTTTCACCGAACGCGAACCAGAGAACGCCGCCGATGGTACTGACTGGACAGTCTTCATCAATCCAAACTCGTTGGAAGTTTTAACGGGCTGCAAAGTTGAACCGAGTCTCGTCGGTGTTCCGCACGGCACGCGGTACCAGTTCCTCCGGATGGGCTATTTCTGCGTCGATTTGGATACAACGGCGGAGAAGTTGGTATTCAACCGCACCGTCCCGCTGCGGGATAGCTGGGCGAAAATTCAGAGAGGACAGAAGAAATGAACCCACCCCCAGTAGGAGAGCCCTCCCGGTCTCGACTAGGAGAAACATCCCGGGCTCGCCATCAGATCAGAGTCCGGATGGCACCTTCGCCGACCGGATTCTTACACATTGGCAGCGCGCGCACCGCGCTATTTAATTGGCTGTTTGCCCGGCATCACAACGGAGCGTTCATCCTCCGCATTGACGACACCGATGCCGCTCGTTCCACCGATGCATCGATGCGCGAGATTTACGAATCGCTGCAGTGGCTAGGCCTTGAATGGGACGAAGGCGGCGAGAAGGGCGGCCCGCACGCGCCTTACGTTCAATCGGAACGGCGAGATATTTATGAATGGCACGTTCAGCGGTTGCTGGCGAGTGGCAACGCTTACCATTGCTACTGCACGCCGGAAGAATTGGATGCGATTCGCGCGCAATCTCGTGCCGAGAAGCAGAACCGCGCTTACGACGGCCGGTGCCGACACCTCACACAGGCAGACAAGGAACGCTTCGCCGCGGAAGGCAGAAAACCGACGGTGCGCATCAAAATGCCGGACGCACCCATCCGCGTCGCCGACATCGTCCTCGGCACGCGAGATATCAGCCCAGACACGCTAGAAGACGAGGTTATCGTCCGTTCAAACGGCATGCCGAGTTACAACCTCACGTCGATTATTGACGATGTCGAGATGCAGATTACGCATGTCATTCGCGGAACGGAACATCTCAACAACACGCCGAAGCAGATTGCCATTGCGAACGCGCTCGGTTTAAACGTGCCGCAATTCGCGCACATCCCGCTGGTTTTGGACAATACCGGCCGGAAACTGAGCAAACGGCACCACGGAACCCTCGTCGCTGTTAGCCGCTATCGCGAGGAGGGATATCTTCCCGCGGCGATGCTGAACTTCGTCGCGCGCCTCGGCTGGGCTTTTGACGATAAACAGGAGATTTTCTCGGTAGAGGAACTCATCGAGAAGTTCGAGCTGGCGAGAGTCGGCAAGAGCGGCAGCGTTTTTGACATTAAGAAACTAGACTGGCTCAACACGCACTACATCGGCAAGTTAGATGTTGCGGCGCGCACAGATGCCGTCATTCCGTTCTGGGAAAAGGAAGGGATTGACGTGGTGGCCGAACCGCGCGAACGGTTGGAGAGCATTGTCACCGCAGTGGGCGAACGTTTAACCAAGTTACAGGACATCGTCCCGCAAACCCGCTATTTCTTCGCCGCGCCGACTGAATACGAACCGAAAGCCGTCAAGAAGTGGTGGAAGAAAGACGCGCGAGACATATTGACAGCCCTCGGTGCAGTATTAGAAGCGGTAGAGCCGTTTGAACTGGAGACAGTCGAATCGGCGATGTGGCAATACACGGAGGAACGCAACATCAAACGCGTTGCGGCGATGCAGACATTGCGAATCGCGCTGACTGGCACATCGTTCGGACCGAGTCTGTTTGACATTCTCGTCTTGCTGGGTAGAGATGAGGTGTTGGCGCGAATTCAGAGGGCGATTCAGTTTGTAAAATAAACCACTTCACTGTCCCTTTCATCGTAGGGCGAGGGCCTGTCCCTCGCCATGTCTCAATGTTAGCAAACGCGGCGGACAGGCTAAAAAGAGGACACCATGCAAGATAAACTCGCTATCCACGGAGGCCCGCGGACTGTTCCCCATGGGTTCATTCAACCGTGGCCGCAAGTCACCGATGCCGATAGAGCCGCCATCGCCGAGGTGCTTGCCGCCGAAAAGATTACCGAACAGCAACGCATCCAATCCGAGGGGCTCGCGCAGGAGTGGGCGGCATACATGGGCGTTCGGTATTGCATCCCGGTTAACAGCGGTACTGCCGCGTTGCATCTGTGCGTCGCTGGTATCGGCATTGAACCGGGGGATGAGGTGATTATTCCCGCCTTCACTTTTTGGGCGACAGCGGCGGCGGTGCTACATCACAACGCTATCCCGGTTTTCGTTGACATTGAACCAGTGACTTATTGCATCGACCCGGGCCAGATTGAAGCGAAAATCACGGCGCGGACGCGGGCAATTCTGCCTGTCCACATTCACGGCATGCCTGCCGATATGGACGCTATTCTGGCGATTGCCAAAAAGCACAATCTAAAGGTAATTGAGGATGTCGCGCAGGCGCACGGCGCGCGGTATAAAGGACGCTATTGCGGCGCGTTCGGCGAAGCAGCCGGCTACAGCACGCAGGCATCGAAAACGTTGAGCAGCGGTTGCCAAGGCGGCCTGTTCACTACCGATGATGAGCAGATTTACCGGCGCGCGGCATTGTTGCAATATTTTGGTGAGATAGTCGTGCCAGGGCGTGAACGTGAGGAGCAGGAATACAACGCCTACGGACTCGGTTGGATGTATCGCGGCGATATGTTCAGTCAGGCGTTCATCCGCAGCCAGCTCAAACGGCTTGATGAGAACAACGCGCTGCGCGTCAGAAATTGCGATTATCTATCAAAGCATCTGAACGAGATTGACGGCATTGAAACGCCGGTTGTCCCCGCAGGTTGCGAGCCTGTCTACTACAACTACGTTATCGGTTTCGACCCGGGGGCATTAGGGTTAGACGTTTCCGCGCAGACCTTGCGTGAGAAAGTGCAAGCCGCCTTGCGCGCGGAGGGTGTGCCGACGGGCCAGTGGCAACGATTGCCGGTGCCATCACAGGAGATTTTCCAGAACCGCATCGGCTACGGCAAAGGGTGCCCGTGGCACTGCAATCAGTCCACTGTGGAATACCGAACGGAGGATTATCCCAAAGCCGTCGAATTCATCAATTCACACTGCTATCTCTTTGATGTCAATCCGCCGAATGACTTGGAGTTGATGCGCCTATATGTGGCGGCGTTGCGTAAGGTAATGGGGCAGGTTGATGCGGTGCTGGCGGTGTCCTGATTCACGTTATCCGCGCGTCCAATCCATCACCACGCCTAAATATTCATCCTTCCGCTCTGTCAAGCCATCGTAAGCCGCTTGCGCATCTTCGGGCTGTATGATGTGCGTGAGCAATTCCAAAACCTTGAATTTGCCATTCTCGATGAGCGAATAAACCAAGCGCGAGTTTCGTTCCAGCGAATGCTTGGATTCCCCGGAATGCATCACTGGATAAACCCACTCGTGCGCGCTGCGGAGGGTAATCGCGCCTAAGCCGATGCTATGGCTATAGTTCAGAATCGCTGTCGCATTCGTGATAAATTCGCCGCGCGGCGAACCGAGGAGGATAACCTCGCCTTTGGCGCGCGTCAGCTGATACGCCGTTTCAACGAGCCGCGGGTTGCCGATTGCCTCAACGGTAACCTCCGCCTTCTCACCATCGGTTAACGCGAGGACGCGTTCCAGCACGTCTTCTTCATCGGGATTAATCAGATGTTGGATGCCGCACCGCCGCGCGATTTCCAAGCGCGCGGGAATCCGCTCAACGCCGATGACTTTCATGCCCGCCAGATTGAAAAGCTGCGCCGCCGAATTCCCGACGAGCCCTAAGCCGATGATAACGACGGTATCGCCAAACTCGGCAGAGGAGACGCGCACCGAAGTCATCGCGACTGTTGCCATCCGCACAAACGGAATCAGTTTTGCATCTAGCGTTAGTGGCGGCGTGAACGCCAGAAAAACCCGGTCGGTTTTCGCAATAGAGGCGTGCGGCGTATAACAAAAAACCATATCGCCGACGCTACACTTCGTCACGTCCTCGCCAACGTCAAGCACCTCACCGATGGCGGTATAGCCTGAACCGTGCGGGAAGCGCGTCCCGCTTTCCAGCCCGGTATAACCTGCGCCTTCCGTGCCAGGGCTGATGAGGCTATAGTGCGTTTTCAGCAAAATCTGGTTGGGCGCGAGGGT
This sequence comes from Candidatus Poribacteria bacterium, assembly GCA_003635305.1. GTDB lineage: Bacteria > Poribacteria > WGA-4E > WGA-4E > WGA-3G > AGPOR5. The sequence goes on along the minus strand of PYJE01000168.1, from coordinate 1,412 downwards.
TTCGTCAAGTTCAAACTCTTCCAGCGTCACGGCACGTTTCGCTGGCATGATGATGCGTTTGCCTTTCATCGGGAGTCCTCTTCGTTCATAGTTTTTCTGTAGTGTATCATAACACCGCGTTTCTTGCAAACGACAGAGTAAATTCGGCCGCGGTTAAGCCGTAAAAAACCCTCCTGAGTCCGTAGCGCGGGGGCCTGTCCCCCGCGAGGATTCTCGTTATAGTCGGGACATGGCGAGGGACAGGCCCTCGCCCTACGATGAAGAGGTAGGCATCCCCGTAGCGCGGGGGACAGGCCCCCGCGAATTTCCTCGTTACCATCGGGATACAGCGAGGGACAGGCCCTCGCACTACGGTAGAAGGCCCACCTCTGTAGTTCGGGCTCGCCCGATCCCGAACGGGTAAGGATCAGGCGATCCTTACCTACAGGGGTGATGAGGTCTGCCAGAAAAACGCATGGCGAGGGATAGCGAAGGCCCGTCCCTCGCCCTACGATGAAGAGGTAGGCATCCCCGTAGCGCGGGGGCCTGTCCCCCGCGATCGAGGCATGGTGCAGGAAAAGCCCCCGTACTACTCTCCCCATGCTGTAGGTTGTGATCGCCTGATCACAACCAAATCATACGCGGATGGGGACGACAGCCCACTTTTCCTTTAACGGGAAGATACCCGCCGCTTCACCTGCTGGAAACGCGAAGAATCTGCCCGCAACCCCGACTTCGGCGGCAAACCGCTAATCTGCGCGCGCACATTCCGCGCACGCTCACTACTCGCAGGATGCGTTGATAACATCAACTCCAATGACGATGGCTCACGTCCCTGCAACTCACGCAGCGTGTCAAAGAACGTCCCTGCACCCGCCGGCGAGATACCCGCATCGTAGACATTTTGCACGCCATACATATCCGACTCGCGTTCATCGTCGCGGCTATAGCGAAACAGCAAACCCGCTGCGAGCACATCCGCCACCAATTTTTTAAACTCGCCAGAGTCCTCCTTGACGAGCAACCGTTTCACAATCTCGATGCCGTAAGCCTTGGTGAGTCGCTTCATTGAGTGCCTGCCGACGATATGCCCGATTTCGTGCCCAAGCACCGCGGCGAGCTCCGATTCTGTCTTCACCATCCGAATCAGATCGAGATGCACGTAAATATAGCCGCCGGGCACAGCATACGCGTTAACGCCTTTCGTTTCAACCACCTTGAACGTATAAGGGATGTCGTTGCGCTTGCTATAGCGGACCAGGGTTTGCCCGAGGTCATTGATATAGTTGGTAATGAACGAGTCGGTGTGGAATGTGATCTGCTGCTCATGTTGCGCGACAAACTCCTTGCCGAATTGCTGTTCCTCTGCATCGGTGAAGATGTTAACATCACCGATCTCGTCAAGGAGCGTATTTCCGACATTGCCAACGGTG
>PYJE01000167.1 GCA_003635305.1 Candidatus Poribacteria bacterium | reverse complement strand
ATACGGTGGCACCTATCTCGGCGATAAGGGATTTGATGAGGCGTGGACACACTTCGCCTTGAAGGTTGTCAATGTTGGCACGTGAGGCGAACCTCGCGATGCCGATGCATGACAGAAAGTCGAGCTGCCGTGAAAAACGTGACTTGCGTTTTAACCTAGTTTTTGATACAGTAAAAACAAAAACGTCTCTTAAGTCGTAACGCGAGGCTTGCTCCTGTTTGGATGCCTACGATTAAGTTGAGTAGAAACGTCCTTAAGTCGTAGTGCGAGGGCCTGTCCCTCGCAATCTCCCGATTAAAGCACACGGCGAGGGACAGGCCCTACGGAACCAGGGCGAAAAGGAGAACGGGCATGGAAACCACCTTCAAAGCAGGTATTATCGGATGTGGCGGGCGCGGACGCTCACACGCACGCGGATATGCAGCATCGCCGGATGTTGAGATTGTCGCATGTGCTGACCCGGTTGAAGACGCACGCAACGCTTTCGCCGAACAGTTTGACGTGCCAAATACCTACGAAAACTATCAGGAAATGCTGGACAACGAATCGCTTGATTTCGTCAGCGTCTGCACTTGGATTGCCCTGCATAAAACCATGGTCATCGCCGCTGCGAACAGCGGCATCAAAGCGATCCACTGCGAGAAACCGATGGCACCGACCTGGGGCGATGCGAAAGCACTCTATCAAGCGTGCGTTGACAACGATGTTGTCATCACGTTCTGCCATCAACGCCGATTCGGCGCGCAGTTCATCAAAGCGAAACGCCTCGCGAATGAAGGCGCAATCGGCGAACTACGTCGTCTAGAAGCCGCCTGCCCAAATTTGCTTGATTGGGGCACGCATTGGTTTGACATGTTCTTTTTTTACAATAATGACGAACCTATTGACTGGGTTATCGGTCAAATAGATGTAGCCGAAGAACGGACTGTTTTCGGGACGCAGGTAGAGACGAGCGGCATTTCATGGCTGCGCTGGAAAAACGGCGTGGAAGGGTTGCTGGCTACTGGCGGGACCGGCTTGTCCGGCTTTGCCAATCGGCTCATCGGCACCGAGGGGATTATTGATGTCGGCGGCGGTGGCGCGCCCATCCGCATGCTCCGCACCGGCGGCACGGATTGGGAACAGCCCGATACCAGCGGTTTAGCTCCCGAACGCGATGCGACGACGCTCTCTGTCCTCGATCTTGTCCACTGCATCAAGACAGGACGTGAACCGGAGTTAAGTGGCCGCAAAGCACTGCAGGCGACAGAGCTCATTTTCGCGACGTATGAGTCAAGCCGCCGCCGCGCGAAAATTCATCTGCCGCTCACCACAGACGATTCAGCGTTATTGACGATGGTGGAGAATGGGGAAATTGGTTAGGGACATCCCGCGGCCCGTAGCGCGAGTGTCTGTCCCTCGCGATCGCCCGCGGTTTGCGCGGTTTCAAACCGCGCCTACGGGTGTCCGTAGTGCGCGGGCCTGTCCCTCGCAGTCTCGGCGGTTTGCGCGGTTTCAAACCGCGCCTACGGGTGTCCGTAGTGCGCGGGCCTGTCCCTCGCGACGAGAATCGCTCTACGGTTTCGTAGTGCGAGGGCCTGTCCCTCGCGGTCTCCCGATTGCAAAACCCACGCCTACGGGAGTCCGTAGTGCGAGTGCCTGTCCCTCGCAATCCCTCAACCGAAACGAAAACGGAACGCGCGATATTCATACTTTTTTTCAACCTTTTTAAGACTGCTGCGTCTAATCATTTAAAACGCGCATTTCAGGGGCGAATCTCGTCCTATTTTCAAATGTGTTCTCATACCGTAGCGCGGGGGCCTGTCCCCGCGAGCACCAGGAGACCTCTTGTCATAACCGTAGCGCGAGGACCTGTCCCTCGCGACCGGGGATAACTCGGTTCCCCACGTTTCAACGGAACAGAATGCCATGGAGAAACTAGTGCCAAAAAACAATACTAACAAACGCATGCAAAATTATCACACCGTCCTTTCCAGTGTCATTCAGCTCTTTGTATGTTTGACGCTCCTCATAATGCCCACCGTTCGGGCAGAAGCGCATAGCGGGGTAGACCACGACTATCTGCCGAGACCGACAATCAGTGTCAACGCCACAGAATTTTCTCCGAATAACGACGATGCGCAGGAGAAAATCTCTGTCTTCTACACCATCCCAGACGAGCGCACAATAGCGGAAGCTGTAGCAAGCGCGGGCAGCGAAGCCGAAGTCGCAATCGCTGTCAGAGACATCGTCAAGATGGCACTCATATTTGAACAGAACGGACAGTCCATCGGCATTCCATGGACCAACGGTAAGACTGCCGAAGGGGACCATGTCTACCTCTGGGATGGCGAGGACGGTAGCAATAGGGAACTCCCCGACGGCACCTATAAACTCAGGCTCAGCGTCACCTACAGCCATTTTGAACGGGTCACCCGAGAAGCAGGTAGGGGCACAATTGAAGTACTGCGAGAGATAAAGGATCTAACGGATGCGGAACGGGCAAAATTAACAAGAGAAGGCTACGTTGAAATCCCGGAGGGTCCATTTGACCTAGATGGGGATGGATTTAATGAAACTTTAGTAGACACAGATGGTAAACCCGGAGCGGATAAGTTTAGAAGGCAAGGAGTACGCGAATTCCTCCTAACGGATGCGCATCGGGCTTTATTAACGAAAAACAGAGACGGTGGCAAGGCTCCTTACGCTCCAATCCCGGAGGGTAGATTTAACATAGACCCCGACGATGACACGGAAGAGTTAATAGACACAGATGATATATCCGGAGCGGACGCATATCGCGATTTCGTAGTAGAGGAGCGGGTCGTTACTACTGGCAACCTCACCGGCTTCGGCGAACATGAACACGTCAAATTATCGGATGCGACCACGGACATCATCATCGATCGCTATCCGTCCATCATTGCACGCGTGCAGGGAAACGGAAACGTCACCCTCGTTGATGGCGGCTACATCGCCGGAACCCTCACCACCATCACCGTGACAGCGGACAAAGGCTCCGGGACAGATATTGATTTCACTGCGAATGAGACAGCTATCAGTCTCACCGCTGAAGATGGCACAGTCCTGAGCGGCGCGACGACACTTCAAGGGACAACCCTCACCCTGAACTTGGGAAATCCGCTTGACACGCGCGGCGAAAACGGCACCTACACCCTCGCCTATACCATCGTTGATAAAGCCGGCAACGCCGCCGAAGGCACAACCACGTTTACCTACGATACCGTCGCTCCCACGTTAGTCAGCGTAGCCACCAGCAACGGGAACATTCCGCCGAGCAGAGGGGTAAGCGGGAAGGTGGAGTTCGTTGAGGCAACGTTCATCGATAACCTTGAGGACGGCTTCAGCCGCGGCTCCTCAACTATCCTGTTGAACGCGCCCGATAACCTGCCGGTTTTGGGACGGCAGCTTTCTCCTGAAAAAGACACAATCCGCTTGGAGTTCCTCACGTCGTTAGTTGCAGGGAACGGCGAACGCGATGGCACCTACACGATAGTCATCGATGCCGTTGATAGAGCCGGCAATCGGACAGAGACGCAGGTGCCTTTCATCTACGATAATCGCGCGCCGCAACTTGTCACGTTGAGCGCAAGTGAAGATGGAGAAGCGTTCAGCGGCATCCAGAATAGGCTTTACCACTCGGCCCCCCTTTACCAAATCGTCGCGACGTTTAGCGATGGAGAGACGGGCACCGGGGTAGACGTGGAATCAGGCGCAACTATCACCTTTCATCCCGTAGGGGAGACTCCTGCTCCCAAACCCAATATAATTCCAGACCAGGATAACAACCGCGTTGCGCTTTTGTTAGAACAGCCGCTTATCAGCAGGGATGGAAGCCAAGATGGAATATACACGCTGGAGCTCACGGTTGCAGATAGGATCGGTAACACGGAGACGAAAGATTTCCAACTGATTTATGATACGCAGATTCCGACGCTCGTCTCCACTGTTCCTGCGGCGAACGAGACGGTGTCTTCTCTCACGCAGGTGCAGGTGAACCTCAAGGAAGCCACTAGCGGTATTGATTTCGTCCAGAGCACTTTCCGCCTCACGCATAACGACACGGAGGTGCCGATAAACGTCACGAGCAATGGAACAGAGAACGCGACACTGACAGTCCTGGCTCCCTTCGCCATAGATGGCTCAGATGATGGGACTTACGTCATAGAGGTTACGCCGCGCGACCGGGCTGGGAACCAGGGCGCGACGGCACGCCGAGAGTTCTTTCTGGTGAGTCAAACGGGCCCAAAAATCCGCTTACTCAGACCGGAAACGTCAACGGTAAACAGGCTGACCGCGGGTGCCGAGGGACTTGTCGCCGTGGAGCTCGTTGATTACATCGGGGTTGGCATAGACTTTGATGCATCGACGCTCGTCGTTAAATCCCCTGATGGCGTGCCTATTCCGAGGAACATCGCTCCCGCGCCGCCTGATAAAGAGAACCGCCGACTGCTCTGGAACACGGAGAGCGTCCTCCCTGATGATGGCTCAGCGGATGGAGAATACACCATCACCGCCACGTTTGTGGATTTCAACGGGCGGCGATGGACAGAGGATTTCACGTTCAACGTGGATACGCAGTTTCCGAAAATTACCGACGTGCAGGCGTTGACAGAAACGCCTACCGACATGGGAGCAGAGCGCATTCCTGTCGTCGCAGAGGCGTTCTCTCGCATCACGGTAGGATTTGAAGAAGACGATATTGACATCGGCAATACCGCCGTGGTGCTGACAGGCCCCGGCGAATCAGACATCGCTATTAACGTAACCGCGGCTACCGGGACAGGCGCGGCAACGGTAAACATTAATTTTTCAAAACTGCTTGCATCTGGAGACTACAGACTCTCAATTACGCCGCAAGACTATGTTGGTAATGTCAGCGCGCGGCCGTTTGTCTATCGGTTCCGTTTAGATGTGGATACGCAACTGCCGGCGATTACTAGCGTTGTCGCGTTGACAACACCGCTGACAGAGGTAGACACCGAGCGCATTCCGGTGATAGCGGAAGGGTTCTCCGGCATCACGGTGACGTTTGAGGAAACCGCAGGGGATGCCCCAACCCCGCTTGATATTGACATCAGCAATACCGCCGTGTCTTTGACAGGACCAGATGACGCGGACATCGCGATTAATGTGACGCATGAGGGAAAAAGCAGTTTAACGCTCAATTTTTCAAGGTTAACAGCCTCTGGGAATTACAGTCTTTCCGTTACGCCGCAAGACTACGCCGGCAACGTCAGCCCGCGCCCGTTTGTCTATCCGTTCCGACTTGATGTTGCACTGCCAAAAGTCAGTGCTGTTGCAATCGGCGGTAAAATCGGGACTGTCGTTTACGTTAACGACAGTGCCACGAGTATCGTCGCTACTTTCACAGCACCGACAGGGACAGGCTTGGCGTTTGGGAACGAAGGTTCGAGAATCAGCGTCACCAATGCCGATGGCACGGAGATACCGGGCGTTACAACCGCTCAGGGAACAAACCAGTTAGTCTGGCAGGCGATTGGGCAGCCGACAGATGGCACCGCCGATGGACGCTACACAGTCACTGTCACACCGGTAGATAAAGCCGGAAGACAAGGACAAGTAGCACGGCGGCAGTTCATTTACGATACGCAAGAACCGCAACTCACCGCCGCCTCGCTGGTGTCGTTAACGGCCCCTGTCACGTATGTCACAGCCGGGTTTGCAAGCGATACCGAGTTCAGTTTCACCGTCGCCGATGTCGGGCCTGCGGGAGTAGAGATGTCAGAACAGACTGCACAACTTCTCGGTGCTGATGGCACGTCACTCAGCGCGGTTGTTACTCGTAACCAGACAGACCGGCTGTTCTTAACGCTCACAGAACCTTTGGCGACAGATGGCAGCGCGGACGGTAGTTATGCTGTTATCGTGTCTCTCGTGGATAAAGCGGGTAACGAGACGCAAGCGGAATACGCCGTGGTTTATGATACGCAGGTGCCGGCGGTATCTAGCGTGACGTTAAACACGGCGGAGCCGACATCCCTCGTCGCCACACAATCGACGGTGATTTCCGAGCTCGGCTTTAGTCAAGTTGACATCGTCTTTGAAGAAGCAACCACCCGCGTGGACTTTGCCAACACCACGGTCACGTTAACAGGCCCGGACAACGAAACGCTCCCCCCAACACTTCCACTAACGCTCACGCCCAAAGGCACAACGCAACTGACAGCAGCGTTTGTTGCACCGCAGGCCCTCGGCGTATATACCCTCAGTATCACGCCGCGAGACATTGCGGGGAATGTGGCGAGCGGTGCGGTGAATTATCGGTTCCGCCTTGATGTTGAAGTACCGCGTGTGACTTCGGTGACGATAGATGGCCAAGTTGGCGGTGTCGCCTATATCAACGGAGTCAACGGCGCGGCCACGCGCATCGTCGCAAAGCTCGCTGACCCGAGTGGTGCGGGCCTCGCCCTGGGTGAAGGCGGTTCCACTATCACCGTTGCAAACGCCGGTGGCACCTCTGTCCCCGGCACGACAACCGATAACGGCGAAGACGAATTGACATGGATGCCGGGCGTATTGCCCTTGGATGGCACTGCTGACGGCCGCTATACGGTGACAATCACGCCGCGCGATAAAGCGGGGCGGCAAGGCGCGGCTGTCTACCGACAGTTCGTCTTTGATACACAACCGCCGCAGGTTACCGAAGCGGTGCCGATAACCCTGAATCAACCGCGAACCTACCTCAATGCCAGTTTCGCGCAAAATCCGCAGGTGCAATTTACCGTGGAAGATGTCGGACCGGCGGCGTTAGAATTGGCTGAGCAGGTGGTTCACTTCCGCGCGCCTGATGGAACCGAGGTGCCCGCGGCGATGAAGCATAACGAGGCAGACCAGGTGTTCCTCACGTTGACGGAGCCGTTGCCGATAGATGGCAGTGCCGATGGCACTTATGCTGTCACCCTCACGCTGGTGGACAGAGCCGGCAACGAGACAAAAGCGGATTACGCCGTGGTTTATGATACGCAGGTGCCGGCAGTCGCTGGCGTGACGTTAAACACGGCGGAGCCGATGTCCCTCGTCGCCACACAACCGACGGTGATTTCCGAGCTCGGCTTTACTCAACTTGACATCGTCTTTGAAGAAGCAACCACCCGCGTGGACTTTGCCAACACCACGGTGACAGTGACGGGCCCGGACGACGAGCCGCTGTCACTGACGCTGACTCCCGTCACCGTAGAGCGAGAGCCTGCCGCTAGCGAGCCGCAGCCTACCGTCTTAAGCGCGCAGTTCGTCGCACCGCAGGCACTCGGTATTTATACCTTGAGTATTACGCCTCAGGACATCGCCGGCAATACCGCACGCGGTGCGGTGACGTATCGCTTCCGCTTGGATATTGACTTGTCGAGTGTGAGCGCGGTTGTTATTGATGGCAAAGCAGGCGGTATCGTTTATGTCAACGGCGCAGCCACACGCATCGTCGCCACACTCGCTGACCCGAGTGGTGCCGGCCTCGCCTTGGGGGAAGGCGGTTCCACTATCACCGTTGCAAACGCCGGTGGTACCCCTGTCCCCGGCACGACAACCGATAACGGCGAAGACGAATTAACATGGATGCCGAGTGCGCTGCCGCTGGATGGCACGGCAGATGGGCGGTATACGGTGACGATAACGCCGCGCGATAAAGCGGGGCGGCAAGGCGAGGCTGTCTATCGACAATTCGTCTTTGATACACAACCGCCAGAGATAACCGCTGCCTCCCCGATGGATTTGAGTCAACCTGTCACCTATCTGTCCGCCCCATCAGCACTGGCGCAGATGAGTGTCACCGTCGCGGATGTCGGCCCCGCCGAATTCTGGGTAGAAGAGCAGGTAATGACGCTCCTTGATGCCGCGGGAAATACGGTGCCAGCGAACCTGACGCACAATGAGACAGACCGGATTTTCCTCACGCTGCCGCAACCCCTCGCCAAAGATGGCAGCGAAGATGGAGAATACACCGTGCAGGTAACCCTCGTTGACAAATCGGGGAATAGATATGCAGCAGAACACAGCATCGTCTATGACACGCAAGCACCGCATCTCGTCAGCACCGTCCCAGCCGATGGCGACATTCTCACCGATGACGTATCGCAGGTGCAGGCGACTTTGAAAGATGCAGGCGGCAGTGGGATAGACTTCGCCGCAACCACGTTGACGTTGGTTGCACCCGGTGGCACATCCATCACCGGGGCCCTCAGCAACGATGGCGAATCTGAACTCACGCTGAATCTCAACCCGTTGGTAGAAGATGGACGTTACCGCATCCGTGTCGAAGCGCGGGATAGAGCCGGCAACGGCGACGAATTGCGGTTTGAACGCAGTTTCCTGCTCTCGCGCACCTTACCGAGCGTCGTTTCCACACAACCAGTTACCGCACCGGCGGAAGATGCTTTCACCAACGAGAAAATCTCACAGATAGAAGTGGAACTAGAGTCGGCTGATGCCAAGACAGACGAAAAACATCTCTCCACGCTTCGGTTGCTCGGACCCGGGGCGAGCGTCATTCCTGGGCAACAGCAGCGCGAGGCTTCCCGACTTACCTATACGCTAGCACGGCCGCTGGCACAAGACGGCTCCGAAGATGGAATCTACACCATTGAGTTTACGCCGATTAGCCCCTCCGGACGGAGCGGCGATGTCCAACGCTTGACGTTCACCTACGATACGGAAGCACCAGAATTGGAGAGTGAGGACATTCAACTAGTCGTCTCCGAATCGGGCGTAAACAACTCCCTCACGGAGATTCGGGTGAAACTCACCGATAACCAATCCGGCATTGATTGGGAGAACCTAGACGATGACTGGCTCGCCTTTGAGCGGGTTTCACCGAACGCCAAGACGATTTCAGGGAAGGTGGAGGATGCCGAGCAGGATATCCTCCGCTTCCGGTTGACATCGCCTCTCGCAGACGACGGTTCAAACGATGGCCAGTATCGCATCACCGTATCGCCGAAGGACCGGGCGGGGAACACCAGCGAACCTTATGAAAAGGCGTTTACCTACGATACCGCACCGCCGGTTATTGATGACAGCACGCTGCTCATCAACGACGCGCCACTGCTAGTCGATGCAAACGCG
>PYJE01000166.1:52417-73782 GCA_003635305.1 Candidatus Poribacteria bacterium | reverse complement strand
TGCGATTCCTCAAAACCGCCGATGTCCACCCGCTGTCCGTGGTCTGGGAGTAAATCGACTTTGGCGTATTGGAAGAGTCCGAATGTCGTGGTGGAACCGCCTTTGCCCATCGGTTCGGCTGTCTGGATAGTGCTGAGTTGCGGCACAGGTGGGAGTTGTGCCCAGAGGGGTGTCGTGATGCCGATGAGCATCAAGCAGCAGAGTTGTAGATTGCGTAGCATGATTTTTAGTTTCCTATTCATATTATTTTATGGCCGTGCCTCCACGAGCGCGCTTTCATCGCGACGGCCATCGGGACCGGGGGTATCATCGTATGCGGTGATGTAGTATCGCCGGAATTCGAGTGACTGTCCGATGAGAATCGGGTCTTCGCCGGGAATAGTGAAGTTGCGTTCCTTCCGTCCGACTGCGGGCCGCGGTAGCAGATTCCCTTCGGCATCTGCGGTGTAAAGTTGATACCCCGCGAGGTCTGCCTCGGTGTTCGGTGTCCATGAAATTACTGCGTCGTATTTTGTGTTAAACAGTGAGCGCGGTAGATAGCGCACCCGCACGTCTTTCGGTGGTGCCGGTGGCAGATTCGGCACGGTAGCACTGATTGTCGTCACGCCTTCTGCGCCAAATTCATCGACAGCGGCGATGCGGTAGACTTTCCGAATGCCATCTTCCTCAAAATCAAAGTCAAAGTAGTAGTCTTTATCTCGTGTGATTTCCGCGAGCAGTCTAAAACTTAAGGATTTTTCCGCCGCGTCGTCCGTGTCAACCGCGGCGTAGACGCGGAAGAGGGAGAAGTCATAAGGCACCGCATAGTCTCGCCAAAAGAGTTTGACGGTGAGGTCTGTGGGTTCACCGAGGGTGACAATCGGTGATGGCGGTGGGACACTCGGCGTAGCGAATTCTGTTTTCCAGACGCGGCGTGGTTCCTCATCGGTGCGCGGTGGATTGTTCGCATCAGGGGTTTCAACGCCGTTGACATCAATGTAGGAGATGCGATATTCGTAGGCGAGGACGCGGCCGAGGGAATCACGCCGGTCGTTCTCCAGATTTAGGGTATCAATAAACTCACTCGCTGGTGCAGTAACATACCCGACTTCCGTGAAATCGGCATCGTCGGTAGCGCGGCGGTAGATGCGATAGGCTTGGATGCCTTCCTGTCCGGTATCGTTCCATGTGACGCGCACCTGTTCGTCGCCTGCATAGAGGACGAGGCCGTCAGGCGCGCCGGCGGTGCGCAGATTTTCTGCATCCAGTGGATTCGCGAAATCTTCATCGCTGGCGCAAGAAACCGCGAGAACAGCAAGGATGAAAAGCATAGGGATGCTCCAATTGTGAGGTATCATCTCATTTTTCTCCATTATAGTCCGGCATTTCCCGGTGGGCGCGGTTTGAAACCGCGCTTAAGTCTACAGGGGAGCCGCGTCAAAAATAGTGCAGCAATCTGAGACTCGCGCGGCCCGTCTCCCACTCATACTGCGGCTGTAACAGCGTAGTGAATCGAAACGGAGCCCGCTGTGCGAGGCCTGTTCCGCCGAAAATCCTATTTGCTTGTGGCGATACAGGTTCATCAGGCGTGTCCAATTGCCCATAAATTGAGAGTAGCACGGCGAGCCCGATACATCCGTAGCCGACGCGCGACATGATGACGCTGCCGTTTCGCCGAGCGCGATAGGCATCCCGATGCGCTTGGATATCCGATTGGATGGCGGCGTTGAGGTATTCATCGTATCGGTTTTGCGCAGAGGTTTTAAGCAAGCTGCCGCCGAATTGTAATCCGAGTCCGGAGGCGAACAGGACGATGGGGAGCGCGCGTGAACGGCGCGCCGCCGTCGCTTGCCCACTCGCCAACCCGACGATAAAGGCACAACAGCACGTTATTCGCAAGGCGTTTAATAGGCGTTTCTGGTTCAAGTTTGTCTCCCTCCGTATCTCCGATATCGACGTTGCCGATATCTCGGTTTTTGAATTGGAGTTGTTCAGGATAAAGTTTAACGTATTTTTGGGAGAAAGTCAAGAATCTTTTGACTTAATAGCAAAGAATATGGTATAATTAACAAAATGGCATCGGCACTGCCTCGGTATGTGCGATTTGCAACCACGTCTCAGCTGAACTCAGTCCAGTAGGCGAGCTTTGTAAGCGCGAGTGTCAGCGCAGTTTGCAACCACGTTTCAGCTGAACTCCCTCGGTAGGCGCGGTTTGAAACCATGTCTCAGCTGAACTCCCTCGGTAGGCGCGGTTTGAAACCGCGCCTACTCAACATGTGGATTTTTGCACGAACCAAAAAAACAGCAGTGCCACGAACTTTTCACACCCTCAGTTGTCACACACTGTAGGAGGAAATATCGATGAAAGCATTCTTGAAAATTGCCACGCTTTTCGGCATCGGAGGTGTGGTATGTTTTTTAATCTTCGCGCTACGTGAACCGCAGGCGCAAGATAAACCAGCCGGCGATGTCATCGCCACCCAGACTGAACCCAGCGCGGTGAAACAGCCGGCGGTGAAGGAAGAAGCAGCGAAGCGAGGGGCCGCCTTGCAACAACGCGGCGCGCGCACCCGGCAAGGCGAAGTTGACTTCGGCGAGAACGAAGCGTTTTACCGCGTCATCATTGACAATAATATCTTTCGACCTCTCGGCTGGAAAAATCCGAAGGAGGAACCGTCTTACAGCCTACTCGGCACCGTCGTTGACACAGATACTGGGATAGCGCAAGCGATTCTGCTGGAGAAACGCTCCAATCGCCACTACTTCGTCAGCATCGGCGAAAAAGTCGGCGACGTAACGGTGAAGGATATCCAACCGAAACAGGTTGTCTTGGACGAAGAAGGGAAGGCGATAACGCTGAAGGCGGGTTCGCTGCAGTTTCTGACACAGCCGCGCAGACGCGGGAATGAAGCACGCGCTGGCGAAGGCGAAAAAGCAAACGAAGGCGAAAAAGCCGCAGCAAATGGCACGAAAGCCGCAGCCAGCACAAATCCGCAAGCGAACCAATTTAAAAATAATCCGGAACTTGCCGAAAAGTGGAGGAACGCTTCACCCGAAGACCGGCGCAAAATCGAGGAATATATGCGAAACCAGCGCGCCCAACGGCGGGAACAGAGAGAAAGGGCCCGGGAAAATCGCGGCGACAGAGGTAGTAGAAGAGCACGAGGCACCAGAGGCGAACGCGGGAGAGATAGGTAACAGGTTCCACCCGGTAGGCGCGGTTTCCAACCGCGCACCCGCGAAAGGGTTTCTATTATTTTCCACCCGATAGGCGCGATATGATTTTCCCCCGGTAGGCGCGGTTTCCAACCGCGCACGCGCAAGAGGGCGCGCTTACAACGCGCGCCTACCGAAAGGGTTCTATTATTTTCCACCCGATAGGCGCGATATGATTTCCCACCCGGTAGGCGCGGTTTTCAACCGCGCACGCGCGAAAGGACGCGCTTACAACGCGCGACTACCGAAGTAAGTTCTATCATTTCGCACCCGATAGGCGCGATATGATTTCCCACCCGGTAGGCGCGGTTTTCAACCGCGCACGCGCGAAAGGGCGCGCTTACAACGCGCGCCTACCGAAAGGGGGTTCTATGATTTTCCACCCGATAGGCGCGCTACGATTTCCTCCGGTAGGCGCGGTTTCCAACCGCGCACGCGCAAGAGGGCGCGCTTACAACGCGCGCCTACCGAAGGGGGTTTTATCATTTTCCACCCGATAGGCGCGCTATGATTTTCCCCCGGTAGGCGCGGTTTGCAACCGCGCACGCGCGAGAAGTATGCCGGGACAGATACGAAATCCGCCCCGGCACGCGCTTAAGCCGCCTGCACAACATCCGCCGGCATGTTTTCCAGCCGCGAAAGCCAGTAACCCACATCAAACGTATCATCGCCGATGAGGAACCGCCACTGCTTAATGCGGTTGACAATCTCAAGCCGCACGTCGTTGCCATACCATTTGTGGTTCCGGCCCAGAATGCCGTGGATAGGCGCGGTGTCAATACCCTCCGTATTCCAGAGCCGAAGTTGGCGCACTGTTGGGTTCAGGCGCAGTTTGAACATATACCGCGTCCTGTCGGTAAGGTTCGGCTGCGCGCAATGCCACATCCCGTGATGCACAACGAGAAGCGTGCCAGCCTTGCAGACCACGGGGAGTTGCCCAAGGAAATTCTGGTAACGCGCGATGTCCGTCTCGCAAACCCGGCGGTAGTGGCTCCCCGGCAGAATCATCGTGCCGCCCATCTCCCGCGGCGTGTCATGCGAGAAATAGAAGAATTGGATGTCAAAGTGCATCCGCAAATCGATGATGGCATCGGCGTGCCAAATCTGCCCCGTTTCGTTCTGCGGACGCACAATGTGCACGGCGTGATGATCATAGAGGGGGGCCTCGCCGACGAGACTGTGGATAATCCCCTGCACAGCCGGCATCCGGAAAACCTTGCCGACAGCGGAGTCATCTTCCCAGACTTCGTCCAGCACAGTTCCGCCGCGCCCGCGCACAATCAGCCCGTTTTCCATCTCGGCGTGCGCAGCCTCGTTCAATTCGCGCGGAATCAAATCGTCAAAGCGAAGGTAGCCATCGGCTACAAAATTCGCCATCTGTTCTGTCGTGAGCAAATGCTTTTTGTCACTCATGCGTTTCCTCCAAAACCGTGGCATCGGGACCAGAAGACCCGCCTACCGCTTATTCCAAACCCTCGGAAACCGAGGGCCCGCCTACCGGCTCCAGTTTCTCCAGAATATACTCAAACCGGAGATACGAGGTATGATACTCCATGCCGGGGTAGGCAGGGAATTGTTGCGGGAACTGAATCACGCGCCACCCATCTTTCATCGCCTCCAAAACAGAGGAGTAAGGTGGGGTTTCGCTGTCCCCAGTAGTGTGTCTGACTTCGCCGGTGCCATCGTAAATCGCCCAGGCGACAACGCCGCTGTTCAGGTCTGGTGTGTGCAAATACAGCACCAGCAGTTTCTGTCTTAATTGAGACATGTTACGGGTTAACCTTTCTTGGTTTCGAGCCCTGATTCCGTTATCTCTATCGTGCCGCTTGCGCTCGAATCTGACCCCACGTGGTGACAAGTTTCCCACCCGGCTGCACATCCAACGCTACCGAGATGCCATCTTCCAGGAGCTCTTTGATTTCTTGTTCGCTGAGGGCCCTGTCGTAAAGGACAACTTCGTCAATAGTGCCTGTCATCCAGTAACCGCCGATATCACAACCGCCGATAAAGAAGACGTTATCGTGGGTATCCGGTTTTGTGCCGGGTGAGACTTCGGCATCGACTTCGCCGTTCAGATAGAGTTTGAAATCAGAACCGTCGTAAGTGCCGGCGACGTGATGCCACTCTCCATCAGTGATAGCGGTTTTCGCATCAAACGATTTCCATCCCGCATTCGTCGTGAAGGAATAGTGAACGACACCGGTGTTGATATTACCGAACAGTCCGTAGTTCCGCCCGGTCGGATTCCGATTCTCTTTGGAGGCGATAATCTGCCATTTTCCGGAAATTTTCGGGACGTTGACATAGGCGGCGAGCGTAAAAGTCTCCAAATCCAGCGCGGCATCATCGGAGACTGTCACCATATCGGCACCGCCGAACTCCATCGCGCCGCCAAATTTCCCTTGCACCCACTTCGGTTTCCCCTGCGCGATTTCGCCATCCAAGCCGTTATCAGATGCATCGGTGACTGCATCGCCTTTGCCTTCATCAAGCAGCCACGCGCCAACGAGCCCGTCTGTATCCAATGCCATCAGCGATGGCGTGAGCGCAAACAGACTCAGTATGAGAAGGGTTAGCATTTTGTTCATGAGAATTCTCCTTAACAGGACAGACGCAAATGCCGGAATCCCCACCGGTAGTCGCGCGTTGTCAGCGCGCACAGTGTAGCGCGCGGTTGAAAACTGCGCCTACGGAGATTTTACTGCCTCCGTCCATCTAAAATCAAACCTCTGTCCCCGCAGGAATCGTCGCATCCTTTGGCACGATGACAATTCCATCGCGGATATAGAAGTTATCGCCATCGTAATTATCAATTCCATCGCGGTTGACAATTACTGAATTATCGCCGATCTGCGCATTTTTGTCAATAATTGCGTTCTGAATCAGGCAGTCCCGTCCGATACCGACGTTCGGAACGCCATCCTGCGCGTTTTGTGCGCGTTGCGCCTCCGATTCATAGTAGTCCGCGCCCATCAGCACCGATTGATAAACGCGGCTGCCGCTGGCGATGATACTCCGAATCCCGACAATCGTCCGGTCTAACTCCGAATCGTCAATGATAGAACCCTCGGCGAGGATAGAAGAACGGACACTACTGCTGTTCACCTTCGTGCTCGGCAGATGGCGGCGATTGGTATAGATGGGTGCCTGTTCATCGTAAAAATTGAACGCCGGTGCGACATCTGTAAGCGCGATATTCGCCAAATAGAACGAACGGATAGTGCCGATATCCTCCCAATACCCATCAAAAAAGTATGCCGAAACCCGCCGCGTCGCGATAGCTCCCGGGATGATGTCTCTGCCGAAATCGACGTTTGAATCATCTTGGAGGAACTCTTGCAACACCTCGCGGTTGAAAATATAGATGCCCATGGAGGCGATGTATTCCCTGTCGTGCGCTTCAATGCCGCGCGAGGTAAAGACATCTGGGGAAACCCGCAACTGCAGCAGTTCTTCTTGCGTCTGCGGCTTCTCCACGAAATCGATGATGCGGCCATCGGCATCAGTTTGCAGAATACCGAGCCCACTCGTCACATCCTCGCGAACAGGAATCACAGAGACGGTGATGTCGGCGTTCGTCTCGGTGTGCACCTGTAGCATTTTGCGGTAGTCCATCCGATACAGATGGTCTCCTGCAAGAATGAGGACATAGTCATCGGGCAACCGCGGGTTTAAAATATACGGTTCATTGTGCTTAACCGCATCTGCCGTGCCTTGATACCATTCTTCTCCCATCAACGTTTGTTGCGCCGCCAGAATCTGCACGAACCCGCGCCGGTAGGTATCGAACCGGTATGTCTGCGCGATGTGCCGATTCAACGAAACCGAGTTGAACTGCGTCAGGACATAGATGCGTTCCAACCCGGAATGAAAGCAGTTGCTAATCGGAATGTCAACAAGCCGGAATTTCCCGGCGATGGGGACGCTCGGTTTGGCCCGGTCGCGGGTTAATGGAAACAGCCGCGTGCCGCGCCCACCACCAAGGATAACTGCAATAACGTTCTCTGTCGTTCGCATAGGCTACAAACTCCCTTTCGTCGATAGTACCCCCGTGATGCGTGCGTCAAGACGCGTCGCGATATCCAACGCCTTCGCAACCGCCTTAAAAATCGCCTCGATGATGTGATGCCGATTTGTGCCGTAGGGGACGTTGATGTGCAACGTTGTCCCGCTATGGTTGACAAATCCGTGAAAAAATTCCTCGGCGAGTTCAATGTCAAAATCGCCGACTTTGCCATAGCCGAGCGGTGTATCGTAGTGCAGATAGGCGCGCCCGCATACGTCCAAATCCACCTTGGCGAGGGATTCATACATCGGCACGGTGAAACTACCGAACCGCCGCATCCCAGCTTTATCTCCCACCGCTTCGTGGAGTGCCATGCCCAAGCAGATGCCCACATCTTCGGTGGTGTGATGTGCATCGACGTGTAAATCGCCGGTGGCTTCAACCTCAATGTCAAAAAATCCGTGCTTTGCGAAGAGTTCCAACACGTGGTCCAAGAATCCCACGCCGGTGTTGATATCAGCTGTTCCTGTTCCATCAAGCGTGAGGCGGAGTCGGACTTGGGTTTCCGCCGTTTCGCGCGTAATCTCGGCTTGTCGGAGGTTTTTCGTTGTCTGCGCCATAATATACCTTAAAATCGTTGTTTTGTGCAACAACCTTTCGCGGCCGTAGCGCGAGGGGCCTGTCCCTCGCGAGCTCTCACTTAAGGGAAGCACGACGGAGACAGACCCCTACGGGCCAAGGAGTTGTCACCTATACCCACGTCACCAATCCCAATTCATACGGCGACTGCAAATCCTCATGATACGGCAAGACGCGCAATGTCCATCCATGCAACCCAGTCTGTTGCAAGACAAGCGTTCCTTCAAAGAGACAGGCTCCGTCGGCGAGTTCTCCACGATATTCCATTGCGACGACGTTCCCGTTGCGAATTTCGCCTGCCTCGTCTAACACCCCGTGATAAATCTGAACCGCCAATTCGTGCGGTGATAATGCACCGGTGTGAACCACCGCTTGCACAGACAGCGATTCACCGACACCGAATTCACCGTTCTGCCTGCTGAGTTCTGCAGTTGCGCGCTCGGGGGTTCTCTCCTCAATGCGCAGGCCACGCCAGTGGTTCCGGATGTGCGATTTCCAGTGTGCTAAGGCGACGCTGCGTTGCGCGCTGTCCTGGTTGAGCCGCTGCCATCGCCGGTGCGCCGGAAAATAGAGTTGTTCTGCATACTCCGATACCATCCGCTTCGTATTGAAGACAGGTGCAAGGTTTTGCATCGCATCCTTCATCCGCGCCACCCAAGCATAAGGAATATCGTCAACCGGGTGCCGTTCATAGAAGAGCGGGACAATCTCCTTTTCAAGGAGTTCATAAATGGCATTCGCGTGCGCCTTGTCGGTAGAACCCGGGTCTTCCGCAACTGGGCTGGCCTCAATTGTCCATCCCCCGCACGTTTTTGTGTTTCGCAAGGCGTTTGATGCGCGGGATGGGGGCAAGTGCGTCTCTCTGCGTCCTCCATCAAGGGCTGGCACTTGTGCCAACCGCTCGACATTGTCGACGACTACGTTCTCTGCTTCCGCCCACCAGCCATCGGCGATGCTGAGGTTGAGCACGCCATTCGCAGCGGCTTTCATCCCACTCGTCCCACTCGCCTCATTCGGGGGTAAGGGGTTGTTGAGCCAGACATCTACGCCTTCAACGAGATAGCGGCCGACACAGATGTCGTAGTTCTCAATGAAGACGATTTTATGCTGGAACCTCGGTTCGGCGGCGATGCGGCAGATGCGCTGGATGAGCAGCTTCCCCTCGTAGTCATGCGGATGCGCCTTTCCTGCGAAGATGAGTTGCACGGGGCGTTCCGGATGATTGAGGATTTTATCAAGCCTGTCAACATCTTGGAACAGCAGGGTGGCGCGTTTGTAAGTCGCGAATCGGCGCGCGAACCCGATAGTCAACGCCGCTGAATTGAGGATTTTCTCGGCGGCGGCAGAAGAGGTAGTGGCCGTTCGCGCCTGCCGCTGCCGCGCAAAGGCGATGAGCCGTTCGCGGCGGCGTTCGTGCGTCCGCCAGAGCTCCGTATCCGGAATCTGCGAGATTTGTGTCCAGACAGCTTGGTTCGTCAAATCGACTATCCAGCGCGGGCCCAGATATCTGTCAAACAGACTCTGCATATCGCCAGATACCCAAGAACGAGTGTGGATACCGTTTGTAATCGCGCCGATTGGCACTTCATGCACGGGGAGCCCGGGCCAGAGCCCTTTCCACATCTCGCGCGCCACATGGCCGTGCAGTTGACTCACGCCGTTGCACATTGCCGAAAGACGCAACGCGAGCAACGCGGGACTGAAATCGCTGTCGGTATCGGAAGGGTTTGCCCTGCCTAAGCCGAGGAACGTCTCTTCCGAAACGCCGAGCGCGCCGAAATACCCACCAAAATAGTAATTCACCAGATTCGGCGGAAACCAATCAATACCGGCAGGCACCGGCGTATGCGTTGTGAAGATATTCCCGGCCCGGGTCGCTTCGCACGCCTCGTGAAAGTTGATGCCGGTTTTCCGCATCAACTGCAGAATCCGTTCAACGGCGAGGAACGCCGCGTGTCCCTCGTTCATGTGGCAGACGGTGGGCCGAATACCGAGCGCGGTAAGGGCCCGATACCCACCGATGCCGAGCAGAATTTCTTGCTTGATACGCATCCTTTCATCGCCGCCGTAGAGATAATCGGTGATGTCGCGCAATTCAGCGTGCTGGTTCTCGGCGATGTTGGTATCCAGCAGATATAACGGGACGCGCCCGACTTGCGCACGCCACACCTTCGCATACGCCTTCCCCTCCGGATAGTCAACCTCAACTAAGAGCGGATTGCCATCTTCACCGCGCTCGGGGCGGATAGGCATGTTGTAAAAGTCGTTCGGCGGATAATCGGCGAGCTGCCAGCCATCCGCGGTGAGCCGCTGACGAAAATAGCCGTGCTGATAGAGCAACCCCACTGCAACAAAGGGCAACCCTAAATAACTGGTGGATTTGAGATGATCTCCCGCGAGCACCCCCAAGCCGCCTGAATAGAGCCGCATGCACTCTGTCAACCCGTATTCCATCGAGAAATAGGCGATTTTCAAGTCAGTGAGCGAGGCATCGGCGGTGCTCTCAAACCACGATGGCGTGCTCCGATAGGTTTTGAATTTTTTGTGGACGACATCAAGGCGTGCGAGGAATGCCTCGTTTTTGGCGGCAGCGTTTAACTGCGCTTGGGACATCTGTCCGAGCATCGCGACCGGATTGTGGTAAGTTTTCTCCCACAACTCCGTGTCGAGGTAGCGGAAAAGCGTTAGAGCCTCCCTATCCCAGGTCCACCACAAGTTCTCAGCGAGTTCGCGCAGCGGTTCAAGGTTCTGCGGTAACGCCGGCACCACGGTCAGTTGGCGAAGTGGCTTCATTGAATGCGTTTCTCCTCCTTAGCTTAAGCTTACGGTAGAGCAAGAACGCCTGATGTTTCAGAATGAATTCGGACAATTTTGGGGGCACCACCGGCTCCCCTTCCAATAAGAAAACCAGAGTGCCGCTTACAAAAATTACCCGTTTTTTTCCTTGAGCTTCATCAGAGCTTGACTGTTCGGGCTTGGGTGAGCCCGAACGACAGAGGTTAACCCGTGTATCACGTTTTGTCTGTGCCGGGTTTTAACGTCAGGTAGATGCCGCGGTTCCGTTTCTCGAACGCTAGGTTTTCCTCACGTGCGAGCCAACCGATGCCCATGAGCGTTAGCCGTTCACTTCCATCAATCTCACGGATGAGTTTGCTCACCGTGGCTTCGCCATTTTTTTCCAAGTAGTGCCAGATTTCACCGGCCACTTTTCCGATAGTGTCTTGCATCAGTTTTCCTCCCAGAGGATAGGTAGGGTTTCAAAAAATTGTGTGCGCTGCGCAGCATCGCACAAACCGTTGTATATATTATAGTCTAATTTCTGGGAGATGTCAAGGAAAAATCAATGTTTCTGCGCCGTGCAAAAACGCGCTTGCTTTTTCATCGCAAATCTGCTAAACTCAACGTAAATCCAAAGGAGACAGATGCAAAAATGCGTATCAGAAATTTCGTTATCCTCTTCACGGTGTTAGCATTCGGCATAGCGGTTTCCGTGAACGCGCCCGCCGAATTGCTTTTCCACGACGATTTTCAAAAAGATGAAATCGGGAAAGAGCCTGCCAAGTGGGAGCTCGGGCACGATGGCAGCACAATAGCGGAAGTCGTCGCAGACCCGAGGGATGCCAGCAACAAAGTGCTTTTAACAGCAGATAAAGCATCCAACGCATCGCGTCACGATGTCGGCGGCTCCATCTATGTCGTCGGCGATGCGAATTGGGACGATTACGTCGCCGAATGGGATATGATGTTTCCCGATGACTTCTACATGGGGGTTGTCTTCCGCTTTCAGGATGGCGAGAAGTTCTACCTGAGCGACCGGCGGCAAGGCGGCAGAGATTATCATTTCTACAAACGGCAAGGCGGCTGGGCGCAAGTCCAAGCCGGGATGGTGGAAAACGAGCCGGAGGTGTGGTACCGCGCGCAACTCACACTCGCAGGCGATGAATTCACCTTCAAACTGAAAGAACAGAAGGACAAAACGGCGTTTGACAAAATCGAGCCCGCGACAGAAGGTTCGGATGCTACCTTCAAAACCGGCAAGTTCGGCAACTACGGCCTTGTCTATATTGATAACCTCTTCATCGGGCATTCCGTCGAAGATCTGGTTTTGCCAGTAGAGGCGCGGGATAGGCTGAGTGTCACGTGGGGTGCGATTAAAGGGCGTTATTAGTAGGCTTTTCACAATTCTCACTACCCCGCCGGTAGGCGCGGTTTGCAAGACTGCGCGCTTACAAAGCGCGCCTACCCGGTTCGGGCCGCGTCCATCACGACGCTCGGTAGCAAAGATGCCATCGTTAAAACTTACAAAGCGCGCCTACCCGGTTCGGGCCGCGTCCATCACGACGCTCGGTAGCAAAGATGCCATCGTTAAAACTTACAAAGCGCGCCTACTCGGTTCGTGCCGCGGCCATCTTAAAGGAAACAACACATCATGTCAACCTATATTGCACACGGTGGCAAAGACACCGTCATCACAACCGAAAAAAAACGAGCACTTCTCCACGAGGCATTGCAGAAACAGGGCGGCATCCCGAAAAAGATTTTAGTCGTTCCGCCGGATATGACACGCCTCCACTCCAACGCCGGCGAACTCACCCGAATTCTCTATGAACTCTGGGATGCGGCAAACGGCGATGTCTTCGATATCCTGCCTGCCACCGGCACGCACGCGCCGATGACTCCCACGCAGCACACCGAAATGTATGGAGAATTGCCCAAGGCAATGTATCACGTCCATAATTGGCGGAGTGGACTCCACCACTTCGGCGAAGTGCCAGCCGAATTTGTCCAGCAAGTATCGGGCGGAAAAGTCACCTATCCCATTCCCGTATCTGTTAACCATCGGCTTGCAGAGGGATATTACGACATGATTCTCTCTGTCGGACAAGTCATTCCGCACGAAGTCGTCGGCATGGCGAACGGGTTCAAGAACATCCTCATCGGCACAGGCGGCGTGGAGACGATTAACAAATCGCATTTCTTAGGTGCCGTGGACGGCATGGAGCGGCTTATGGGACGCACCGATACCTCCGTGCGGAAGGTGCTGAACTACGCGCATGAACACTACCTCAAGCCACTCGGCATTGTCTATGTCATGAGCGTCATGGATGCTGATGCCCATGGCAACCGCGTCATGCGCGGGCTTTACGTCGGTGACGATGCCGAAACGTTCGCGCGCGCCGCCGAATTAAGCCGCGCCGTGAATCTCACATTTTTAGACGCGCCCTTGGAGAAGGCGGTTGTCTACTTGGATCCGCGGGAATTTAAAAGCACGTGGTTGGGTAACAAAGCCATCTATCGCACCCGCATGGCAATGGCGGATAACGGCACGCTGATTATCCTTGCCCCAGGGCTCCGCGAATTCGGCGAAGATGCCCAGATCGACCGGCTCATCAGAAAATACGGCTATCGCGGCACCGAGACAACCCTCAACGCCGTCGCCGAAAACGCGGAATTGCAGGAGAACCTTTCCGCCGCCGCGCATCTCATCCACGGCAGCACCGAGGGACGTTTCAAGGTTATCTATGCCACCGGGCATCTCACCCAAACCGAAATCGAATCGGTAGGGTATGAATGGGCACCGCTAGACGAAATCCTCGCGAAATATAACCCCGAAACGCTGACAGATGGATTTCAGGATGACAGATTCTTCTACATTAGTGAGCCGGGACAAGGGTTGTGGGCGTTGCGTTCGCGGTTTGATGCCAGAAAATCGCTTCCCCTTTCGTAAAGCGAGGGCCTGTCCTTCTCTCTATCGCCACCTCTCTCGTAAGGCGAGGGCCTGTCCCTCGCCAGGCCAGGGCCGGGAAGTCCGTAGGCGCGGTTTCCAACCGCGCATTTCATCCACGCCTGTCCCTCGCCGGGCCGGGGCCAGGAAGAGCCCACCCTTAATTTTCCCCCAACGCATTCGCCACGATAACCAGATCTAGCACATTCACCACGTCATCGCCGTTAGCATCCGCAGGATGCTTCCCTGTCCGGCCGAAATTCGAGGCAATCAACATCAAATCAAGCATGTTCACACTTCCATCGCCGTTCACATCTCCCGATAGCGTCTTTTCCAATACTGTCTTAAACGCCAGATTGAACGTCAGTTCCTCAATAACCG
Organism: Candidatus Poribacteria bacterium; assembly: GCA_003635305.1. GTDB lineage: Bacteria > Poribacteria > WGA-4E > WGA-4E > WGA-3G > AGPOR5. Next base: position 59,836 of record PYJE01000166.1, on the reverse strand, counting down.
GCACGTTCGTTGCGGCGAGCTCCTTCTCATAACTCCATATCTCATTCCCGAGCGGTGTGAGCCGCGCATAGATATCGGCACTGAGGACAACGTCCAGCCCATAAAGGAGTTCCGCCTCGTAGGTGCTTTGGATAGGCGCGGCATCGCCAATGGGGAACTCGATGGGTTGCTCCTCACTTGTGATGGACACCCCGTTCACTGTCAACGCTTTTCCGACTAAACGCCGATGACTGGCGAGTTCTGCGTCGGCAAGGATACCGGCATCCAAGGAGTGCTTGACAATCTCCTTAAGGAGCTCTTTAGCGATTGCGCCGAGCGGTGTAGTTGAACCTAAAATAGCAGAGCCGATTTCAACAGCACTGAGTTCCACGCTCACGACATTGAGAAGAGCCGTTTCTAGCCGGGCCTGGTTGGCATCGTTGAGGAGAAATCCATCGAACGTTTGTGATGCGTTCCATCCTTTCGCCGTGTTGAGACTGGGGAGCTCCACGCTGCGCTCGATGTCAATGTCCCCGTCTTCTTCCCAGAACGCGAGAGGGATAGCGAAGTCCAAATGGAGGGTGCCTCGGGTTGTGACGCTGCCCTTGCTGCTGAGGAAACCGCCGTTGCTGCGCACGGTAATTGTCTTGGAATCCTGGGCGAAACTCATGTCGCCCGTGACAGATGCCGTGATGGTTTCGGTGCTGAATTCCATGTTGAGTGCTAGGGCGACAGCACCGCCTATCGTGTAATCCCAAGTCAGGCTATCGCCAAAAGGTTTTAAGGTTGCATCGTAGGTAACCGGTTCGGCACCACCGAAGCGGACGGTGAGAAAGAGACATGTGAACATCAAAACGAAAGCAGCGGTAAGTTTCATCGATTTTTCCTCTCAAACAGTTTGGGCGAGATGCCGGTGTTGACTTCATAGTTAGCGATGCGATTAATCAGGACGCGGTTCGATACGGGAAAGAGACTTCGCGTTTCAACCGGCAAAAAGGGGCCGCGCTCGCCGGGCGCATAGTGAAACTGCGTCCGAACAAACTCAATGGCATTGAGAAAGTAGGTGAGCTGCACCACGTTCCAATTGCGCGGCGATATCCAGAGTCGCGCTAGCGTTCCGGGTTTCTCGGAGTCTGTGATTTCAAGAACGTAACACTCTTGCCCGCGGAGCGGTTCTCGGTTCGCTTGCAGCTGCAACTCCAACGTCTTGAAACGTTCAAGGGAGCTGAGCAATTCGACGCGGAAAATGCCGCGGGATGTCCCCCCGATGTTCTGAACGGCGTGTTCCCCCGGTTTCCGATAAAAAAGGTTGAAAGCGGCTTGCGGGGGCTCCTGCTCAAACAGACTGCCGGATGCCTCAAGTGAATCGGCGGCATAGGTATGAACGACAGCGGCGTAGTCATCAATCTCTTCATACACTTGCAGTGCGTTGTCCATTATCTCCTGCGCGGTGAGTGCAGCTGTTGCCGGACGCGTCAGCAACACCGCACCGATGAGGAGCAGGCTGAGCATCACCAGCCTGTTTCTAGTATCACGGCTTGTCATGTATCCTCCGTTTAGTTTCGTCACGCAACGCAGCGCGGGGGATAGGCCCTCGTCTTACGTGAAAGGAAAGGCATCCTGCAACCCCAGAGGCGCGGTTACAAACCGCGCCTACCAGTAGGACCTCGCGCTACGTGAAAGGAAAGGCATCCTGCAACTCCCCCAACTCCCGAATTGTCTCGGGCCAAATGCCAGCCTGCGTCCCCTCCCGGTCGATGAGAATTGCTTGAATGCCCACGCCTTGCGCACCGACGATGTCCGCAGCATAGGTATCACCGACATGGACAGCCTCTCCTGCCGAAACGCCGACTGCCGCCAGCGCGTAACGGAAAATACCGGCGTCCGGCTTCGCCGACCGGACGCGCGCGTCATGCGATGCGACTATCGCGTCAAAATAGTGCGCAATGCCGAGGCGTTCGGTGAGCGGATGCAACGGCGTATCCCAATTAGAGACGATGGCGAGTTTCAGCCCGGCATCCTTGAGTTTCTGCAGCGTTGGGATAACATCGTCGTAGAGCGTCGCATTGCTTGCCGCAAAGAGCGAGTGTTCATACTGCAACAGTTCCCACGTCATCTGTTCCTGAAGTGCTTGTCGAGAACGGGAGGGACCGCCTTCTGGCAGGAGTTGCCCGACGAACGCGCAATAACTATCCACGATTTCGCGCATCGTGGCGAGAAGGTTGTGCGTACCCGGGTCTGAGCCGGATGCTTCGGCGTAGAGATTCTGGTATGCCGTTTCAAAGTTATCCCAATTGAGTTGGATCTGATACCGGTCTGCAACTTTTTGGAGGCTGCCTTCAAGCGGCTGCCGCCAGTAGCACAAGGTATAGTAAAAATCAAAAAAAACTGCTTTTATCATCTTCTCTCTCCGCCGCCCACTCTCTCAGGAGAATGCCACGTTCTCCCAACGCCGCCATTTCGGCTTCAAGAGCACTCTCGTCACACGAAATTATTAGCGATAACACGTCGCATCTGGGATACCTGCCTCCGCAAAACCTCGCTTCCGGAGCAGACAACTATCGCAACTGCCACAGGCACTGCCATCTGCACCCGGGTCATAGCAACTCAGCGTGATGCCATAATCCACCCCGAGTTGCGCGCCGATTCGGATAATCTCCGCTTTCGTTTTGTCAATGAGCGGCGTGCGGATTACAAGTTCAGTTTCCCCTTCCACGCCTGCGCGCGTCGCCAAATTCGCCATCGTCTCGTAGGCGCGAATATATTCCGGACGGCAATCCGGATAACCGCTGTAATCAACAGCATTGACACCGATAAAAATCGTATCGGCGGCAAGCACCTCTGCCCACGCAAGAGCGTAAGAGAGGAAGATGGTGTTTCGAGCCGGCACATAGGTTATCGGGATGCCCTCTCCCATCTCCGCATCCGAGCGATGTTTCGGCACGTCAATGTCCGCTGTCAACGCCGATGCGCCAAACGCGCGAAGATCGATGTCTACAACGCTGTGCTGTTTGACTCCCATCGCCTTCGCGATATTTTCGGCGCATGCCAATTCCACTTCGTGGCGTTGGCCATATCGGAAACTCATCGCGTAGGCATCGTAGCCTTCGGATAGCGCAATGGCGAGAGTAGTAGTTGAATCGATGCCGCCGCTGAGTAAGAGGACTGCTTTTTTCGTCAATTTTTATCCTTTCTTTTCTTAATTTCACCGTAGGACGAGGGCCTGTCCCTCGCCGGGCCGCGGTCTGCACGAAAATCTACGTCCCTCTTCTATGGAAAGCAAGCGAAGGACAGGCCTTCGCCTTACGCGACTAGGGCGTTTTTCGCTTCGACCGGACGTTCGCGAGGAACAGGCCCTCGCCCCACGGGGCATGGAAGGGCATTTCTCGCCTCGCGCGATTATGCCCGTTCAAACTCTAATTTCGCGAAACGCAGGAAAATCCCGCCGCCCGGCTTACCGAAAGGACCGTTCACAGCCAAGCAGGCGATAACGTGCTCCGCACCCGGCTCCGCACTCTCGGAAACGACGACGCGCTGCGGGGCATTGAAACCCGAAGCCGCACCGCGCCCTGATTTGCCGAACGCCAGATCGATCTGCCCATCAACCCAGACTTCGCCGTAATCGTCAATACACGTGTGAAACCACACCTGTGAACCAGCGACTGAAACCCCACCGATCTCCTCCGGAAGCGTGACGGTAATCCGATACCAGCCGAAGCAGAGTCCCGATAAGATAATTTCTTGGATATCCTCACAGATACCCCACTCAGAGTCGTCGTAGTCTGCGAGCCGAGCCGGCGTTTCCACGAGCCTATCAACGAGGCCGCCGTTCGGTTCACCGGGAACGAGCCCATCTGCATAACGCCATTGCGCGTTAGTCAGCTGGAGGTGTTCCGCGTTTTCTAAATCCAATTCTGCAATAATCATTGTGTCTCCTTTTTTCAATGGGCGGAAACCATAGACATCCACCCTTCCCTATCGGGACAACGCAACCACATCGCCGTAGGCGCGCTTTGAAAGCGCGCCTACCGGTGGCGATTCTAGTATTTGCGTAAGTCCCATTGTTTAACCCTCTTGCCAAAGCCGATAAGCAATAGCCGTTGAAGCTGTCAAGAAAATGCCTGCGACAATAAATGGAATCTGAACCGAGAAATTCACCAAAAATCCGCTGGCAACATACCCGGCAAGAAATCCGGCACTCCATGCCAAGTGAGTCATTCCGACACCGTGCCCTTTTTCATCGGGCGCGGTGAATTCATTGATAAAGCGCGGGATAGTCGTTGACAATGCCCAGGCCGCGCCCGTGCCAAGCACGCCGAAAATTTCTAGCGCAACTAACGATTTGTGAAAGAACGCAACACCGAACGCTAGCAATGTCACCGTTGCAGCTGAAACGAACGCAGGTGCGCGATGCCCAACAGTGTCACATATTTTCCCTGTCGCTAGTTGACATCCGAAAGCGAACAGCAAACTCATCGCGCCGTAATAGCCGGTAGTTTTGATGCCCGCAATTCTTGAAATCAGCACCGGCATCAGCAGATTCACGGAGCCCCAATAATAGGTTGGCAGGAGGCGTAAGCCGATGAGCATCCGCATCTCGCGCCGGCGAGTCAAGTCCATATACGCTTGAAATGCGTTTATCAGGGAGGTTTCCCCTCTCTTGTCGCGAACGGAACGATATTCTTGCGAGATTTTCGGCAAAAAGAGACATGCTCCCAAAAATAGGATGCCTACCAGCAGCACCGCGCTGCCCCCGAAAACCTGATAACCGATGCGCGCAATCACTTCCCCGGCCATCGCACTGCCGAGCGCGCTACCGAGAGTCGTGCTAATAAAATAGAGTGCTGTCGCCAGGCCCAGTTTATTCGGCGGCACCGCGCTGATGAGGTAAGATTGCCCACCGGCGGTTTTGAAGCCGGAGGCGATGCCTTCATAACAGAGGATGCCCCAGATAAACAGCGGCGTTTGCGTCGTAAACAGCCCCCCGACAGCGATTGCGCCTGTCATGCCGAGGAGCAGCGTGAGTTTCCGTCCGAACCTGTCGCTGAGACTCCCGCCGATAAGTGCCGCTATGCCGCCTAACCCAATCGGGAGGGCGCGCAGCAACGCCGCAAAGAGCGCGTCTTCCTCTAGAATCTCCTCGGCGTAAACAGGAAATAGCATCAGCACCGGCCCGGTTACCAACCCGATAACAAACACGACGAGGCAGAGCAGCATGAAACCGGAAGCCCACATCGGAAAGATACCTCATCGTCAACGCACCCGGGAGGCGCGGTTTCAAACAGTCTATACTGGCAACTACCGCAGCGTTTCCGGAAAATACCGCATCAGACTCTCGGTGATGTTTGGTGCAGCGGTGCCGAGGCCGCAGGCACTCGTCGCCTTCATGACTTCCCCAATCTCTTGGATGAGTGCCCTGTTTGCGTCGCCGTTGAGCATCTCCGTTAGCCGCTGCGTTCCGATGCGGCACGGAAAACATTTCCCGCACGATTCTTCGGCGAAAAATTCCATTGCGTTGCGCGCCACCTCTAACATATCCCGCGTGTCATCGAATACCATAATGCCCGCTGCGCCGAGCATCGCACCGACTTTCTGGAAACTCGGTTCATCAATCGTAATGTCCAAATCCGCGCCTGCGATGAACCCGCCAGAGAGGCCGGCCGACGTAATCGCCTGAATTGAACGTCCCATCCCCGGTCCGCCTGCCCAATCGTAGAGCAGCGTCTTGAGCGGCAATCCAAACGGCACTTCATAATTCCCAGGCCGCTGAATATCACCGGAGAGGCTAATGATTTTTGTTCCCGCCAAGTCCGTATCGTAACTCAGGTTTTGATACCACGCCGCGCCGTGTCGTAGGATTTGTGCGGCGGCAGCGAGCGTCTCCACGTTATTTACCGCCGTCGGAAGGTTCTCAAAGCCATGCGTTACAGGATACGGCGGTCTGTTTCGTGGAAACGGATGTTTCCCTTCAAGGCTATTGAGCAGCGAACCTTCCTCGCCACAGACATAAGCCCCGGCCCCTCTTCGGATATAGATATGAAAATCAAACCCTTCGCCGAGGATATTCTCGCCGAGCAACCCCGCGGTTTCCGCTGCGGTGATGGCGCGTTCAAGCGTTTTCAAGGTTTGCGGATATTCATAGCGGAGGTAGATAAACCCGCGCGTCGCGCCCGTTGCGTAAGCGGCGAGCGTCATTCCCTCAATCACGGCGTGCGGTGCGTAATCGAGAATGACTCTGTCCTTAAAACACCCCGGTTCGCCTTCATCGGCGTTGCAGACGACGGTTTTAGGTTCGCCGGGCGCGTTCAGAACCGATTCCCATTTCGCCCCGGTCGGAAATCCTGCGCCGCCCCTGCCAGCGAGTTGGCTATCCTTCAGCGTGGCGATTACCTCCGTTGGAAATGTTGTCACGGCATGCGTCAACCCTTCGTAACCCCCGGTGCGTCGGTAACCCGCGAGAGTCTTGCGTTCCGGTTCACGAATCTCCGCGAAGATGCATTCTTCGTGCGTGCCCGGATTCGGTGGCGGCAGCGGCGTAGCGTGAACAGCAAGTGCATCCGCACTTCTCCCTGTGAACACATCATCGCCTTTCAAGACTGGCACACAGTCGTCGCATCTTCCTGCACACGGCATCGGTGTCGCGCCTTCACTTTTAAGCGCGTCAAGGATGTCTAATCCGCCTTTCAGTCGGCAGACGGGGCCCGTGCAGACGCGCGGCGCATCTTTCCCCGGTGCCTCGCGCGCAAAGTGGTGATAAAACGTTAACGTGCCGAAAAGTTCCGCCAACGGAATCCGCAACCCGACTGCGATGGCGCGAAGTGCCGCCTCCGAAATGAAGCCATCTCTATCATGAAAAGCGTGTAACACTGCGAGCAGCGGTGCCGGTGCCTCGCGAAATTGCGCAATCAACGCTTGGTTTGCGGCGGTAACCGTCATGACGATTTCTCTCCTTCCGATGAATTTCTTTGCATGAGGATTTACGCAGACAACCCGGTAGGCGCGATTGCAAACCGCGCACCCAACAGGAAAAGATTGAATTGCGTCCCTCCTGCGCATAGTTTACTAATTTTTCTAATCCATGTCAAGAGTTTTTTTGCAAATAAAATTTGAGGCACGTGACATTCCGTGTCCGCGTGTTTTTTCCTCCGCTGGGGCCAACCTTCCGCGCCACGGAAAGCACCGTGCAAACCGTAGCGCGAGGGCCCACGCAACGGCGACGCAAATGACAGGCTCTATCCCTACGTTCCAAGGGGTTATCATGCAAAAAATAACGCAATTATTTGAGGTGAACGCATCGAATCGAAAACTAAATGTCTTCCCTGCCTTGCAAAAATCAGGAACTTCTGCTAATATCTCCACTATGATTGCACTTCAACAAACGAAAGAATCCCGTGTTCTGCAATTTTTTTTCTTGCAACCAATTGCAAATCGTGATACTAT
>PYJE01000166.1:21558-52397 GCA_003635305.1 Candidatus Poribacteria bacterium | reverse complement strand
TCGGCAGACGGGGCCCGTGCAGACGCGCGGCGCATCTTTCCCCGGTGCCTCGCGCGCAAAGTGGTGATAAAACGTTAACGTGCCGAAAAGTTCCGCCAACGGAATCCGCAACCCGATAGCGATAGCGCGAAGTGCCGCTTCCGAAATGAACCCATCTCTATCATGAAAAGCGTGTAACACTGCGAGCAACGGTGCCGGTGCCTCGCGAAATTGCGCAATCAACGCTTGGTTTGCGGCGGTAACCGTCATGACGATTTCTCTCCTTCCGATGAATTTCTTTGCATGAGGATTTACGCGGAACAACCCGGTAGGCGCGATTGCAAACCGCGCCCCCAACCGGAAAAGATTGAATTGCGTCCCTCCTGCGCATATTTTACCAATTTTTCTAATCCATGTCAAGAGTTTTTTGCAAATAAAATTTGAGGCGCGTGATATTCCTTGTCCGCGTGTTTTTTCCGCCGCTGGGGCCAACCCTCCGCACCACGGAAAGCACCGTGCAAACCGTAGCGCGAGGGCCCCATGCAACGGCGACGCAAAGGACAGGCTCTATCCCTACGTTCCAAGGGGTTATCATGCAAAAAATAACGCAATTATTTGAGGGGAACGCACCGAATGGAAAACTAAATGTCTTCCCTGCCTTGCAAAAATCAGGAACTTCTGCTAATATCTCCACTATGATTGCACTTCAACAAACGAAAGAATCCCGTGTTCTGCAATTTTTTTCTTGCAACCAATTGCAAATCGTGATACTATATGAATACCTGCCCAACGGCAGAAAAAATCATGCACACTTCACGTTTTAAAGGAACATCATGCAAAAATCACTCTCCCGATTTCTCTGGATAGGGGGCATCTTACTCATCAGCGCGAGTTGGGCACACAGCCAGCAGTATGTCATCGTTGACAGCGAGAACGGCGACAGACTCACCGGCATCTGGCGCGGTGCAAACGACACCGAATTTGAGATTGACTATCACGGCCAGGTCCTGCGCTTTCCGCTTACAGGACGCACCTTCCGGTTTACCTCAAACTTGGAGCATGTGGCGGATAGAACCGCTGTCAAGCACTTCCGCAACGGGCTCGATTTGCTTGAATTAAACTCGCCGGAACTCGCGAAACGGCGATTTGAAGCCGCGCTGGAAGAATTTCCGAAATACGCAGACGCGCACTACCAACTCGGTTTACTGCATCAAGAAGCCGGCGAAACCGAGGCGGCGTTGGCACGCTTCCGTTCTGTCGCGAAGATTGATGCAGCCAACTTCGAGCTCGTGCCGCTGTTGCGGAACATCGGTGATACCGCGCTCGCCGCCGAAAATTACACTACGGCTGTCGATGCCTACCAACTCATCTTGAACTATTACCCCGAACACGAATCGGTGAGAACGCTCAGCTACCACACCGGCTTCCTGTTTGTGGAACAATTGCGAGACGCAGTGACAGGCCTCGCGATGCTGGAAGGGGCGATAAAGCAGTTCCCCGACGCGCCGTTCCATGAAAAAGCACTCTTCCACATCGGCAAACTGCAGGCGGAGACAGCACAACTAGACAACGCGCACCACACCTTATCAGGTTTCGTTCAACGTTACTCAGAAAGTGAATGGGTTTATGAGGCGCGCCTCGCCTTAGCTATCGTGAATCTCCGAATGGGGAGAAAACAAGACGCAGCGACAGAAGCGAACCTCGTCCGGACACTGAGCACCGATACCGCGCTCACCGAACGCGCCGAAGAAATTCTCGCTGAAAGCGCGTGGAACGTTTACACCGAAGCAGAAGGACTGCCGCACAACACCATCCAAGCCATCGCTATGAACGGGACGTATCTATGGATAGGCACACCGAAGGGTGTCATGTTTGTCGAAACTTATCTCGACAGCTGGATGCCCATTCCGGCGGTAGCCAATCTGATTAATACCCACTTTGAAGCGGTGCCGGATGTCCAAACCATTGCTGTCCATGGGCCCGAAGTCTGGATTGGCACCCGAAATCAGGGCGCGCTCTACTACAATCAAGAGACAAACGAAATCAACCGCTACGCGCCACCCGATGCGCTACCCAGTGCATGGGTGCGCGATATCCAACTGGATAACACCGAAATCTGGTTCGCGACAGATGCCGGCGTAGTCCGTCAACCTCGCACTACCGGCGAACGCTTAGTCTATAATACACAGAACAGCTTTATACCCTCCGACGATGTCCACACGCTGGCGTTAACCGATACAACCCTCTGGGTAGCATCACGAGATGGCACAATAGCAACCTTCGCCCGGCAGTTGCAGGAGTGGCAATCTTATCACTCCACCGAAACCGAAGAGGGCACCGCCATCGCCAGATTTGACGTTGCAGCGGAACAACTCCTCTTCACGTGGTTCAACGCCAACTATCAAGCAAACGGCTATTTTCAGGCGGAATGGAACGGCGACAACGGGCAATCCACCACTCTCCTAACCGGCATTGAAGAACCCGCCGACTTAGCCGCGATTTACATCGCTGGCGTTATTGATACATCGCCACCAGAGGAAGGCCCTAGTCCCGAAACCTCCCCAGAAGGAGAAACCTCCGCGTCTCAATTGACTCCTGTAGGAGAGTCCCCCGCGTCTCGGCAATCCCCAATAGGTGAGGACGGTTTCCTTGAAAACGACGAAGCCCTGGGCACACCGCTTGTGCTTTGGATAGCCACAAACGAAGATGTCTTCGTCTACTACACCCGTTCAGCAACCGATAGCGGATGGAAGACAATCCGCACGCCTCGGACGCTCATCGGGGAATCAACGGCGCAGTGTATCGCAGTAGCGAATGACAGAACTTGGTTCGGCACATCCAACGGGTTAGCGACAATCAGCGCACAGACGTTGAATAAGAGAGAATCCCAGTAGGAGAGGGACAGATGATGCCGCAGCAACCAACCTGCATCAAACTGATGACGCGCTGGCATCACGCGCAACCGCAGCGCGTCAAAGACGAGCTCGTCGTTGAGGAACCGCTGGAAGTGCGCGTGAACCAAACGAGTCTCATCGTCGTCATGCGCACCCCTGGACACGACTTTGAGCTCGCGGCAGGATTTCTCTATACGGAGGGACTCATCACGTCAAGCGATGACATTGATATCATCGCTTATTGTGAAGATAGCGAAGATAACATCGTCAACGTTCGCCTCGCGTCGGGATTGCATCTGGACGTTGCGGCTGGTTGGCAGCGCAATTTCCACGCTAATGCAAGTTGCGGGCTCTGCGGCAAAATGACAATTGACGCTGTCAAACTTCAGGTACCAGAAATGAAGGTAGCGACAGATTTTCAACTCTGTCCACAAACCCTTTACCAACTGAACGCACGCCTGCGCAAAGCGCAATCCGTTTTTGAAAAGACAGGCGGCCTCCACGCAGCCGGGCTATTTAATGAGAACGGCGAACTCTTAATCATCAGAGAGGACATCGGCAGGCACAACGCCGTAGACAAAGTCATTGGACAAGCGTTGTTGGCGGACATGCTCCCGTTAGAGCGGCACATTTTGATGGTAAGTGGGCGCGCGAGCTTTGAAATCGTGCAGAAAGCCCTTTTCGCGCGCATCCCGATAATCGTCGCTGTCTCTGCCGCCTCCACCCTCGCCGTGGAGCTCGCACAAGAAGGCAACCTGACGTTAATCGGTTTTATGCGCGGCGAGAGCATGGCGGTTTATAGTTGTCCAGAACGCATCAGTAAAGCAGGTGCATTCACCCCGTAGTCGCGGTTTCCAACCGCGCTTACCGAAATCTGACTATCCTTTTGATGCGACGTGTATCTATAGAAGTAAACAATCCTTAAAAGGAGCAAATTTCTCATGAATTTCATTTTGAGCGGCATCCAATGGACAGGCAATTTCCTATTTTTGGCAGTTGTCCTCGGCACTCTCATCGTTTCGTGGGTATACGCACATCGGTTGCGTGAACGCCACGGCGCGGATTTCCCGTGGAACAAAGCCGCCGGCATCGTCGGCATCGAAGTTCTACTGTGGATTGCGTTTAACGTATTCTTGGAATTTTTCAAGGCGTATTGGCTGCCTATTGCCCTCATCGCCGTCATCGTCATCGCCGTCATTCTCTCTCGAAAGAAGAAGCGGCGTTACGTCTAACACCGAATCCTTTTGGCCCGTGGCGCGGGGGCCTGTCCCCCGCAGTCCTCGGGCCCGTAGGGCGGGGGCCTGTCCCTTGCAGCCTCGGGCTCGTAGGGCAGTCCCTCGGGCCCGTAGGGCGGGGGCCTGTCCCCCGCCACGCCTAAGTCGAACAATTGCGAGGGACAGGCCCTCGCACTACGGAAGGGAGAAGAACGGAAGAACGCGCGGCGACACTCCCCTCGTTTCAACCAGGCCCTCGCACTACGAAAAGGAAAAGAAACCGAACTCCCGCGAGGGAGAAGAAACCAAACCACAGAAACGAATCAATCTAATAAGGAGACAAAAAATGCCACGCACAGGCAGAGCCGTAGTCGCATACGGCCAAGATTTTGAAATTCGCGAATATCCCGTGCCAGACCCGGCCCCTAACACGGTGCTACTCCGGCAAGAACTCGCCGGCATCTGCGGCACCGACTTGCATAACTGGCAGAACGGTTTCCAACGCGAAATCCTCCTCGGCCATGAAAACGTCGGCATCGTTGAAGCAATCGGCGACGGCGTGGATACCGACTATGTCGGCAAACCGATTAAAGAAGGGGACCGGATTATCTTCGCGCCCGGGACTAATTATGGCGGCTACGGGTTCCAATGGAATCCGGATGAGGCACCCCACTTCCGGGGCGGCTTCGCCGATTACATGTATCTCACTTACCCGAACACCTGTTTCATGAAAACAGACGCGTCGCCCGAAGTCGCCGTGCTCACCGAACCCTTCACCGTCGGCGTGCATGCTGTCATGCGCGGCGAAATTAAACTCGGCGATACCGTTGTCGTGCAAGGCTCCGGTGCCATCGGATTGGTAACCCTCGCCTGCGCGAAACTCAGCGGGGCAGCAAAGGCGATTATGGTAGGCGGGCCCGCTGGACGCTTGGAACTTGCCAAACGCCTCGGCGCGGATGTCACCATTGATATTGAGGAAGTCACTTCTGTCAAAGAGCGCACCGAGTTGGTTAAGGCGGAAACCCCGCGTAATGCAGGTGCCGATGTCGTCTTTGAGTGTGCAGGCTTTCTCCCTGCGACACCTGAAGGACTCGGATATACGCGTGCCAGTGGGACGTTCGTCGAGGTAGGGCACTTCGTCGATATGGGTTCGATCGACTTCAACATCAATCAGTTGCTGATGCGCAAGAACCTGCGCGTTGAAGCCATCTGGGGGAGCAGTTACGAGCATTTCGTGCGCGGGCTGCCGCTTCTTGAAAAGAGCGAACTCCCCTTCGCCGACATGATCAGCCATCAACTTCCGTTATCACAAGTGGAAGACGGCTTCAAGGCACTTGATGGCGGCTACCGCATCAACGGCGAAACGGCGATAAAAATCGCCGTCCGCGCCGAAGAATAAATTGTTCTTTATACCGGATGGCGAGGGCCTGTCCCTCGCCATGCCGAGGAATCGTAAGGGCGGATGTCTACAGTTTCCGCCCGCGAACCGTAGCGCGAGGGCCTGTCCCTCGCCATTTCTAATACCAAATTTATTTGATGCGACTCGCGTCTGTAGGGCAAGATCGTTTAATCTTGACCCGTTCAAGACCGGGAGACTTTGAACACCACAAGTTAATTTGGTATAAACTGCAAGCATAGATTGCTAGTGCAGAGAAACGGAGTGAATTGATAATTGATCTACTCCCGGCGCGCTAGGACCTAGCGAGTTTGTATAGCCCGCGGGCAACTCTGACAACTAAGCCTTTAGGAATTAGATGTTCACCTAAATCCACGCCGATAGCTGCACCAAGATTCCCGACAAGGCCGCCTTCTGCTTCCCATGCCGGTTTAATCGCGCTGACTATATCTTTCTTTTGGGTTACGCCGCGTTCCAGAATCCTCAAGACCCGCTCTTTGCGGACAATCTGGTTGCCAGCAGCGTATTCGTCGCGCTGCCAATTAATATAAAACTGTCGTTCGCTATCAGACATCACTCGATAACGGACTCCGTCTTGATAGACATATTCGTGCTCCATTCGTTAATCTCCTTATTGGGCATCCATGCCCCGAGGAATTGAATTGGAAGGTGGAACGTCCACCTCCGTTAGTATATCAATTAGTGAATTTTAAGTCAAGAAAAGAGAGGGATAATTCATGTCAAAAACCTATCGCGTCGGCTTCGCCTCCCTCGTGCATGACCACGTCTGGGGCGAACTCCAGCATTGGAAGGCGCACCCCAACGTCGAAATCGTCGCCGCCGGCGATATCAACGCCGAACTCCGCGAACAGTTTCGCACCGAGGCCGGCGTTGACAACGTCTACACCTCTTGGCAGGAAATGCTGGAGAAAGAGGAGTTAGACATCGTCCAAGCGGCCGCAGAGAACAATGCCGGTGCCGACATCGTTGAAGCAGCGGCGGCGAAAGGCATCCACGTCGTCTCAGAGAAACCGATGGCCGCGCGCTTATCGCAGGCAGACCGGATGCTTGCCGCCGCCGAAAACGCCGGCACCTTGCTCATGGTGAACTGGCCGACAGCGTGGAGCCCGGCACTGAACACCGCAATGAACCTCATCCAAGAGGGGAAAATCGGCGAGGTTTTCTACTTCAAATGGCGTTCCGCACACAACGGACCCAAGGAAATCGGCTGCTCTCGCTACTTCTACGAATGGCTCTACGATGAGGAGAAGAACGGCGCGGGCGCGTTGATGGACTACTGCTGTTATTGCGCCGATATGTGCGCCTATCTCCTCGGACTGCCGCAACAAGTCACCGCGTTCCGCGGCACATTCGTCAAGGACTACCCGATTCCCGATGACAACGCCGTTATCCTCATGAAATACGGCAACGCCTTCGGGATTACCGAGGCATCGTGGACACAGAAGGTGGGCTATGTCACGCCGAACCCCGTGGTTTACGGCACCGAAGGCGCGCTGATGGTAAGCGGCAACGAGGTGCATCTGCAGCCCGCCGGCAGTGACGCACAAGTGATTACCCCAGAACCACTGCCGGAAGGTTCACGCAACGCAGCGGAATATTTCATCCACTGTCTCGAAACCGGTGCGCCGATCGAAGGACTCTGCAACGCCAAAGTCAGCCGCGACGCGCAGGAAATCCTAGAAGCAGGCCTGGTTTCAGCAGACAGCGGACAAGTGGTTAACTTGCCGATGACGTAATTGGTGCATCGTCCAAAACCGGTTCGCATTTCCGTACCGCAAGGGCCTGTCCCTCGCTTCTGTAGTTCAAGTTCGCCAGAGCTCAAACAGGTGAGGATGCGGAGATCTTTACCTACAGAAACTGGAACCGTTTCAACATTCATGCGCGGTTGGAAACCGCGCCTACGTGACATAAACCGTTTCAACATTCATGCGCGGTTGGAAACCGCGCCTACATGATATAAACAAGGAGAATCTTATGAGCGATAGAATTCCCATCGCCTTACAGCTGTATTCCATCAGAGAAGATTGCGCCCGCGATCTGTCGTACTGCCTGCAGGCAGTTGCACAGATGGGATATGAGGGTGTCGAATTCGCCGGCTACTACGACAGAACCGCCGAAGAACTGCGCGGCATGTGCGATGACTTAGGGCTCAAAGTCGTCGGCACGCACACAGGACTCAACACGCTCCTCGGCGATGAACTGCAAAAAACGGTGGCGTTCAACCAGACGCTCGGTAACCCGTATCTCATCGTGCCGGGGTTGCCCGAACCCTATCGGAACTCGCGGCAGGCATGGCTTGAGACGGCGAAACTCTTCAACGAAATCGCCGAAAAAATCGCCGACCAGGGTATGTTCACCGGCTACCACAACCACGCCGTTGAATTCGCACCGATGGATGGCGAATTGCCGTGGGACACCTTCTTCGGCAATACCCGCGACGATGTCGTCATGCAGATTGACACCGGCAACGCGCTCCACGGCGGTGCCGCGAGCGTGCCGTTCCTTGAACGCTATCCCGGCCGCGCCAAACTGGTGCATCTCAAGGAGTATTCAGCCACGAACGACAAAGTGCTCATCGGCGAAGGCGATGTGCCCTGGGATGAAGTCTTCCACGCCTGCGAAACCATCGGCGGCACCGAGTGGTATATCGTTGAGCAGGAGAGCTACGCTTACCCGCCCATCGAATGCGTGGAACGCTGCATCGACAATCTACGAAAAATGGGGAAAATCTAGGTTTGCACGCAGCCGAATCCGCACTCTTGCTCTGGTGGGAAGATTTCTACCGCCCCGTTTTTGAGTATGTCCTCCCCAAAATGGAAACGTTGGAGGGCAAAAAGGTGTTGGAATTAGGGACGGGGACAGGCGGCACGGCGACACTGCTCGCCAAACGCGGCGCGTCTGTCGTCGGCATCGATCTACTGCCGTTTCGCCTCGCCGAAGCGAAGGAACGGACAGCGCAACACAACGTCGCCGACGCAGTTGACTTCGCGCGCATGGACGCAACGCAGCTCGCCTTTCCCGACAACACCTTCGATTTCGTCATCTCCAAATCGGTGCTGGTGTTTACTGAACACGCGCAAACCGCGCGGGAATGCTACCGCGTCCTCAAACCGAACGGAAAAGCGATTTTCATCGAGAATATGCGCAACCACCCGGCGGTATGGCTCTATCGGAAGCTGTTCTTAAAATACGCCGGTAAGTTGCGCTATTTCTCACTGCGCGACATTGAGGCAGTCGGTGGCGAATTCGAGGCGATGGAGCATCGCGAGTTCCATCTCCTCGCCTTGGGCGCGCTCCTCTGGCAACGCGGGATTTCTATCCCGACGTTTTACCGGTGGACGCTCCGATGTCTTAAAGGCGTTGATGCGTTTCTCTTGCGGCTCTTTCCGTTCCTCAAGCGATTCTGTTGGATCACGGCGATGATTTGCCAGAAAGATAGAACTGACGCAGCACAGCCCGCATTTTTCGGTGGGGCTGATATGGAAAGCCGCCCTGACACTCGCCGGCGGATATAGAAAGCCGCCCTGACGCTCACGGACAGAGCTGGACAGCCACCCTGACACTCGCCGGCGGAAACGCCATCCATCCTTACAATTCCTGCAGAGCCATTCCGGTGCTCACATATCTGTTTGCTAATCGGGCGAACGCACCGACAGAACCTTGCCGCCAAAAAACCACAGCAGGGAATACCCTCGAAGAGGATGCAGCTTGTTGCCAAGAAAAATGACATCGCCGCAAGGTGGGGACAGAATCCACGCAACTAATAAGGAGAACGCCGATGAACATCAGAGACAGACATCAACGCATCTCTCATCCCTGGGGGTTCTTATTCAGCACACTCATGCTCCTGCTGCTTGGCCTCGCCAGCTGCACGGGCTGCGGACAGAAAACTCCACCCGCCGCACTGATGCCCGCGCAACACACCGCGCAGAAAAACGACACCCCGCCGACACCGCACACCGAACCTGACACGGCGGAGACACTAACAGCCGCCGCACCGCCGGCACCATTGGCACCCTTGCAGCTGGGCCCAGATTACAATCCGCATTATGGCAAGAGTTACTACGGCATCACGGAAAACAACCTCAAACCGCCACCCCTCTCCGAATTCAACGAAGATCCGCTCTACTGGGTGCCGGGCTGGAAGGTTGCAAATAACAAATACGGCGAGGGGTATCTGGTGCCGCCTGAGCAGTACCCCGGCGAAAACGAGGATAAAATCGCACGTGTGCATGCAAAGCAAATGGCACTCCGCGAAGAACGGCGCAGTGCCTTAGCAGAAGGCCGGAACACCTTCACCGATGAAGCCTTTCGTCAAGAAAAAGCGCGCATCGGTGCGGAGATTTTTGCCGAAGGACTGTCCAACCTCCACGCCGCGAAATATCTCGCTTCCAGCTTCTTAAACTCATACCACTATAGAAATGCCGCGCTGGCGTATGCGGAGAAAGCCCACGAGGAGAACCCCGACGACTTCCACACGCTCTTCCTCCTGGCGCATTTACAACAACGAAACCATGGCAATCGCGCGACAGACGAGGCACGCGCCGCCGCGAACTTTCGCACACTCATCGCTATGAAGCCAAACGTCGCCCGTCTTTACTATGAATACGAACTTGTCGTAGGAGATTGGGACAAAGCCATCGCGGCCCTAGAAAAGTCGTTGGCACTCGACTACACGCTCTACTACGGGGATGCACTGCGTTCGTTAGCCCTCCTGCATCACGGAACGCCTGCCAAGGCGATTGAATACTTGGAACGCTGGTATGCCATCTATCCCGATCCGTTCACTTTGGAAATCATTGACGGCCTCAAAAACGGCGAAGGCTTTAAAGTCCGATTCAGCGACCATTAAGGAGGCATCCGATGAAACTACACTGCACTCTCCGTTCTTTTTTGAGCTGTTTTCTGTTTTGCGTGAGTTGCGTCGCCGTGCGCACACCACCAAGGAACATCGTCGAAAAAAAACCATCCAAGGTGAGAACATTTCATGAACACCACACCGAGGGGTTCCAACGCTCAAGTGACAGCCCGCTTTTATCGGCGGGAAGAAGGAGGTCAAGTGTGTCTAGGACAGAGTGCCCAGAACCCTTGCCCGCCGACAGGGGGCTTCACCCCAAACCGCTCATGAGGAAAACTCCTATGAAAACGCTATACAGACTCAAACGCGTCTGGCACCCATGGCGGATATTGTTCTGCACCTTCACACTATGCATGCTGGGATTTGCAGGATGTTCAGGCTGCGGCCAGCCACCGGAACAGGTGCCGCCGCCGCTGGACGCACCGCCGCAGTTACCAGAAGGACACCCGCACGATGCCGGACAGCACCCGGTTGCCCCCGGCGAACACCGGCATCCAGCCGATGGACACCCCGCATCCGCCGACAGCCCACCGGTGCGCGTCCCACCACGGCCCACTTTGAAACGTATCCCCCAGGAACAATTCATTGACATGATGCGCAACCCTGCTATCAAGCCCGCTGACACCTGGGAGGCCCGGAAACGCCAAGTCGCTGAGCATCCGGAATTGGCCTGGCAGCCCTGGTTCTTCGTGCCGCCGGGTGCAGATCACCATAACTCGCCGGGTCTCGGCGAATTATGGGACTACACTACCGTCGCCGATGCCGTGACATTCTCCGAGTCGCAAAACAAGCGAATGTATGCGATTCGGGACGAAATCAGCCGTAAAACGAGAGAAGGGACGCTGAGCGAGGCGGAGTATAAAAAACTCGATCGGAGATGGGACGAGATTAGAGTTGAGGGGCTTGATTCGCTCACCGCCGCAAAGTACTGCTTGCGTTACAGCATGGCTGAGGGCCTAGCGTTGGCGTATGCGGAGAAAGCGGTTCGCAAGCATCGGAAGTCCCCGGAGGCGCGCCATGTGTTGGCACTCGTCTACGAGCGGCTCGGTAGAAAGGCGGATGCCCTCGCGGCGTTACGCCAAATGCTCGCGCTGGACCCCCACTCAGCCATCGCCCTCCGGGAACTCGCCTGGCAGCTGCGGCAAACACAGCCGCAGGAGGCACTCGGCTACATCCAACAGGCGATACAGTTGGATGCCCGCATCCCGAAATACAACATCCTCCTCGCCGAATGCTACGAATACCTGGGACAATATGACAAGGCACTTGAAGTGTATCAGAACATGAGCAGCGTGGATATCTGGGCGATGAACCATATCATAGGGATCCAAGCGGGGGATCCACTGATTCAGCCGGTGGGTGGGGTCAAGGACTAAGGAGGCGAGAAGAATGCCATTTACAGATGCCGCCGACTACACCGGCAGCTATGAAGAGGAGGAACATCACATGTGGAGACAAGTTTCATTTAGACTGCGAACCCTCACAGCCCGACGCGCGTGGACAGCCTTGTGCATCGGGGTTGCCCTGTTCAGTTTGTGGCTCAGTGCGGGGTGCCAGCCGACAGCGCAGCGCACATCCCCAACACCGCCAGCGGTAGAGACACCCGAGCCTGAACCCGACTCACCGCCGGCTGTCAAGCCACTCCCTGCATCGGCACCTAGAGCCCTGTCGGAGACAGAACTGCCGGCGACAGGTCCCTATGCAGGCATCACCGAAACGGGAGAACCGCCGCCAGACGAGTATTATGGAGACCCCCTCTTCTGGATACCTGGCATGGAATATGAGACATTCTACAGCGCGCCTGACGAGCCCTACTCCGAACCTATATTGTTCACAACAGCGGAGAGAACGCGCAGAATCGATGCAAGGTATGGAGAACTCCTGAGCGTGCAAAGCGAAGAACTTACCCCTGTGGAGGATTCCACCTTGTATAATCAAGCGACTGTTGATATTCTCACAGAAGGGGTGTCTGCCTTAGATGCAGCGAAGGTTCTCGCCATGAAACTTGGTTACAACGAGGCCCGCCCATTTGCACAAGTGGCTCTTGACACGAATCCGGACGACTTCCACACGCTGCTTCTCTGGACGACGCTGCAATTCGACCCCTTTCCTAAATCATACCTTGAAGAAAAAGCATGGAGGGAGAGAGCGGTGGCAGGCTATCGCCGCCTCTTGGAAATGAACCCCAACTCCGCCCGCGTGAGATACGATTTAGGAAATCTGCTGAGCGACTATCAGGAATTTGAGGAAAGCATCCGCCTCCTTGAAACCGCCTATCAACTCGATCCACGCTTCAGCGAAGGGGCATTCCTGAGGATGGCCCGGAAATATTACTTTTTCGGTGACAAGGTGAAGGCGTTAGCATACCTCAAACGTCTCGCGGAGGTTGCTTTGACTCAACGTGCCCGTGAGACGACCCGCGAGCGCATTGAGGCATTGGAGCACCACGGCGAGTGGCTCATCTTTGCGGATTGATAAAGGAGGCCCGAAGATGTCAAATCGTTCTTTCTTTTTCTCCTGGTGTTTCTTGGTTTTGGCGTGGCTTGCAGCGTCTGCTCAAGCGGCATCACTCACCTTGTCGGTAACCAAAGACTGGGTGCCGGAACAGGCGAACCACGCCATCATCAAAGTCACCCTACCTAGCGATGCTGTGGACAATAATAAACGTTCCTGCAGCCAAAGCGCAGCCCCACGCCGGGGCCGCGAGTCGCACTGGCGAACAGGAACAGGAGGAACATCATATGATCAGACAGTCTTCCGCGAAAGCACTGCCGTTAACGCGCCTCAGTCTTGGACTAGCCGCTCTTTGCTTCGCTCTGAGCCTGTGGTTCAGTTCGGGATGTGATCCAACATCCCAACGCATACCACCCACACCCCCACCTGCGGACACCGCCGATACCGCATCGTCGGAACAGGCGGCTTCTTCACCATCCGCAGCAGCGGTGACACCGGAGGCACCGGAAAACGCACAGGGGCCCCGCTTCCAACAGGATCCGCATACTTTCACTTTAATACCGTGGGCACCGATTGAAGCACCGCCCGGCGCATGGGAACGAACACAAAAAATAGTCAAACCGCTGTATCAGCAATACAGAGCCGGCGAGATGTCACAGAAAGAGTATGACGAAAAAATCCATCAGATAAACGTGGCAGCTCTCGGCCTCCTCCCTTACACACGGTTCCTCGCCGAATCAGGACATTATGATGCGCCTACCTATGCGGACAGAGCCCTAGCCGAGAACCCCGATGACTTTGAGACGCTCATCACCTGGGTAGAAATTGGCGGGCGAGAATTTTCGACTTACGGTGAGGAGCGAGCCGCAGTCTTGCGCCGCTTATATGAGATGCAGCCGCATCATCCGTATGTCCTACACCAGCTCGCCCTGTGCATCTATGGGACGCAGCCGGCGGCGGCACTCGGCTACGCGCAAAAAGCGCAACAACTGGAACCCCGATATCTTCCATACGGTGTAGATGGGCTCTGTTATTACCAGATGGGAGCGTATGAGCAGGCGGTGGCAGCATTGGAACGCGCCCACGCCGCCGCACCTGCGCGGATGAAACGTGCGACGCTGCAACGGGTGGAGAAGGCGAGGAAGACGCTCCGTCTTGGAGCGGCAGGGGAGGATGTCCGTCAACGGCTGCGCGACAAAGGCGTGCGCCTGATGGGCCCTCTGTTGTTTGTCCGTCATTAACACCTCTTAAAAGGAGTTTATAGATGCACCAGAAACATATTCTTCTTCACACGCTCATCTGCTGCGTGGTGTGCACGCTGTTCTTGCAAAGCACCGCCTTCGCGCAAAACGTCACGTTAACTCTGAACCTAGTGGCGAAAGATGGTGCCATGGCGCGATGGACCCGGTAAGCGCGGTTTCCAACCGCGCATCCTAGGCTGGTTCTGCGCAACTCCATTTCGTATCCCGAACAAAAACAGGGCGGGGGACAGGCCCCCGCCCTACCTTCTTCCTCAGGGTATCAAGCCCGGGAGGGCTCCCTTACCGCTTCTTGAGGTTACCCCACGTGGTAGCGAGTTTGCCCTGTGCTTCCACAGCGACAACTGCGCCACCCGCCAGGGCGCGCACTTCATCTTCGCTTAGCGCGCGGTCCCAGAAGCCGATCTCGTCGATCATGCCGTCAATCCAGAAGTCATTGCCAGCATTGCCGCCTACCTGCCGGCCTACCCCGATTTCAACAGGCTGATCTGGGAACGTCAGTAGCGGTGTAGTAATCGCCTTCGGGTTGTCTTGCCCACTAGGCGGGATAACAGTGTCGCCCGTGACTGAAGAGGTTACATACGCTTTCGCCTCAGTGCCATCGGCAACGTAGGCGACATGCACCCATTCCTCTTCGGCGTAAACATCATCAGTGGCGAACCAACCTTCGGTGCCTTCCCAGCAACTCCCCCAGGTCATGGTAGTCGCGGTAGTGGTGCACATCCGCACCATGAAATTCGCGCCCCATCCGATTTTTTCACCCTTCCAGAACATCGCGGCGTGGTCCCTGCCACCTTCAGCCCGGATATAGGCCCACAAGGCGACAGAAAAAACGCCATCATCTTGTTCAAGGCTCGCGGACGACGGAATTTCGACGTATTGCCCGGTGTTGTCGCCGGTTGCGGGATTCTCCGGGTTGTCAAGGTTAAGTGCCATCCCGAATTCGCCAGCGGCGACGCTGGCACCGTTCATAAACTCGCCATCGTTGTCGCCGATAAGATCGTTGGCAGTGCCATCGTTAAAGTTCCACACAGAAACGAGGCCATCTTCCAAACCGGCGTAACTATTGACGCTGAAAACCGTGAGCGTTAAAAACGCAAACAGACATAATTTCTTCATAATAAAAACTCCTTATTTTGCGGAATACACCGGTAGGCGCGGTTTGAAACCGCGCCTACCAGGCTGTGAACATCGCACGTTCGTCATGCAATTTCACAACCCCACTTTGAATAAACAGAAGACGACGGCGCGCGCCGCCTCCTTCCCGTAGGCGCGGTTTGAAACCGCGCCTACCAGGCCGTGACCGAAGACGACGGCGCGCCGCCTTCCTAAACTTAACGACGATGGTAGGATTTCATCTTCCCCCACGCCGTGGTTAATTTCCCTTCCGCTTTGACAGCCAGTGCCCTGTCGGGCCGGTTGCCGTTCGCTAGGTCCTGCACCTCGTCTTCAGATAGCGCGCGATCCCAGATGATAATTTCATCAATCAACGCATCGAGGAAGGTATCATTCCCTTGGTTACCGCCGATTTGCCGGCCTGCGCCGATTTCCAAGGGCCGGTCTTCAAAAAGATTGTAAGGTTCAGGCGCGACTTGCGGATTCGCTTGTCCGCTGGCAGGAATGTTGATTTTGCCGCCATCTTCCTGAACATAAGCGATGGCTTCCTCACCGTCTGCAGTCTGACAGACATGATACCACTCTTCGGCTTCAATCACGCCATCAGTCCGCATCCAGTTTTCGTTACCGCCGGTGGTTGTGCCGAAAGTCATGTCGGAGTTGTTGATTGTCAAAAGCCGGAAGGTGAAATTGGCACCCCAGCCGACTTTTTCGCCTTTCCACACGCCGGCGTGATCTACCCCGTTTCGGACGTAAAGCCAATACGATACGGTGTGCGCGCCCTCAATGGCTTTTTCAAGGCCTGCGTTGAAGGGAACCTCAGCACGCGTATCCTTACTGCCATCCACGTCTAACGCCTTGCCAAACCTGCCCTTATCGACAATTTTGGCGGCTTTGAAGAGTTCACCGTGCGCATCCGCGATGGCATCGGTGACTTTTCCATCGTCAAACGTCCACGCGGCGATGACTCCATCGTTCAGGTCTGCCTGCACAATGCCGCTCGCCAGCGCAACAACGAAAAGGACTGAAATAAACAGTTTCATTTAAAAATTCCTCCTCTATTTAAGAGATTTGTAGGTAATGGGCCTCGGAAGAGACCCGGGGCAATGAAAATAGCCCGCGACGCAGCAGCGCGCGTCCGGGCACGAAGACAGAGCAACGGGGAATCCCGATGCTGTCTTGCAACGTAACTCATTAACAGATGTGAAGTGATGGGGGGGGGTGATTCTACCTATCCGATTGTCAAAACAACCGACAGCACGTAAGCGCGCGAAGAGGCCGCGCGCTATGCCAACCAGATGCGCGTGAAAACTTATCGCTTTCTCGTCTCTGAAATTGATACGTGCGTTTCGCATGTCCATCACCCTTCGGTAGATTTGGGAAGCTACCCGGCTCCCCCATAGTTCGGAACGATTGCGTTTTCCATTAAAACGGACGCAGAACCCGCCTGGTAGGCGAGGTTTGAAACCGCGCCTACCGGTGGAAAATGATATCGTCCTGTCCATAGATAGGAATTGTCGAAGTAATTCCATCATTTGCAAAAAATATACATAAAATTCAAATTTTTGTCAACTTTTTTTGCAAAAATCCGAACGCAAATGAAAACCGCGCCTACCGACGGGAAAACCCGCCGAGCTGCCCTCTCCAAATTTCGCTTGCCCAATTTTTCACATCATGCTAAAATGACAAATACTAGCATTTCACGAAAAAAAGAAGGATGTATTCGTGCAGATTACCCCAAAATATGCCATCAATCTAGCAGTGCTTCTTCGTCACGCCTTTTGTGCGTCCCTTGTCGGGCTCGTCTTGCTCCTCGCGTGGGGTTGCGATTCACAAGAGAACCGACAGCAACGGCCGCCGGCACCGAAGCAGGAAGTCGCCGAAGTCGCTACCCCTGTCGAATTCCCAACACCGCGCGCCGAGGATTGGCACATGTTCATGCACGATTTAGACTTTTCCGGTGTCAGTGCGGATGAGACGCTCACGCCGCCGCTCCAGCTGCTGTGGCAATTCAAAACCGGCGGCCCGCTCCACGCCTCCCCCGTAGTCGCAAACGGCGTTCTCTACATCGGTTCAACTGATGGCAAACTGTATGCGCTTGATGCCAAACGATGGCATATCAACTGGGTTTTTGACGCAGGCAGTGCCATCCGATACGCAGCGACCGCGGTGGGAAACCGAGTCTATTTCAGCGCGAGAAACAACAAGGTTTACGCGCTCAATGCCGATACCGGCGAACAAGTGTGGGCGTTCAAATCCACGAATTGGATGGACGCACCGCCTATTGTCGTTGATGGAAAACTTTACATCGGCGCGTTTCCCGCAAAAATCTATCAATTGAACGCGAGGACCGGAACGCTTGAAGCAACGCGCGAACGCACCGTCAGGATTCGCGGGATTGAATACGGCTGCGCAAACGGCGCATTCCGGCCGATTTCTCCGCTTTACAATGCAAAGTTGTGGCGAGAACAGACTGCGGGAAGCAACAGTTATCCTATCATCGCGAACGGGTTTGTCTATATCGGCGCGCGCGATGGAAACATCTACGCGTTTGACGAAGCATCGAAAACGGAAACGTGGGCATATCAGACGCGCGGTTTTATTGACGCGGCACCCGCCATCTCCGATGGCATCCTCTACGCCGCCTCCGGCGACGGAAACATCTACGCATTCGGAAACGCAACGCCGCCTGCAGACGCGCCTTCTACACCCACGCGCGCAACCGGAATCGTCACGCATGATAACGCCGCTGTCTACGCCAATCGAAACGCACAAACAGAGAAACCCCTCCTGCGTCTCAACGATGGCGTTGTCCTGCCGATGCTGCAATCCTCCGACGAATGGTATGAGGTGGAACTTCCAAACGGCGAACGCGGTTGGATGGATACCTTCGCCTTCGGAGAATTTGAAGAGACAGACGGCGTGCTGTTTAACACCAACTTCTGCGGAAAGCGACGGACGCTGCAACTCGTCGAAGGCGCAGAATACCCGCGCTGGAGCCCCGATGGCGAACTCATCGCAATGCTAAAAAGAACCGAACTCCGCGGCAGATACTGGCAGGCAAGCGAACTCCTCATCATGGATAAAGAGGCGAAACGGGCGCGTAAACTTTATACCGCGAATTCGCAGGGCTCCCCAAGTGCCATTTACAACCCGCATCTCTCCTGGTCCCTCGATAGTCGGCTCCTAGCATTTGAGGTAGATGAGAAGACAGAACGTTACGTTTACACGATAGATTGGAAACTCGGCCGGGTCAAAAAGTTAATTCGCGGCGACGGGCCCGCCTGGTCCCCCACGTCAAACCGCCTCGTGTTTCGGCGGCGTGATAAAAGCATGGACATCGTCTACCGCATCAACAGCGACAGAAGCGGAATGCAGGCGATTGCGCGTGTGCCCGTTGAACGACGCAAGCAGGCTTACACCTACCTCCCCGCGCCATCCTGGGCACCCGATGGAACGCGCGTGGCGTTCGGTGTCCATAACCAGAAATATGTCGGCATCCGCCTCCAAGGAGTAGACGGACAACGTGTAAAAGAAATCCCAACGCAGCATCAGCACGTCGCGCACCTCAACTGGGCGGCAGATGGAACGCAACTCGCCTATGTCCTGTCCGGTAGCAACCGGCCGGGGCAGTTCATCGATAAGCAGCTCCACCTCGCCGATGCGACTTCCACGTCAACACAGACGCAGATTTTGAAACATACGTCGCCAGCCTGGGCACCGGCAGGGAAGCGGTTGGCGTATTTAGAACGTGAGGACTGCGAGGGACTCCGATGGAAAATCTGGATTTACGACGCTGAAACCGGGCGCAAATTTCCAATCGCACGGACACAGTTGAAGGTGACATCTGTCGTCTGGATGCCAGATGGAAAGCATCTCTGCATCTGGCACACATCAGATTACCTCCGCGATAACGCCTATAAACCCGCAATAACCAAGGGGTGGATTGTGCCCATTGAGATGCCTTGAGAAAGAGAATCCCTTTCCTTTAAAACCCCTTTAAGGATGCTAAGCATGAAACCGAACATACTCTGGATATGCAGCGACCAGCAGCGATTTGATACCCTCGGCTGCTACGGAAACCCGTTCGTGCAAACACCGAACCTAGATAAATTGGCGGCAGCAGGTGTGCTTTTTGAAAACGCCTACTCGCAAAACCCTGTCTGCACGCCGAGTCGCGCCAGCTTCCTCACGGGCAGATACCCGCGCACCACACGATGCCGACAAAACGGACAAGCAATCCCACCCGACGAAGTGCTCGTCACAAAACTGCTCCGCGATGCCGGGTATGTGTGCGGCCTGGCAGGCAAACTTCACCTCGCGCCTTGCAATCCAAGCGTCTGTAAAGGCACAGAGCAACGTATTGATGACGGCTACGCTCAATTCTTCTGGTCGCACGACCCGAGCGATGTCTGGTTCGCGCACGATTATACGCAATGGCTACGCAACAAAGGGCTCCGCCGAGAAAGCAAACCGTTCGCCGATTCACAATATGTGCAAGTAATCCCATCGGATGAACACAGCCAGACAACGTGGAGTATTGAGCGCGCGATGGCGTTCATCAGGAATGCCGAACGCTTTGAGCAACCGTGGCTCTTTTCGGTGAACATGTTCGACCCGCATCACGCGTTCGATCCGCCTGTCGCCGCCCTTGAACGCTATCGCGAGATACTAGACGATATCCCGCTCCCGAACTACGTCGAAGGCGAATTGGATAACAAACCGATTTGGCAGAAGATCGACCACGGTGGCGCGTATGGCAAAAGAGCTGGGTATCCTTACAAGGCAATGACTGCGGCAGACCATCGCTGGGTGCGCGCCGCCTACTGGGCGATGATTGACGTGATCGACGCGCAAGTCGGCAGACTGCTTAACTTCTTGGAGGAGACCGGACAGCGAGAAAACACCATCGTCATCTTCACGTCCGACCACGGTGAAATGCTCGGGGACCACGGCATCTACCTCAAAGGCCCCTATTTCTACGAACCCGCCATCCGAGTGCCGCTGATTATCTCAGGACCGGGGATGCTGAACAACGGTTCGCGTTCCGATGCACTCGTGGAATTAGTCGATTTGGCACCGACGCTGCTGGCGGCATCCGACATGGAACGGCACCCCGGCATGCAGGGACAAAGCCTCCTCCCGATGCTGACAGGCGATGCACCGTTGGATGCGCACCGCGATGATGTCTATTGTGAATACTACAACGCGATGGGATGGCACAGAGAGCCTGCCGCACATGCGACGATGGTGCGGGACAAACGGTATAAGTTAGTCGCCGCGCACGGAACAAATGGCGGCGAACTCTATGATTTGGAAGCGGATGCACAGGAGACGCGCAACCTCTGGCACGATGCAAATTACAGCAACGTTCGATTGGCAATGCAGGAACGCCTCATCGACCGGATGGCGTGGACGGTGGATGCACTCCCAGAACGCCAAGCCCCGTGGTAGAAATGCTTCCTGCCGCATCTCCTCATCGGTAGGCGAGCTTTCCAAGCGCGCCTGGGCCGCATCCCCGCATCGGTAGGCGCGCTTACAAAGCGCGCTTAGGCCATAGAGGCAGCCGGCGCCCCCTGAAAACGCGTCCATTCTTTCCGGGCAAGCAACTCCTGATTCGTCAGGAGACTCGCCTCGTGAAACTGATAATCGTTTTTACCGAGTCGATAATAGCACCGGAGGTGCCCGGCATCAACCCCCTGTTTAAGTGCCGATGCGGAAATGCCGAGCATCCGCGCGGCTTCGGTGAGGTTATATTCAACTGTCAATGCACGTATTCTCATACTATCTCCTTTTGCAGAAAATAACGCAAAAAGGAGACGGAGGGTTTCATATTAGCACCTTACAAAAAATACGCATCTCAATCTGCTTGTGCTGCTGCATCGCAATGTGCCCGAATGCGGCGGCAGAAAATGTGTTATCGCGCTGGGATAAAGCCGTTTTTGACAGTATCTACGACGCGCCGCCGCGTCGCGAACCCCTGTGGACGTTGATGGAAGGCATCACCGAATTCGGACACTACCGCGCCGTGATGGGAGTCTCCATGCTCCTCATGGCTTACGGCAATCCGGAGCATCGGGAGACCGGGCGGCTGTTGACTTCGGCGTTCTTGGCAACAGGAACGATGACTTACGGCATGAAACACCTAGTCGGACGAAAGCGGCCGCTTGATGAAACGTTGGGGAATCCCGCTTTTCCGTCGGGACATACGTCTCTGGCGTTCACTTCCGCCACGATTTTAGGGTATCGGTATCCGCGATGGCGAGTGCCGCTTTACGTCGGCGCGGGATTCGTAGGATTTTCGCGCATTTATCTAGGGCGGCATTACGCGTCAGATGTGATAGTCGGCGCAGCATTAGGCACCGCGGTAGGAGTCCTCGTCTGGCATAACGCACCGATGCTGTTAAGGTGGGAATTTTAAAAGGCGCGGTTGCAAACCGAACCGATGGCGAGGGACAGGTTCTCCCTCGCCCTAGGGAACACGGGCATTTTCGATTACGCCACGTTCTGCCGTCTATTGATTTGCGGAAAACGTTCGCCTCAAATCTCATAACGCACCAATTTGCGCGCCGCCTCCACTATTTGCGCCGCATCCGGAATAACAAAGTTCTCCATCACTGGCGCGAACGGCACTGGCACGGGCGCGGCGGCGACACGTTCAATCGGCGCATCCAGATAGTCAAACGCCTCCCGAACGACAAGGGCGGCAATTTCCGCGCCGAACCCCGCGCGGCCAACCGCTTCATGCGCAATCAGGAGTCGATTTGTCTTCCGGACCGAATTGAAAATCGTCTCCTTATCAAGCGGCATCAATGTCCTCGGATCGATCACTTCTGCAGAGATGCCTTCGTCGGCGAGCTCGTTGGCAGCAGCCAAGGCCTGGAGCACCATCCGAGAGGTTGCAAGGATAGTGATGTCATCCCCCTCGCGCTTCACATCGGCAACGCCCAACGGTATCGTATACTCCTCCTCCGGGATGTCCCCCTCTTCCGTATAAAGGAGTTTATGTTCAATAAACATAATCGGATTGTCGTCACGAATCGCGGTTTTCAACAAACCTTTCGCATCGTAGGGGGTTGCAGGCATCACCACGAGGAGGCCGGGGATATGCACAAACCATGCCTCCAAACTCTGCGCATGTTGCGCAGCCGAAGACCGGCCGGCACCGCCTTGCGTCCGAATCACTAGCGGCACATCCAATTGTCCACCAACCATATAACGTATCTTCGCTACCTGATTGACAATCTGATCCATGCCGACAGCCGTGAAGTCAATATACATCAACTCGGCGACAGGACGCATGCCGGTAACGGCAGCACCGAGGGCAGTGCCGATGATGGCGGCTTCGGAGATAGGCGTGTTGCGCACGCGCGCCTTGCCGAATTGCTGGAAGAGGCCATCTGTCACCTTGTAGGCCCCCCCGTATTCGGCGATGTCCTCTCCCATCAGAAAAACTGCTTCGTCGCGATGCATCTCCTCAACGAGTGCCTCTTTCAGCGCATCGCGATAGGTAATCGTTTTCATTGTTCAGTCTCTTCTTCCTCGCGAGGGTTGTCAACTCGGCGCGGCGGCCCCGAGCGATACTTCCATCCCAGCTTCTTCCACTTCGCCGATTGAGCCCTCAAGTAGTCCCCGTATTCACGAGTCGTTTTGAATTCGGCATTGATTTCTCGCTTGATGCGATAGCACTCTTCAAGGACCGGATTCGTGTAGGTGGCCGGATCGAAATCCAATTCCGTTTCCGTGTGTTTCTCAGGCGTTTCTTTCATGACGAATGCCTCCATTAATTCGGAAGGTGTGCAGATAACAACAGGGCGAAAACCCGCCGCTTCACACACCTCGTTAATTAGTTGCTGCTTGTCTACGTTGAGAAGATGCTTATAGTTCCACGTGGCGAGGTATGCAACGCCATGGACCGCTGCAATGGCGATATGTTCCGCGTCAGGATGCGAACTCCGTGGAATTGCGCCTGCATCCAATAAGTTATAACACAACTCATCCGCCTTTGGCAATGCTTCCAATACCGTGAGCTCCGCTAGTGCCGCGAGACGGAGATTTGCAGCGGCCGCATCGCCCCGGCCTGCCTCGTTCAGCACAACATCGGAAGTGACAAATTCAAACCGATTTGCGTAGTCGTGCCAAAACCGCCGGGTCTCCCGTTGCCACGCCGCCATTTTCGCATCGCGGGTAGGCCGCGCAACGAGGTGGCTTGCCACTGTCGTCTCAATGTAGACTTGTGGTTCTTCCTCATTATAGTGTATCACAAAAGAGCCTTTCTTGCAACAGCAAAGCGCGCGAACGGTTATGAACTCAACCTCGCCGCTTTCATGCACGTTCAGTTTCTGCTTCCTCGCAAGGGTTGTCAACTCGGCGTGGCAGCACCGAGCGATATTTCCATCCCAGCTTCTTCCATTTCGCCGATTGGGCAACCAGGTATTCGTGGTACTCCTGCAGGCTGTTGAATTCGGCGTTGATTTCTCGCTTGATGCGATAGCACTCTTCAAGAACCGGATTCGTATAGGTGGCCGGATCGAAGTCCAACTCCGGGTGTTTCTCAGGCGTTTCTTTCATAACGAATGCCTCCATAGTTATAGTGTATCACAAAAGACATTTTCTTGCAACAGCAACGCGCGCAGTCGATTAAGAAATCAACCCCTCCATTTGCATCCACTCAATCGTCTGCGCGAAGGCTTGCACCGTTTTTGCGATGTCCGACTCGGTATGCGCGGCGGTAGTCATCCCACCGTTACTGGCAAGATCGATGCCGTTCAGCAGCAACCCGCACCGGAGCGGCGTGAGCAATCGCTCATCGTTGCCGCCCTTTAGTTTCCGATAATCCCACTCGTAGGCGTTAAATTCCACCGCACGGACATCCTTCTCACCGTGTCCAATGAGCAGCTTGATGCCAGAGAATTCCCCGTAAACCGCCCAATCCAAGCCGTGCGCGTCAATAAGTTGATTCAATTCATCACGAAGCCGTTTGGCAATGCGGTTGGCCTGCTGATGCGGCTCGCCAGTCTTGACAATGTCAAGCATCGCAATACCTGCAGACGCAGAGAGAGGATTCGCGTTAAAGGTGCCAGGATGCGGCATCTTCAAACCGCGCTTCTCGGACTGCATTGAAATGAGCTCCAGAATCTCCTCTTTTCCGACAAGCGCGCCGCCGGGAAGCCCACCCGCCAAAATTTTCGCGAGTGTTGTCAGATCTGGCGTGACATCGTAGTAGGCTTGCGCGCCGCCCGGTGCAACGCGAAACCCCGTGATAACCTCATCAAAAATGAGGAGGACACCGTGTGCCGCTGTGAGCTCCCGCAATTGCCTCAAAAATACCCCATCGGTTGGCACGATACCGAAAGACGCACCGGTAGGTTCAAGGATAACGCAGGCGATGTCAGCATCCGATTTCAACAGGTTTTCCACTGCACCGATATCGTTCGGTGGACAGAGGAGGGTGGTATCCCGCACCTCTTGTGGGATGCCGGGCACCGGCACATCAAACGGCGGATATGCACCCAAGATGAGACTGTCGTGCCAGCCGTGAAAATGCCCGGTGAACTTTAACACCTTGTTCTTACCCGTGTAGGTACGCGCAAGACGCATCGCCATCAGCGTCGCCTCAGTGCCAGAACTGACAAACCGAATCCGTTCCGCCGATGGAATAAGCTCGGTTACGAGTCGTGCCCATTCCAATTCAAGCGGATGGCACGCGCCGTAGTGTGTGCCGCGATGCATCTGCGCGGTTACCGCTTCGACAACCGCAGGCGGGTTGTGCCCAAGGAGCAGCGCGCCATGGCCCGCCCAATAATCAATAAATTCTTTTCCATCAACTCCCCACTTCTTCGCGCCCGCTGCGCGCGAAATGTAGACAGGAAAGGGGGCCATATACCGGCTGTCGTGCGTTACGCCATCGGGAAATAGCTGCGTCGCCGCGCGCGAGAGCTCTCTATCTTTTGCGAAGGTTGTTTGATACCGCTCCAAAATCGTTTGCATGGTTTTTTTTGTTGTTCGCAAGGCGTTCGGCGTAGGTGGTTGGTGCTTGAACATCTCTCCTCGTAAAGCCGAAAACAACGTTGTTGTTTTCTACATTTTTGATAGAAAGTAGAAATTGACAACGTCAATTTCGGGTTACGTAGAGGGATGTTCAACTACGAACAACGTATCCGTTCGCTTTGCGCCAGGACAGAAAGTCAATCAAAAAGTGAGTGAACGCAGAACCATTCAATTTTCAATAGGACTGCCGCAAAGGCTAGCCTTCTCTATCAGTTGGCGCGGTTACAAACCGCGCCAACGGCGAGTGTTCTGCGCCCGAGTTCAGTTGGCGCGGTTACAAACCGCGCCAACGGCGAGTGTTCTGCGTCCGAGTAAGGGTTGATGAGGACGCGACAGGTGCCGCGTCCCTCAAAACTAACGCGCCGTCTTCAGCCGTCCCCATGTCGTCGTCAGTTTACCGCGCGCCTCCACCGCGAGGAAGCCATCAACGCCATCGTCCATGATAGCGTTTACCTCTTCCTCCGTTAACCCGCGCTTCCAAACGTTCAACTCATCCATGAGGCCGTTGAACGGACGGTTATTGTCAATGTTATACCCGACGCGTGCCCCTAAATCCCAATCGGGCGCGATGGGGGTGCCAACCCGCGCGTTCTCTTCACCAACATTACTTCCGTTGATGTAAAGCACTGCCACCCCATCGGCACGGCTAAACGTGCCAGCGTAATGCACCCACTCGTTCGCCTTATTCTTGCCAGCGCGGATGTCAAAGATAGTCGCGCCACCGGGACTCCGATTGAGCCAGCGATAATTACCATCGCCACGCGCCTCCGGATGCACCAACCACGTGTTGTCACCGGCACGAGCGTTGAAGATTGCCATGTCGGATACCGCCTCAACGTTAATCCACGCGACGACGCTCATCCCTTCTGTCGGAATATCGTCCGGATTAATGTTCGGGCCATTCAAATCGAGGAAGCTGCCAGCGACGAAATGCGCGGCTTTCCCGAACTTCCCATCGTCCGACTGCGTGACCTTCCCGTTAATCGCGCCATCATACCCGCGCCCCGATTTTCCAACGACGGTATCGCCGTCGAAGTCTTCGTAGTCAAAGTATAGCACCAGATCTGGATCCAGCATATCGGCGGACACACCGCTGACCTGGGATACCAAAAGTAGGCACGTTAAAAGCATCATATAGGTTTTCATCTTCCAAATCTCCTTTTTTCGCAACATTATTTGATAGCATCTACTTCAACAACATTTTAACATTTTTCTCTCCCTGCATGCAAATAATTTCCTTGATTTTAACGCCATTTTCTTGTAAACTAAAATGTATGAACATTTCACCCATAGATTGGGCAATTCTCATCGGTTATATCGTCTTCGCGCTGGGGCTCGGCATCTACTTTTCCAAACGTGCCGGACAGAATATCAATGAATTTTTCGTCTCCGGACGCAATCTCCCGTGGTGGCTTGCAGGCACCTCTATGGTAGCCACGACGTTCGCAGCGGATACGCCGCTGGCTGTCACCGGGCTCGTTGTCAACGACGGTATCGCCGGCAACTGGCTGTGGTGGAATGCGGTGTTAGGTGGCATGCTGGCGACGTTCCTCTTCTCCCGGCTCTGGCGGCGCGCAGAAATTATCACGGATGTTGAATTGACAGAGCTCCGTTATTCAGGGCCCTCCGCAAGTTTTTTGCGCGGCTTCCGGGCCCTCTATATCGGTTTGCCGATTAACTGCATTACGATGGGATGGGTTATCCTCGCGATGCAGAAAATCGTCGTTCTTACCTTCGGATTGCCGGAGACAGTGAGTTGGGAAATCGTGGTGATGCAGCAGGCATTCGTCCTCCCCCTGCCCACAAAGGTGCTAGTTGTCATGGGATGCCTGCTCATCGCCGGCATTTATTGCGCGCTCTCCGGGTTCTGGGGAGTTGTCATGACAGACCTGGTGCAATTCGGCATGGCGATGGTGGGTTCCATCGCCCTGGCAGGCATCGCTATCCATAAAGTCGGCGGCATCGACACACTCAAGGCGAAACTGAGCGAGATTTACGGCGCAGAACATACCGTGCTGAACTTTACGCCCGACTTCAGCGCAGGCGAAATGGCAATCCTCACATTCGGTGTCTACCTCGGCGTGCAGTGGTGGGCATCTAACGGGGTTGATGGCAGCGGCTATATCGCACAACGGATGTTCGCCGCGAAGGATGAACGCCACACGCTCCTCGCGACGTTGTGGTTCAACATTGCGCACTACACACTCCGTCCGTGGCCGTGGATTCTCGTCGCGCTCGTCGCAATGGTAGTCTACCCCGGCCTCGGGGATCCGCAGCACGCAGACCCGGCCTTACACGACGCAGAAGCAGGCTATCCGATGCTGATGCTCAGTTACCTGCCGACAGGATTGCTCGGGTTAATGTTAACGGCGTTTTTGGCGGCGTTCATGTCAACCATCGATACGCACCTCAACTGGGGCGCGTCCTATCTCGTCAACGATTTCTATAAACGCTTTTTCAAGCCGGAAGCCGCCGCGAGTCACTACGTCGCCGCCTCGCGCGTTTCAGTAATCTTTATCATGATAATTGCAGGT
This sequence comes from Candidatus Poribacteria bacterium, assembly GCA_003635305.1. Lineage (GTDB taxonomy): Bacteria > Poribacteria > WGA-4E > WGA-4E > WGA-3G > AGPOR5. Next base: position 24,622 of record PYJE01000166.1, on the reverse strand, counting down.
GGCGCGAGTCTCTCAATGGATTCCATCGCGGATGCGTGGAAATTCCTCATCGCGCTCAATTCCGGCATCGGGCTCGTGCAGATTCTGCGATGGTATTGGTGGCGCATCAACGCCTGGTCAGAAATTTCAGCGATGGTGGCGGCACTCATCGCTTCCATCGTCGTTTTCACCGTGCCACAGACGAAAGACGAATTCGCGCTCCAGATGCTCATCATCGTGCCATTTTCCACGGTAGTATGGATAGTCGCCACGTTCTTAACTTCACCGGTATCAATGGCAACGCTGACAGCATTTTACCATCGCGTGCGCCCGAGTGTAGCCGGATGGAAGCCGATTGTCGCGGCGATAGGGGAGACAGAGACTCCCACTTCTACCGTAGCGCGAGGGCCTGTCCCTCGCGACGCAGTGGATGCCCCAACAAAAGCCGCACCCGCCTTATTCGCCTGGGTTATCGGTGCCGCTTTCATCTACGCGACGCTGTTCGGCATCGGCAAACTCCTGTTGGGATTTACCGGCACCGGCCTCGCTTTTATGGTTATCGCCGTTTTGGCAGGAATTCTTCTTCAAAACTTTTTAGGTAGGAGTATTGATGACACCCCCAAATCGCAGTGAGAGGAATCTGTCTATTGTCGGAGTTATTCCCGCGCGCTATGCCTCCAGTCGGTTCGAGGGGAAGCCGTTGGCGGACATTTTTGGGAAACCGATGGTGCAACACGTTTACGAACGCGCATGCCACGCGGAAACGCTTGACGAAGTCATCGTCGCTACCGATGATAGACGCATCTACGATGCTGTCATCGGATTCGGCGGAAACGTCCAGATGACTGGCGAGTGCGCCACCGGCACTGAACGCGTCGCGCGCGTCGCAGAACGACTAACGTGCGACATCGTCGTCAACATCCAAGGTGACGAACCGTTGCTTGAACCCGCGCAACTCGATTTGATGATATGTCCCTTCATGGAAGCGCGCTTACAAAGCGCGCCTACCAGTGCGCGTGCGCGCTTACAAAGCGCGCCTACTAGTGCGCGTGCGCGTGCGCGCTTACAAAGCGCGCCTACCAGGCCCGAACCCGTAGGCGCGGTTTACAACCGCGCACAATCAATAGAGGCAATTTCCAGGCCCGAACCCGTAGGCGCGGTTTCAAACAGCGCACAAGACATCCAAGTCACCACACTCAAACAGCGAATTGACACCGTCGCGGACTATCGGGACGTGAACATCGTAAAAGTTGTCACAAATTTGCGAGGCGATGCGTTATATTTCTCGCGCGCACCGATGCCCGGTAAAATCAATGAGACAGCACTGCAAGAATTTCCTGTCTATCGGCATGTCGGCTTATATGCCTATCGCCGCAAGCAACTCCTCGCCTTCACAAAGTGGGATAGCACGCCTTATGAAAAAGCAGAAGGGTTAGAGCAGCTGCGCTTTTTGGAGCACGGCGTGCCTATCCACGTCGTTGAAACCGAGATACCCCTCATCGGTGTAGATGTGCCCGCAGATTTAGCCCGGGTCAAACAGATTCTCTCACACGAATGATGAGGCGCGAATGTCTATATTTGGCCACCACCGTAGCGCGAGGGATAGCGCGAGGGCCTGTCCCTCGCAAAACTACACCGTCACGGCGGCAGGCTACAGCCACCACCGTAGCGCGAGGGACAGCATGGCCCGGTAGGCGCGCTTTCTAAGCGCGCTTTTCCTACAGCCACCACCGTAGCGCGAGGGCCTGTCCCTCGCAAAACTACAAGGTAAGGGTGGACTTCCATATCCATCAGTTAGTAGAACAGAAATGACAAAATATATTTTCGTAACAGGCGGCGTTATCTCCGGCATCGGCAAAGGCATTACGACAGCATCGCTGGGACGGTTGCTTATCAACCGTGGGTTTCAGGTGATGGTAGTCAAAATCGATCCTTATCTTAACGTCGATGCAGGCGTGATGAATCCGTTCCAACACGGCGAAGTGTTCGTCACACATGATGGTGCAGAGACAGACTTAGATGTGGGCAACTACGAACGGTTCCTCGGCATCGCTCTGAATCGGCATTCCAACTTCACTACCGGTTCTGTGTATAGCGAAGTCATCGCGAAGGAGCGGCGCGGCGATTACCTGGGTGAAACGGTGCAACTTATCCCGCACATCACCGATGAAATTAAACGCCGCATTTATCAACTCGGCAAAGGAACCGATGCGGACATCGTCATCACGGAGATAGGCGGCACTATCGGCGATTTCGAGATGCCGCCTTTTGTGGAGGCAATCCGACAGATGGCGGTAGAGGTAGGCCGCGAAAATACGATGTTCCTGCACGTCTCGCTGATTTATACGCTACCGAACGGTGAAAGCAAAAGCAAACCGACGCAGCACAGCATCCGTAAACTCCAAGAATTGGGTATCCAGCCAGACCTGTTGCTCTGCCGCACGCGCCAGCCGCTTGATAAAAGCGTGCGCACGAAAGTCGCAATGCTCTGCGGGATTAGCGAAAATTACATCCTCGAAGGGTTAGACACGGACTGCGTTGACGAAATTCCGCTCAATTTTGAAAAGCAGGGCATGGGCGCGCTCGTCTCAAAGAAACTCGGGCTGGAAAAACGTGCATCGCAGGATACCGAATGGCGCGCCATGGTGGATAGACTCAAAAACCCGAAGCACACCGCACGCATCGCCATCGTCGGAAAATACACCAGCGGCAGCGATGCCTACATCAGCGTGCAGGAAGCACTCAAACACGGTGGAATTGCCAACGAAGCGGCAATTGAGATTCGGTGGGTAGACGCAGAGACACTCGTCGGCACCGATTGCGGCGGCACCGCTTTTGAAAACATAGACGGTATCCTCGTGCCGGGAGGGTTCGGGTACCGCGGCATTGAGGGGATGCTCGTTGCAGCGCAATACGCACGCGAAAATCGTATCCCCTACTTAGGACTCTGCCTCGGCATGCAGTGCCTCGTGATTGAATTCGCCCGGAACGTCGCTCACCTCGAAAACGCGAACAGCACCGAAGTCGATGCCAAAACGCCGCACCCTGTCATCGATTTAATGGAGGAACAACGCGCTATCGCCGA